>CAYROR010000007.1:0-66740 GCA_964425935.1 uncultured Sangeribacter sp.
AATGGTCTGACCCCGGTCCGACCCCGGTCTGACAATGGTCCGACCCTGGTCCGACGATCAAAATATTGTGTGTTTCAGAAAAAATGTCTATTTTTGTAGCTGAAAAATATCAGGCGGAATTATGTTGACGAATATTTATAATGGAAAGATACTTCTCCCCGACGGGCGATGGCTCGATGGGGGATCAGTAGTGGTCAGCGACACCAGGATCGTCGAGATATCCGACAGCTCGAGGATCGTGGAGAATGCCGACAGGATCATCGACGCCGGAGGTGGCTATGTGATGCCCGGCGCGATCGACATGCATTTCCACGGCGGTGGCGGCCGCGATTTCATGGAGGCTGACCGTGAGGCTTTCAAGACGGTTATCGACGTGCATCGCCGTCATGGCACCACCTCGCTTTTCCCCTCCGTGGCCTCCGCTTCCAACGCGGAGATGCGCGCCGCGGCAGAAGTATGCACGGAAATGATGGCCGACCCATTCAGCGGCGTGCTCGGACTCCATTTCGAAGGCCCGTATTTCCAGCCGTCGATGGCCGGCGGACAGCTCGCTCCAAATATCCGCCTCCCGAAACCGGAGGAGTATGAACCGATGGTCAGGGAATTTCCATGCGTGAAGCGTTGGGATGCCGCCCCTGAACTCCCCGGAGGCCTCGCCTTCGGACGGTTTATGGCAGAAAATGGTGTCGTGGCAGGCATCGCCCACACCGTGGCGGCCTATGACGATATCGCTGCAGCCTACGCCAACGGCTACACGCTCGCCACCCATTTCTACAATGCCATGACCACTACCCATAAGAAGGGTATATATAAAGAGGAGGGCACCGTGGAGTCGATCCTCCTTTTCGACGGGATCGACGTCGAGATCATTGCCGACGGAACCCACGTTCCCTCCGCCCTCATGAAGCTCGTTTATAAAGTGAAGGGCTGGGAGAGGACCGCATTGGTGACCGACGCTCTCTTCCTGACCGGATTTTCCGGAGAATCCTCCTTCGATCCCCGCGTGATGGTGGAGAATGGCGTGGCAATGCTTCGCGATCGCTCGGCTCTCGCCGGCAGCTGCGCAACGATGGACCGTCTGATCCGCACCACCGTCAAGGCGGCCGGTATTCCGCTTGCCGACGCCGCCCGCATGGCCTCCGCCGTGCCCGCCCGCATAATGGGAGTAGACGACAGGAAAGGGAGCCTTGCCGTTGGCAAAGACGCCGACATCATCATCATGGATTCCGACCTCACCCTCACCTACGTCATGGCCCTCGGCCGCGAAATCCCCCGTCCCGCGATTTGATGAATTAGCGTATATGCAGCCCCGGAGGAGGCGATAAGAATATTAACCGCGGGTGAAGCCCGCGGTCCGTTCTCCCCCTTCTAGGGGGAGGTGATACCACGGGCTCGCCCTGTGGATATAGCGGATATGTAGCCCCGGATGGGGCGATAAGAATATTAACCGCGGGTGAAACCCGCGGTCTACCATCGTCCTCCTACACGATCCCGGAGGGATCGAACAGGTCCATTCTTGCCTCTTTTGTAACTATTTGATGGTTATAGTATTAACATTATTTAACACTATTATTAACAAAATTTAACAATCGGGGGGGGGTAATTTAAAAATTTTTATTATGTAAATTTGCGGTTGCAATCTGATTGCAGCCATTTTTTATGCCGTTACAGTCAGACTTGCGTTGCTTTTTGAGATTAATTAACACAATTTTTAAACTAAAACTATAGCTCATGATTAAAAAATGGAGTTATGTCGTTGCCACGGTGGCTGCCGTATTTGGCGGATCCATCCTCACTGGCTGTATCGACAACGATGAACCATTCGGAATCACACAGATCCGGGTGGAGACTGCTAACCTTCTGAAAGCTAAGCAGGCTTTGGTTGCAGCTGATGCCGCCGCTAAACAGGCTCAGGCTGAACTCGACAAGGCTAACGCCGAAATCGCAAAAATCAATGCTGAGATCGCTAAGGCTCAGGCTGAATCAGCGATCAAAATTGCTGAACTTGAGGCTGAAGCTCGGGCTGCATTGACTCAGGCTCAGGCTGAAGAGGCTCAGGCTCGGGCGGATTATCAGAAAGCTCAGACAGAAGCCTATATCGCCGAGCAGAAAGCTAAACTCGACAACCTGATCGCTGACAATGAGCTCAAGATCAAGAACTCTCAGCTTCAGTATGACCAGCTTCTCTATCAGTGGGAACTCACAAAGCTTAACTTGAGCAATACAGCAAGTTCCACGTTGTATCAGGCTGTTGAATCGGCTTACACCACCTATATTGAAGAGCTTGCAGCCTACAATGCCAAAGCGGAAGAGCTCACTAAACAGCAACGTCTTTCGGCACAATGGCTTAACGATCTTATGTATGACGAGTCGGCTCAGGCTTGGACACATCCTAAAGACAAATTCAAGAAAACTCTTGAGACTGAGATTGAAAATCAGGAGAAGACAATCGCTGATGCGCAGGATGCTATAAAGACCTATGAGGATAAGATCGCTGAGGTTGAGGATTTCCAGACGAACAGCGATGTCTATACAATGTGGTCGGAGTACACTCAGAAAATAAAAGATAACCAGGCTAAGATGGCAGAGCTGGAAATAGAATATAAGAATATTCAGCTCGCTAATCAGCCTCTCTATAATGAGGTGGGTAATCTGTGGGAGAAATATCAGGCAGTCGGAAACGAGGAGATCGCTATTCCTGCATATACTTTTGTTCCTACAGCTGAAGTTGCTGCTCTCGGTATGAATGAAATGGTTATTGTTCCGGAAGATCAAAGCTATACACTTAATAGTGTTATGAATGGTTCATCTCTGTATTACTTCTATATGAGTAGATATCAAACTTATATAGGTAATTTCAAAAAATATCTACTTGATGAAAATGACGTTTTGTGGACAACTGCTCGTGTTAATGAGATGACCCGTCAGAAGGATGAGGCTCAAAAAGTCTTTGATGTCGCAAATGCTGGGTGGGAGAATGCAAAGGCTGTTTATAATATGGGTAATGAAGTGAAAGCTTCAGAACTTCCTCTTGAAGCTGAGGTGGAAACTGCAGTAAATGCTTTTAATACTAAGGCAGAGACTCTTTCTACTGCTAAAGAGAATATTGCTCAATTGCGAGATGCATTTAACGAGGCTTCAGAGGTTTTAGATGAAGCTCTTAACAACGGCTCGCCCTTAAATCAGGAGTATAAGGATGCTATTGAAGCTTGTGATAAAGCGAAAGAGGAAGCTCAAGCTGCTTATAATGAGGCTGCCAATAAGGCTATGGCCACCCGTGATCAGGCAATTGCCGATGCGCAGAAAGCAGTGGATAATGCTTGGGCAGCATATGATCGTGCTGTAAAAGAATGTGGTGCTATTCAGGGAGAGATAGATCATGATCCTGAAAATGCAACTCTTAAGGAAAATCTTAAAAATGCGGAAACAACAAGAGATAGCGCTGACGAGGCATACCAAAAAGCTGTTCAAGATTTTCCTGCAAAAGAGGGAAAAGCTAATTCAGATTGTGATAAGGCTGTTGCGGCTGCAAACACTCAGATGGTTAAAGCAATAAACAAAGCGGAGGAAGATCTTGAAACGGCAGAGACCAAATGGGTTGCTGCAGGTGGCAATAATGCGGATCTTAAGCCATTGCAGGAAAATAAAGATAAAGCCGAGAGTGCTTTGAACGAGGCTATTGCAGCATTGGATCCAGTTGGAGATGAAATGAAAGATCTTATTCCTGTAATTCAGGAGGCTATAGCTAACCAGCTTTCTGAGATTAAATTGCCATATTGGGCTTATTCTTCTATTCCTCAGGACTATCAAGTTGATAGCTATATTTCGTCAATAATATATAATTGGGATATGACGTTACCAGTTGCGGAGGCTCCGATTACGTATGTTGACAATGAAGGAGTCTATGTTAATGCTAAAGATTATCTGATTAAAAAGTCACATAGTGCTTATGGTAACCTTGGATTCCCATACAATTCTCCAGATTATAATGGTAGTAATAATCACTTTGAATTCGATGAGGCTTTCCTTGTTGACGAGGTTACCACAGAAATGCTGAATGCATATGTTAAAAGCTATTGCAAATTCAATTATAATTTTGAGCCAGAGGATTACCAGTGCTATCAATATTATAAATTGCTTTTCGGAGATTTCGGTCAAGTTAAATATCTTGAAAATCGAATCGTAATTGCTAAAGCTTATATTGCTAACTCTGACTTGATGAAGACTGTAACAGGTACTCTTGAGGAGAATTTGCAGTCATTGCTTGACAGCTTTGATAAGGCAAAAGAGGAAGAGAAGGAAGCATACGAGGCATACGATGCTAAAAGAGAGGAATATGCTCAACTTTACGCTGATATCGCTAGTCAGGCTAATGATCTGAGAGGTGAGAACATCTTGATGAATAATGTAGTAATTGCCATTAACAATAACTTTAGCCTCCTCAATGATCTTGGCGCTGTAAGTCCTGAGGCTATTAAGGGTGCCGTAGATTATTTCAATGTGCTCATTAGCAATGAGAATAAGACTATCGCAACTGCTGAGAATGCTCTGAAAGAGGCTCAGAATAATCTCACGCTGCTTGAAAATGGCAACGCTGAATATGATTATAATCCCTACGCCTCTCAGATTGAACTCCTTACAGCTCAGCTCGCAGCCTCCAAAGATAAGCTTGATCTCATCAAGGAGCGTCTTGAGGAACTTCAAGCTAAATATGAATCTGCTGCATCTAAGCAGTAAAAATCTTTGTCACGGTATGAATTTTTCGGTGACGGTCAACAATTATGAATAGGTAATTTGTTAATCGACACCGGAAGATCCCGGACATAATTTCTAAACCAAACAAAATGACAAAGAAACTTTGCACATTCTTGCTGTCGGTGGTTTTCGCCGGTGCTGCTTTCGCGCAGGATCATGAAAATTGCTCTATGACGAAGGATTGCGCATCGTTCGCACCCAAAAAAGGGCAGTGGGAGTTCTCCATGATGCTCGGGAAAAGCAAGACGTTCTATAATGAGAACACAACCTTCCTTCTCCCTTACATCGGACTCAGAAATTCCTCGATAGGACTTCCCAACGGCGGAGTCCCCGGCCAGAATAGCGTCGGTTCGGGTTTTCTTAACAGCTACCTGAATATCAATGGGTTTAACGATAATTCTTTGGTCAATATTTTGGGAGTACAGGGGAAGTTCTTCTGGCAGGATTGCTGGAGCGTAAGTCTCTCAGGAGGCATGAGCATCGGCGTCACTCCATCAAAGAACTATATAGAGCCCACTATTCTGGATCAGAATAGCAACGGCACTATTCTCAACGAGCTTCCAGCATCGAAATATGTCAATGCTACCGCTACCAACAACTGGTTTATCAACGTGGGAACAGAGAGATATTTCAAGACCGGGAATAAGCGCATCTTCCCATACGTGGGAGTCAATTTCGGCTTCCAGATGGCACGGATTGAAACTAACGAGCCATATACCGGAAATATGATCAACATAGATAATATGACCTCTACTTCAGCCGGCGCGCTGGGTAGCGATCCTAATGCTACTCTTGTTGATCAGCAGGTCTATATTCCCGCCGGAAAGATCGGACAGATGTTCGCTCTCCGTGGCGCTGCCCTCGCGGGCGTGGAATATAACCTTATGCCCGGGATGTTTCTCGCTCTGGAGTTCAATCCCCTCTCATACAGATATGACGTGATCCAGATCGCTCCGCAAGGGTTTGGCGTTTACAGCCTGAACCATCACAACATCAAGATTTTTGAAATGCCTACCATGAGGATAGGTTTCAGATTCTGAGTGTAGACCGGAGTAATCTTCAACTTTGAAAGGGCGGTGAGATGATCGCCGCCCTTCTTAATTATTATGAAAAGAGTATCCTTATTTTTATCCGCTTTGATCTTTCTTGTGATAGCCGTAGCTTGTGGTGGTGCTCCTAAGAAGTCAAGATGCGACGTGAAGGTGTTTTCTCCCGAAAAGAGGTATTCGGAGGCTGTGCTTCTCGACACGAAAGGGGTTGTTATTGACTCTACGTTGAGAGTGTGTAACGATTCGATAATTTTCTTCCGTACAGACACTGCTTCCATGCCTTACGTAGCAACGCTTAAGCTGCGAAATCCAAACGACTCGCTCGATGATCTCTCAATGCCTATTGTGATTGAAGGGGGGACTGTCAGTTTGGAATTGGCTGATGTGATTTCTCTTTCTGGGACTTCTGATAATGATGCTTTGTTTAAGTTTTTGAAAGCGAAAAATTCTTATATGGCAAAATTATATAAGGATAATGACGATCATGATTTGGAAAAACTTAAAAAAGATAATTCAAAGTTTTTCGCCGATCAGATTCTCCTTAACCAGGGGACGATTGTCGGAGAATATATTATGCAAACCTATCAGCAGTTGCTTTCGAGAGAGGATTATTTGAGAATCAAGGAGCGGATGAAGAAGTAATTATTAATAATATCAGATATGAAATTACGATATCTTTTGGGCGCTCTCGTAATGGCTGTTATGCCCGCTTTCGCCCAGTCGTCCGACGGAGAGGACATTGACAACGCCTGGTTTATCCAGGGTGGTCTCGGTGCTTCCTATTCCGTGAGCGGTGGAGGAGGTTTCGGCAAGATGCTTTCCCCTGCCGGACAGGTGGCTTTCGGTAAGCATTTCAATCCTTATATCGGAGCGAGAATCACCGCCGGCGGCTGGAGAGGCCGCTACAGAATCCCGCAGTCTACTTGCACCGGATTCTATGACTATCATTTCACGGCTGATGGTCTCTGGAACATCTTCAAGACTTTCAACCATGAATATGACAAACCGGTTTCCCTGCGTCTGATTGCAGGTCTCGGTTTTGACCGCGCTTTCGCACGTCCGAGCAGCTCGTTGCTCGTTAGGCTCGGCCTTTCAATGGACGTTCGTCTTTGCAGTGCTATTGATTTCAATCTTGAATATCAGGCCAATGGTGTTTCCGACAGATGGAATTCAAAGGATGACCATGGTTTCGATTCTTTCATGAATCTCCTTGTGGGTGCCACCTACAAGTTTGGAACTGGCTACAAGTGTAAGACTTGCGTGGCTCAGACCAATCTCAACGAGCTCAACAACCGCACAAATTCCATGCGTGAGATTGTGGAGGTTGAGAAGATTGTACGCGACACCGTGGAGGTTGTGAAGGAGGTGCCGATGCCGGCTCCCGAGAGCATTACAAGAACTGTTTTCTATGCGATCAATCAGGTGCAGGTGCCCCCTGCGCAGGAACAGAGTGTAGCAGCTATCGCCGAATATCTCAAGAGTAATCCTGAGGCTAAGGCAACAGTTGTGGGGTATGCCGACAAAGGCACCGGCACTCAGTCAATCAACCTGAAACTCGCAAAGGAGCGTGCCGAGAATGTCGCCGCTCTTCTTGTGAATCTGGGAGTTAGCCGGTCGAAACTTGAAGTAAGCTCCATGCAGAATGAATATACGGAACAGCCGTTTAGTCAAAACGACTTGAATCGTGTTGTCATAATGACTGGATATGCTAAGTGATAGAAATGTTGTTAACTTGATCCATTGACTTTTCAGTATTCATAGTGATTGGAAATTCGTAGGATAGAAGTAAGTTAGGTTTCAAGTTTTAAGACTTGCATGTGTGGTTCGGGCGTCCTCGTGTGAAGACGCTCGAATCTTTTCTTTATAGCTGCTTATGTTCATCACCGCCCCGGATGAATAGTCTCTCCTGCAATCGGAATACACATAGCCTTCAGAGCCCCGGATGGATAGTATCTCCTACAATCGGAATACACATACCCTTCAGAGCCCCGGAGGGGGCGTTAAGAATATTAACCGCGGGTGAAACCCGCGGTCTGCTCCCCCTCACCCCTCCGATCCCGGAGGGATCGAACATCACCCTGAGAACTAACCATAAAAACCTCCCGCCATTAGCACTATAATATTAGAAAATTGCTAATTTTGCATTCCAAACATAATCTCAAATGGAAGAAAACAACCTTACCAACACCTCTCCCTTATCGGAAGCTTCTGATTCCAGTCTAATGCCGATTGAGAATCTAATCTATGTAATTCGTGGACAGCAGGTAATGCTTGATAGCGATTTAGCTCGATTATATGAAGTAGAAACTAAACGATTAAAGGAGCAGGTGAAACGTAATATTAATCGTTTCCCTACTGACTTTATGTTTGAACTAACTAAAGATGAGACTTTAAGTTTGAGGTCGCAATTTGCGACCTCAAACCAAGATGGAGGAAGAGGCGGTAATCGGTATATGCCATTTGTCTTTACTGAAAATGGAGTTGCTATGTTGAGCAGCGTATTGAAATCGGAAACTGCGATTGAGGTTAATATACGCATTATGAGAGCATTTACTGCTATGCGTAGCTTTTTAATTAATAATGCGCGAATTTTCCAACGATTAGAAACGGTAGAACATCATCAACTTCTATTACAAAAACATCTGAGCGATACCGACAGGAAAATAGAGGAGGTGTTGACCCGTCTTGATGATAAAGAAGCTGAACCGATTGAGGGATTCTTCTATGAGGGTCAGATATTCGATGCGTACACATTGATTTCAGACTTAGTCCGCAAAGCAAATCATCGTGTTATCTTGATAGACAATTTTGTGGATGACCGTGTATTGAAGACACTTGCCAAAAGGAATGAGGGTGTAACGGCCCATATCTATACCCATCCAAAGAAATCTCAGATTGAACTGGATATAAAAAAGCATAATGCTCAATATCCTGAAATAAAGCTCAGTCATTGTACCAACGTCCATGACAGATTTCTAATAGTTGATGAAACCGTTTATTTTATCGGAGGCTCTATCAAAGACCTTGGTAAAAGAATAGTTGCATTTAGCCAGATGCACCAATCTCCCGACGATATTCTATCCAGAATAAGATGAACTGCTGCCAGCGCGTCGGTAGCGGCTCCTTACCCCCGGAATACACATAGCCTTCAGAGCCCCGGATGGGGCGTTAAGAATATTAACCGCGTGTGAAACCCGCGGTCAGCTCCCCCTCACCCCTCCGACCCCGGAGGGATCGAAGATAGAAGGTCGTTAAGTGCCACCCTTCTAGGGTGGTAAGGTGGTTGTGACGGGCACCCCGGGTTTCACCCGGGGATAATGTTCTTCTCCCCCTTCCAGGGGGAGCTTTTGCGATTTAACAAGCTGAATGATAGCGGATACGCAGATCGGAAGGAGCCGTAGGATATTATCTCCCTTTCAGAGTAAGGCCCCACTCTCTAACCCCGTTGATATAGCGTATATGTAGCCCCGGAGGGGGCGATAAGAATATTAACCGCGGGTGAAACCCGCGGTGTGCTCCCCCTCACCCCGCACACGATCCCGGAGGGATCGAAGATCACCATGCGAACTGACCCTAAAATCCTCCCGCCATTAGCACTATAATATTAGAAAATTGCTAATTTTGCATTCCAAACATAATCTCAAATGGAAGAAAACAACCTTACCAACACCTCTCCCTTATCGGAAGCTTCTGATTCCAGTCTAATGCCTATTGAAAACCTCATTCATGTTATTCGGGGACAGCAGGTAATGCTTGACAGCGATTTAGCGCAGTTATATGGTGTTGAGACTCGTAGATTAAATGAACAGGTAAAACGTAATATTGATCGTTTCCCTGAGGATTTTATGTTCAGGCTCACTAAAGATGAAGCTGAAAATTTGATGTTGCAAAATGCGACATCAAATTCAAGGTCGCAAAATGCGATCTTGAATGAAGGCTCAAGAAATCTGAAATCACAAAATGTGATCTTGAAACAAGGGCATAATATCAAATACCTTCCCCATGCTTTTACAGAAAATGGTGTAGCCATGCTCAGCAGTGTTCTTCGATCTAAAACAGCAATAGAGGTTAACATTCGGATAATGCGAGCCTTCACTGCGATGCGTAGTTTTATGATGAATAACGCGCTTATGTTCCAGAGACTTGAAACCATTGAACATAATTACTTACTTGTTAATCGTCATCTTTCGGAACACGACAGAAAATTTGAAGAAATCTTAACCCGTCTTGATGATAAAGAAGCTGAACCGATTGAGGGATTCTTCTATGAAGGACAGATATTCGATGCGTACACGTTGATTTCAGACTTAGTCCGTAAGGCAAATCATCGTGTTATCTTGATAGACAATTTTGTGGATGACCGTGTATTGAAGACACTTGCCAAAAGGAATGAGAATGTAACGGCCCATATCTATACCCATCCAAAGAAATCTCAGATAGAACTTGATATAAAGAAACACAACGCCCAATATCCTGAAATAAAGCTCAGTCATTGTACCAACGTCCATGACAGGTTTCTTATCATTGATAACACCGTTTATTTTATCGGAGGCTCTATCAAAGACCTTGGTAAAAGAATAGTTGCATTTAGCCAGATGCACCAATCTCCCGACGATATTCTCTCCAGAATAAGATGAACTGTCACCACCGAAAGTGCGTCGTCAGCGGCTCCTTACCCCCGGAATACACATAGCCTTCAGAGCCCCGGATGGGGCGATAAGAATATTAACCGCGTGTGAAACCCGCGGTCAGCTCCCCCTCACCCCTCCGATCCCGGAGGGATCGAAGATAGAAGGTCGTTAAGTGCCACCCTTCTAGGGTGGTAAGGTGGTTGTGACGGGCACCCCGGGTTTCACCCGGGGATAATGTTCTTCTCCCCCTTCCAGGGGGAGCTTTTGCGATTTAACAAGCTGAATGATAGCGGATACGCAGATCGGAAGGAGCCGTAGGATATTATCTCCCTTTCAGAGTAAGGCCCCACTCTCTAACCCCGTTGATATAGCGTATATGTAGCCCCGGATGGGGCGATAAGAATATTAACCGCGGGTGAAACCCGCGGTCAGCTCCCCCTCACCCCTCCGATCCCGGAGGGATCGAAGATAGACCATCGTTAAGTGTCACCCTTCCAGGGTGGTAGGGTGGTTGTGACGGGTACCCCGGGTTTCACCCGGGGATACTGTTCTTATCCCCCTTCCAGGGGGAATTTTTCGAATTTAACAAGCTGAATGATAGCGGATAGTAAGCTCCGGAGGGGGCCGCAGGATATTATCTCCCTTTCAGAGGAGGGCTCCACTCTCTAACCCCGTTGATATAGCGTATATGTAGCCCCGGAGGGGGCGTTAAGAATATTAACCGCGGGTGAAACCCGCGGTCTGCTCCCCCTCACCCCTCCGATCCCGGAGGGATCGAACATCACCCTGAGAACTAACCATAAAAACCTCCCGCCATTAGCACTATAATATTAGAAAATTGCTAATTTTGCAGAATGAACGAGAATACGCCTTTACCATTTGCCTCCTCGCAAGACAATGAGATAATCCTCTACCAGCCTGACTCAACGATTAAGCTTGAAGTTAGACTGGAGAATGAAACTGTATGGCTGACCCAGCAGCAGATGACAGAATTGTTCCAAACTTCTAAACAGAATGTCAGTCTTCATGTCAACAATATATTTAAATAAGGAGAGTTGGATAGTAATTCAGTTGTCAAGGATTCCTTGACAACTGCCTCCGACGGTAAGAAATATAAGACAAAATATTATAACCTAGATGTTATAATATCTGTTGGATATAGAGTGAAGTCTCTGAGAGGTACACAGTTCCGTCAATGGGCTACCAATGTGTTGCGGGAGTATCTCATGAAAGGTTATGCTGTGTCTCAACGCTTTGAGAGGTTGGAGTATCGAATGGCAAAGACGGAAGAAAAGATTGATTTTATTATTAATACCTCCCTTCCACCCCGGGAGGGGATCTTTTTTGAGGGTCAGATATTCGATGCCTATACCCTGATGTGTGATCTGGTTCGAAGTGCCAGGAGGCGTATTGTCATGATCGACAATTACATCGACGACACGGTGTTCCGTCAGCTTGCCAAGCGAGCGCCAGGGGTTTCTGCCCTCATATTTACGCCTACCGTCAGCCGCACATTGCAACAGGACCTCGAACGCCATAATCATCAATATCCCCCTATAGAAATCAAGACCTATCGCAAGGCCCACGACCGTTTCCTTATCGTAGATGATTCCGTCTATCATGTCGGCGCCTCCTTCAAGGATTTAGGCAAGAAACTATTCGCGTTTTCCAGAATGGAAGCCATGTCAGCCGACGAACTTCTCAGCCACCTTGACTAATCAGTCGCCACCACTATGCCCCAGCATCTCCCTCTAGGGGGAATACCACGATCTAACACCATCGCTAAGTGCCACCCTTCCAGGGTGGTATGGTGGTTGTGACGGGCACCCCGGGTTTCACCCGGGGATAATGTTCTTATCCCCCTGGAAGGGGGAGGTTTTGCGATTTAACAAGCTGAATGATAGCGGATAGTAAGCCCCGGATGGAGTTGCAGGATATTATCTCCCTTTCAGAGGAGGGCCCCACTCTCTAACCCCGTTGATATAGCCTATATGTAGCCCCGGAGGGGGCGTTAAGAATATTAACCGCGGGTGAAACCCGCGGTCTGCTCCCCCTCACCCCTCCGATCCCGGAGGGATCGAACATCACCCTGAGAACTAACCATAAAAACCTCCCGCCATTAGCACTATAATATTAGAAAATTGCTAATTTTGCAGAATGAACGAGAATACGCCTTTACCATTTGCCTCTTCGCAAGATAATGAGATAATCCTCTACCAGCCTGACTCAACCATTAAGCTTGAAGTTAGGCTGGAGAATGAAACTGTATGGCTCAACCGCCAACAAATTGCCACTCTCTTTGATCGAGATGTTAAGACAATTGGCAAACATATTGCCAACGCTTTAAAAGAGGAACTTGAGGGTGCTTCAGTTGTCGCAAAATTTGCGACAACTGCTGCAGATGGGAAAACATACCAAGTAGAATATTATAATATAGAGATGATTACCTCTATCGGGTACAGAGTAAAATCTAAAAGAGGTATTCAATTTAGAGCGTGGGCTAACAAGGTGTTGAGGGACTATCTCCTGAAAGGATACAGTATAAATCAGCGTTTATTCCACATGGAAAGACGGCTTGACCATAGGCTCTCGGAGCATGACAGTCAAATAAAGGAGCTGAGCGACAGAATGGATTTCTTCGTTCGTACTACTCTTCCACCCCGGGAGGGGATCTTTTTTGAGGGTCAGATATTCGATGCCTATACCTTGATGTGTGATCTGGTTCGAAGTGCCAGGAGGCGTATTGTCATGATCGACAATTACATCGACGACACGGTGTTCCGTCAGCTTGCCAAGCGAGCGCCAGGGGTTTCTGCCCTCATATTTACGCCTACCGTCAGCCGCACATTGCAACAGGACCTCGAACGCCATAATCATCAATATCCCCCTATAGAAATCAAGACCTATCGCAAGGCCCACGACCGTTTCCTTATCGTAGATGATTCCGTCTATCATGTCGGCGCCTCCTTCAAGGATTTAGGCAAGAAACTATTCGCGTTTTCCAGAATGGAAGCCATGTCAGCCGACGAACTTCTCAGCCATCTTGACTAATCAGTCGCCACCACTACGCCCCAGCATCTCCCTCCACGGCCTAATACTATCGCTAAGTGCCACCCCTCCAGGGTAGCAATGCGGAACGGGGGCTACGGGTCGCTACCGCTCCCTGCACGGGAGGGCAATGCTGACACGGGGAGGGGAGCTGGCGCTCCCCCTCAAGGAGGGGGGCGGGGGCTACGGGTCGCTACCGCTCCCTGCACGGGTGGCAATGCTGGCACGAGGGAGGGTCGCTACCGCTCCCTGCACGGGTGGCAATGCTGGCACGAGGGAGGGGAGCTACCGCTCCCAGCACGGGAGGGCAATGCTGACACGGGGAGGGGAGCTGGCGCTCCCCCTCAAGGAGGGGGGCGGGGGCTACGGGTCGCTACCGCTCCCTGCACGGGTGGCAATGCTGGCACGAGGGAGGGTCGCTACCGCTCCCTGCACGGGTGGCAATGCTGGCACGAGGGAGGGGAGCTACCGCTCCCAGCACGGGAGGGCAATGCTGACATGGGGGCTATTTCCTTGATATGATTTTTTCTGGGGTGAGGGTGGAAAATTGAAGGGAAGATTTTCCGGTGGTCCGGGATTTTTTGCTAATTTTGTGCGTTTGTTTAACTGTAAAATCATGAAATCGATGAATAAGATTCTTTCAGTGTCTTTATTGACTCTGGTGGCTGCAGGCAACATGGCGGCTCAGGAAGTGGCGAAAAAGTATCCCGAAACTGAGAAGATGCGCCCGGGAATGAGCGAATACTGGACCCCACAGCCGAAGGTGGTGACGCCGGGTAACATCGCCACAAATTCAGCTCCTTCTGATGCGATAGTGCTTTTCGACGGAACCAATCTTGACGCCTGGAAAAGTTCCCGTACAGGTAACGCTGCGGAATGGGATCTCCACGACGGCGTCATGACCGTCAACAAGAGCAAGGGCGATATTCAGACGAAGGATAATTTCGACAGTTTCCAGCTTCATCTGGAGTGGATGGTGCCGGAGAACATTTCAGGTGAAAGCCAGGGACGCGGAAACAGCGGAGTGTATCTGCAAGGGATGTATGAGGTGCAGATTCTTGACTGCTATGACAATGAGACATACGTCAATGGCATGACGGGATCGATCTACAAGCAGAAAGCCCCCACGGCCAACGTGATGCGTAAGCCCGGGGAGTGGAACGTCTACGATATCATCTATTCTTCTCCTGTTTTCAATGAAGATGGATCGTATAAGGTGCATCCAAAGGTGACGGTTATCCAGAATGGATGCGTGATAGTGAACGATTATGAGATTCAGGGCACAACAGAATATGTTGGTTTCCCCCGGGTTGTGAAACATGGAGACGGCCCGATCATCCTTCAGAGCCACGGCGATCCAAGTGAGCCGATCAGTTTCCGCAACATTTGGCTACGTCCTCTCTGACATATCCTCCTGCCATTAGCCGTAGAGGGTGCTTAACAGATGCCCCGGAAACACAGCTTGTACCATTTTCTATGATACCGACAGATCCGTATGGGCCGAGGTTTGGGGTCAAATTTGTATGGGTATAAAATTAAATCCGCCGTAACTTTGTGAGTTACAGCGGATTTGCTTTAATAATTGGCGGAGAGAGAGGGATTCGAACCCCCGGAGGTGTGACCCTCAACGGTTTTCAAGACCGCCGCAATCGACCACTCTGCCATCTCTCCTGGCTTATGAACAGCCAAGGCTTCGCGCCTCTACCGCCCATTTGCACTGCAAAGTTACAACTTTTTTCGTTATCCTGCAAATTTTAAAGACAGCCCCGCAAATTTTTTTGCGGGGCTGACGGTGTCCAGGGCTTTTCATTATTTTGAATAGACGTAGTCGATCGTTGGAGGCGTGGTCTCAAACTGACGCATACACATTCCGGTGTTCGAGCCGAGATAAGTGGGATCGGAGATGAAGAAAGTCTTTCCGTTGTGTGAATAGCTGGTGCCTTTCACGTCCTTGCCGGGAAGCGACACGGATGCGCTCTCATGTCCCGGGAAGGCAAGAAGATGATTTTCCACTCCGAGAGCGTTCCAGAGCAGATAGGTGTAGAAGATTGCTCTGTCTTCGCAGTCGTTCTTGGGATAGTAGAGATTTTCCTCAAGGAAGTAGGGCTTCTCGAAGCCGTGGAAGTCATCATCGGTGGCATACTGGAATCCAGACTGCACGAACTGAAGGAGTTCGTCTGTGGCCTTCAGCATGTCTTTCCCACCGAGCTGTTGCTTCACCTGATCCACAAGACTCTCACGCAGATCTTTGTCGAGCACACACTTGGCATATTCTCCTGTTGACATCTGCGGGTAACGGTAGACCACAGGCATCAGGTTTTCGTTGACTTTTCCGGATAGATGCATATCTCCATGGTTCACGTCGAACTGGCGGTCTTTGCGGGGGAGGTTGAGGCCATCGATGAGCATGTTGAATTTCTTGCCGGAGCTCGCACCCTTCGGAAGGTCGCACGTTGCAAGGGTGCTTCCCGCGAGATTTGCGTTGCGGCCCCCGAGCACATAGAAATTCTCTCCTCCGAGATTCATATATGTGACGGCATAAAGCTTCTGTTCCGCCGGGATGAGGATGATGGGGTCGCCGGATTTGGTGGCAACGGCAATTCTGGCGTTGAATCCGAGGTTTGCCAGCATATAGTGCACCGCCGACATTTTCGGTGATTTTCCGGAGTTCGGGAATTTTGAATCCATGTAGGCACAGAGAAACTCAAACTTAAGATAGTCGTTCAGCCCAAGTTTATCCATCACGGGCATAAGAGCCTCCTCGATCTTTTCTGCAGCATCCTGCTCATCGAGAGTTTTCCAATGGCGGGCGAAGTCTGACACCTTGTCAAGACTCTCGCTGATTTTGAAATCGATCATCGGAACGGCAATCTGCATCCCGTAGAAATCAACGACCTCTTTCCCGGTCATATCTTCCTCTTCCACAGGCGTTGACTCGGTTTCCTCCTCCATTGGCGGAATTACCGGGAGGGGAGTCTTGCTTACGCCAAGAACCGGAGCGCCCATGTCTGGACGAACGTTGAGAGTGAGAGGAATCTCCTTTATAGCCTCCGGGGGAGTTTCCGCTTTGGGAGTGTCAAAGGGGGAGGGGGGGAGTTTGGGTTCTCCCGGTTGGGGTGCAGGATCGGGAGCCGGAATATCAACCTTCGGGATGTCGGCAAGTTTCGGATCCGGCATCTTGACAGGTGTTGTGGAGGGCTTGCTGAGGTTCACGCTCGGCACCTTCACCGGTTTCGGGGTTTCCGTTTTGGTCATCGGTTCCAGCGGTTCATACTCATGCCACTTACCCTCGAGAAAGTCGGCATAGTGTTCGAGCACGGTGTGGCGGAATTCCTGATACCTGTCAAGGACTCCTCTTCTGAATTCCTCAAACGAAGCCGTGATGCTCTGTTTCGGCTGCGACTGTGCAGAGGCCGCCGATGCGAGCAGGCATGATAAGGCGAGAGTTATAATCTTTTTCATGAGAATCATTTGGGAAAGAGTTTGAGATTAATCTGCTTCACACCCATTTTCGGATCGTTCTTCCGGTTTTTGACAAGCCACTTCGAAAAATCCTCCTCCTTTATGAAGGGGAGGCCATTCGGCGCAGAGGGCTTGTTCATGACCGGAGCCGAGAAAGAATTGGGCGAGAAGAGCACGTAGAGCTTATTGAATTCGATTTCTCCGTCTGTGGAGATCTCAAAGGCGTCGATATCTCCGAATTCTCCGGATGCCTTGGTGTCGTCGAAGAAGACATAGTCGTGATCCTTCTTGACTTTAACTTCCTGGCGAGAATCCGAGATATAGGGGAGGATCTTGAATACCTCTCCGTTTTCCTGCATCAGGAACACCGCGAGATAGCCGTCTGTCGGAGCCGTGAAGTAAAGATTCATCTGGTCTCCCTGATGATATTCTGTTGAAGCGTTGCCTTTGGTGTTGCCGTTTCTGAGAGCCACGGCCTCGAAATCAACAGCATCGTTGGAAATCGCTTTGGCAGTGCCCGACACCCTGCAGTTCACGATGAGGCAATCGTCATTTCCGAGTGAAACCACATAAACGGGATCTCCGTCGTCGGCTATCCATTCCCCTTTGACTTCAGTGGAAGACAGGGAAAGGAATTTAGTGTTTTCTCCATCTGAACCCACACGATCAGCCTGAAGGATATCCTGAGATACGATGGTTCCGAATTCCGAAGATATGGCATCGAGCCGAGCCCCTTCGAGAGCTTTTCGCTTGCTCATTGCGGGGGAGTCGTTCTTATCGCCATAGTAGGTGTAGTTGCCCTTGACTTTCTTCACCGGGGAGTCGGCAAAGGCAGTGGCTCCCCCCGAGAGGGAAGCCGCTGCTATTGCAATTGCTATTGTTCTGATTACGTTATTCATATCGGGTCAATCAGTTGCGAAGCTTCTTTTTGCCGAGTTCGGATGCGAGCGATCCGGAGACGGTCATCTTCGGGTTCTGGGGTTTATTGAGCTGAAGGCTTGCAGTCTTTGAAACCTCTGCCTTCACATAGTCGGCAATTTCTGCAAGAGTTGCATTTCCTTTCGATTCCTGAAGTTTTTTCAGGAGGAAATAGGTGAAGAGACCATGGTTTTTCTCCTTCCAGGGGAGAGCTGTCTCGTTGCCGTCGGCGGCGCTCAGAACAAACATGTTACCTTTGGGCGCTGCCGGTTTCGCTTTCAGCACGACGCCGCGGGCTTCCGCCAGCATACCCTCGCCGCGGTTGGCACCGCTGAAGCAGGCATCCATGAAAACAACCACGTTGGCGGCATCCATCGAGCTGAGTTCCTCATAAAATTTCGATAGAGGATAGGCAGTGGCCATCACCATCGGGTCGGCATCCACCGGGAGAAGGTAAGCATCGCTCGTGTTCTCGTCGGGCACACCATGGCCGGCATAATAAACAATCACCTCAGTGTCGGGGCCCATAGCTTTGACTGTGTTCTTGAGGCGGTTGATTGCCGAGAGGGTGTTGCCGTAGGTGAGATCGGTGAATTCGAGCACCTGATTCTCGGGAATCCCCAGAGTCTCACGGCAATAGCGGGCGAAAACGTCGCCGTCATGCTGTGCAGAAGTAACCTGTGTCACCTTATTATAGTTCTCATTTGCCATCACGAGAGCGATGGTTTTAGAGTTGACGTTTTTGTTGACGGGGATATTCTTGTCGACATCGCTTTCAGCTGTTAGCACGATTTTCTTGCCTCCCGATTTGTCGTTTTTCGGAGCAACTGGTGAAGTGGTAGGAGTCGAGAATTTGGCGGGGTCCACATACACCACCGGAGGCTCGTAGGCAAGAGCGGCCGATGAGTTATAGGTGTAGTCTTTTCCGTTGGGAGCCTGGAAAGTGATGGTAGAGATCGCGATACGGTCATCCTTGATGAAGAATTTGGTATTTCTGATCTGAATCTTCTCCCAATTTGACTTGAAGAGCTCTGCCTCCTTGTTTTTCAAGGGCACTTTCACATAGACCGGTCCGAAATCAGATTCAATAGCGTATGTTTCATTCTCCACGTCGTATGGCTGAAGCTTAAACTCACTGGGCACGATGTGGTTGGCATACTCCTTCAGATAGTTCTCTGCTGTGATGGCGCTGAGACGTTTCTGCTCGGCGAGGATGCTTTCTGCCGACATTCTCTTTGTATAGTCGTCCACTTTCTCAAATTCCCCACGTTTCGCCCATTTTGTCATTTCGGTTGTCACGAAACCTTGTGCATATTCCTGATAGGAGGGAATGTTACGCGGTCCGGCGGCTTCTACCTTATGGTCGCCGATGGTTACCGGCATTGTGTTCATGGCCATTGGAGCGTCGCCGAGAGCCTGGAGCCTGACATTGAGGGCATCCACCTTCGATTTATTCCCAAGGCAGGCGTAGGCCATTGTCAGGGCACGCAGGAATTTAAGGTTGTTTGGCTCATTCTCCGTGAGTTCCTCAAATTTCTCAGCGGCATTTGAGAAATATGCGTTGCTCTGGCGACGGGCTTTTGCCACTTCTTTGTCGTCGACTGCCGTGATGCTCTGATTATAGTAGCTTGTGGCCAGATTGAAGTAGCAACGTGCTACGCTCTCACTGATGCTCAGACTATTCGGATGGAGCTCGGCAAGTCGGTTGTAAATATCGAGTGCGGGGCGGAATTCTCCACGGCTTTCGTTTACCTGCGCCTGCAGATTAAGCAGTTTCTCATCGTCAGGATTGAAAGAGAGGGCTCTTTCAAGGAGTGGGGGGAGAAGGTCGCGGCGGGAAGTGTCGAGACAGAACTGCATCGCCATGGTCAGGAGGTTGTTGTTTGTGGGGAACTCATTGGCTGCGCTGACAATCGCATCAAGTCCCCGGGCCTGCTGAGATGTTTTCAGTAGCGACTGACCATAGAACAGGGCTACGTTCTCACGGTTCTTTTTCTCGTCGGTGCGGAGATATTCTTCAAAATATTTTATTGCGTTGTCAATTTTCCCGGCATTATAGCTGCTTGAGGCCGCTGTGTAGACGAGAGAGGGATAAAGCTCTGTGTCCGGTTGAAACTCAGCGGTGCTCATCTGCGGAAGAAGACGGGTGTCGACATAAGCGCGTGCCAACGTGCCCATCTTTTCATTATCTCCTTTCATTGAGGCGTGGACGGCAGCTCTTGCAAGCGCCGGATTCAGATCCTGCAATATTCCACGACACTGATCAGCCACCTGTTCCGACACAGTGTCGGAAGAAATGATTGCAAACGCAGGGATGAAAGCTTTGTAGGCAGCGTCATCGATCTCAGCTTCATCGCCGCCACCATATTGGAGTTCCTTCAGATGTTTGTAGAGAGATGCCGCCACCTCGGAGTTGATGGCGTTCTCATCCGGTTCCTGCATTGAGGAAAGAGGAGCCGCCAGAGGCATCCCCACAAAAGAGAATGCTGTCGCGGCCACGGTTGAGAGGGCTGCGAGCCCGAGCGCCATTTTGGCACGCAGAAGAATTGTCTTTCTTGTGTTTTCTTTGATTGTCATAGATGTAGGTTTGTCTGTAAGGACTCCCCGTAAGCCATTTTGACCCGGGGAGAGAGGTGAGTGGTTTTCGCGTTCGGGCGCGACACCCGTTTTTATAAAAACGGAGGTGTCGCGCCTTATTTGCATATAAAAAGTTTATGAGAGCGTGTTGCTCAGAACACGTCCATGATGGTGAAGTGGGCCGTGATTCTGCGGAATTCGCTACCCTTGCCTTCAGCAACGTCTACTCTGAATGTATAGTCGGCATTGACATCTTTCAGCGACTCAACGTTGTCTTCCAGATACTTCTTGACGCCTTGAGCGCGGAGGAATGCGAGCTGACGGTTCTCCTTTACACCACCGGCTTTGGTGACTGTAATGGCGTTCATCTCTCCATTTTCGATGATGGGTTCATCCTCGAAATCTCCATAGGACCCGTCATATTTGATGGTGCGGATGATCGGGGTTGCGTCAGCTGTTCCGGAAATCTCGATCTTGACTTTCTGACCCGGTTTGAGATGCTGCTTGAAGTCGCCTTCAAAAGCTTCCTTCACAATCTTGAGCATAGAGCTTGCAGCTCCGGATTCATTGACGAGATATTTGCCGGGAGGGAAGTCTTCAGCAGCGGAGAATTCCGGTTCTACCTGATAGGTGAAGGTCACGTCGTAGTTGAGGATCTTGTTTCCGTTGGCATCATAGTCGGGAACCACCTTGGAGTCAACGCCGATGTTGGTGTGGCCAGTGATGACGTTATTGTTGCGGGCCTCTTCAACAACTTTTTCGCGGAGCTCCTGAAGTTTCACCTCCTCCATCTGCTGCTGCTGGAGCACGTCGAGGCTGACAACGTTGGCATCGCTCTCCATGAAATTCATCGACACGCGATCAAGGTTGTTGTATTCGTAAGTTTTTCCGTCGGCCTTATTGAACACCTTGGCGTAGATGATCTCGAAAGTGTCATCGGGCAAAACGCCATACTGCACGTCGCTGAGCAAAAGGTCATTGGCATCATGGAATGCGTTGACGTCATTCTCCGGCACTGGGAGATAGATCGTCGGCATTGAAGAGAAATCGATTGCGAGAAGCTGGTTGACGCGGTCATAGCTTCCGAGGCTCATCTTCTCTCCGGAGAGGAGGTCGCCTGCAAGCTGAGTCGAGATTTCATCCTCGAAGAGACGGCGCTGGCGGCCTCGGGTTTCGTCGTTCACACGGAGCTTATAGTCTTCCATGCTCTCGCCCGGCATCATCTTCTGCCATTCCTCCATCAATCTGTCAACCTCTCCGGCGATCAGCTTGTTGTAGCTGGGCTCAAGGCCTGAAATTCGCTTTGCACCAAGAGCCATGTTTGTGCCATAGACGAGAATTGAATTGCCGGCGGAGTCTTTGATGAATGTAAGGTCGCCCAAGCTACCGGTTTCAACGGGAATTGTATTGCGGTCGTCAGGACGCACGAGGTTGATAAGCTCAATCTCAGTCGGAGAGGTTGCAACGGCCATGTATTTCCCATCTTCATTGAAAGCACATGCAATTCCTTGTCCGAGGTTCTCCAGATCGCTCTTGATATTGAAGGAGCGGGTGTCGTAGATAGACAGGAGTCCGTCGTTGGTCAAGACAGCGAATTCAGTGCTTCCGTTGTTGAATGTGACGTCGGTCACTTCGGTGCCGTAGTTCCAGTCGCGACGCTGTTTCTTCTCCTCGAAATTATAGACAGCCACACGGTCACCGCTGACAAGGGCAAGATAATAACCATTGTCGCTGATTGACATGGAGGTGGGAACGAAGGGAAGATCAAACTTGTCGAGCATGGTCATCTTTCTGGGTTCAAAGATGTAGAGACCGCTTTCCGTGGCGATACATACTTTGCGTGCATCCGGAGTATAGACAACCGCAGATGGATTCCCATATTTCTTGACATCGAATTTATTGAGGGCGTCTTCCGGTGCTGTAGTAGAATACATCATACCATCGCGACGACCTTTTTTATCTTCGTGGATCACGAAATAGTTGATATTTGAGGGATTCACGCCGAAGCCGACAATGTCTTTCTTGGAAAGATGCATGAGGTCTCCTCTCATAGTATGGACAGACCATGGCCCATAAGTATAGACCACCGTATTGACAGGAATAATTCCTTTCGGAGTGGCAGGCTGACGGAACCTGTAGTCGGTTTTTTCTTGAGGAGCTTCCTCTTCAGCTGTTTTCTTTTTGTCGGCATAAGCGTAGGGCACCGCTGCGATCACAGAGGCAAGCACAAGCCCGGAAAAGATAGAGTTTCTATGTTTCATTTGGTCAGGATATGTTTGTCATGTCTAAGAAAGTATGCGCACGGAAATAAACTGTCAAGTTTCTTCCGGGCGCATAGCCTTCAATGCGTAGATTCTTATTCAGCAACACCTTCGTTGACGAATGCACGGATTTTCTCAGCATATTTCTGAGCCACCTCGGAATCCTTCAGTGCTGCCTCGAGAGCAGCCAGACGAGCGGCTTTAGCCTTGCTTTCATCCACGATGAAGAAAGCCTGGATCTCGTATGTTCCGTCGGGATTTGTCTTGCAGATGGAATAGCTGGGAATGAGGGCATTTTTCACTTTCTGTTCCACGGTTCTTTCGTAGGCCTGATAGAATTTGTCGAATTCTCCCTCGGCGTCAGATGCGTCAGCGAAACCATCGCTAACCACGCGGCCTTTGACTGTGCTCCCCGCTTTCTGAGCATATTTCAGGGTTGCGTTGTTGATGGCCATCTGCTCGCCGATATTTTTTGATTTGGTGCGTGAAGAGATGCCGTCGAATACGGTTGCATCGTCGCCGAGCTCATTGAGCTTGCTGTAGTGCTTGTTGAGAGCCACTTCCATGGTGCGGCTGCCCATGATTTCGAAGCCGGCTTTCTTATATTCCTTCATTTTCTGTTTAACTTCCTTGGCCTGAGCTTTCTCGATAGCCTTGGAGTAGTTCTGGGCGAAAGCCGGTGCGATGAGGCAGAGAGCCATGAGCACATTGATCAATCTTTTCATAGGGTTAAGTGGTTTGTATTGTTGGTTTTATGTTATTGTCAAGTCAATTGTTTCTTTTGAAAGCGCAAAATTAGTAAAAAATCGGTAAACTCCCAATTTTTCAATGAATTTTTGTTGTTTTTTGCGGGCTTTTTTGCGCTATTTGCGTTTCATGAGTTCCTGGAGGCGGTCGAGGATGTGGCGGTCGTTGCTGAGACGGGGCACTTTTCTCTGCCCTCCGAGTTTATGGTTTCCTTCACTTCTGAGCCAGAGGTCGAAAAGGCCACTGGGCGCGGAGATGACCTCCGGAGGATCGAGGAAAATGGTGTGGGCCCGTTTGGCATCATAGTCGGAGTTGAGTTTACGGAGCTCCGCGTCAAGAGTCTGCGCAAAGAATCCAATGTCGGAGGGTTGCTTTGCCCATTCCACGATCCACTGATGCCTTCCGCGCTTCCCCTGAGTGGCATAGAGTGGCGCTGCGGTGTAGTTGAGCACAGCCGCTCCCGTTTTGTCGCATGCCGCGGCGATCGCTTTCTCCGCATTATCCTCCATAAGCTCCTCTCCGAAGGCATTGATGAAACTGCGTGTGCGTCCGGCAATCTGAATCTTGACAGGATCGACCGAGGTCACCCTGACGGTGTCTCCGAGCCGGTAGCGCCAGAGGCCGTTGCTTGAGGAGATGAGCAATTCGTAAACTTTCCCCGGCTGCACATCTGCGATTGTCAATGGGTTCTCCCCGGGATTATCGATAGGGATGAATTCGTAGAACACGTCGCGGTCAATGATGAGGAGCATCGAATGATCATCGAAGTCATTCTGCACGGCGAAAAAGCCCTCGCTTGCATTGTATGTTTCAAGGAAGTGCATCTTCGCTGGGTCGGTGAGGCGGCTGTAGGTTTCTCGATAAGGCTCGAATGAGATGCCTCCGTGGAAGAAGACCTCAAGGTTTGGCCATACGTCGGAGATACGGTCGGCGCCCCTCTCTTCCATGATTTTTGTGATTACGGTCAGAAACCAGGATGGCACCCCGGAAATGTTGGTGACGTTTCTATTGGCCGCGGCTTTCACAAGAGCGGGAAGTTTTTTCTCCCAGTCGGCAATAAGAGCGGTTTTCTTGTCGGGAATTCTCGCTAAATTCGCCAGAGGATTGATCTTGTTGATAAGAGTGGCGCTGAGGTCTCCCACCCTTACTCCCTGTGGCACTTCTGCAAGCGTATTGGCGAAAGAGCCTCCCAGGATAAAGCCTTTCCCCGAAAAAATGCGGCTTTCCGGCACGAGCCGGAGATAATGGGCCACCGCGTCGGCGGCTCCCCTGTAGTGGTTGCCGGAGAGTGATGCGTCAGTGACGGGAATGAATTTTGATTTTCCACCCGATGTTCCCGACGATTGGGCAAAATTCCGGCATACTCCGGGCCACAACACATCCTTCTCTCCATTCACCATCCTCATTATGTCGGGTCGCAGTCCCTCATAATCCACCACGTCGATGTTCCTCTGAAAGGAATCCAGAAGAGATGGAAAGGGACGCTTTTGCTCTATCATGTAGGGGAAGTCGTGGTAGGCGCCGAAGGCCGTATGTCGGGCTCTTCTAACCAATGAATGAAGCACCTTTGCCTGCATCTGGAGAGATCTGTATCGCCAGGAATCTGTGCGTCGGGCAAGCCTGAGGAAGGCGGGACGGAATAAGGGGGTAAAGTCTATGCTCATGGGTCGGTTTTTTTTCAGAATTCAGAGAAAAATTTGGGCTTGAACATAATTCCCACCCGGAGGCGCGAATGGAATTGTTTATAATCGAGAAGACCCTCTCCGTAGCCGTTGTAGTATTGGGCGTAGATATTAAGGCTCGACTTCATTGACACCCGGAAGGCAACATCCCATATCGTGTTGAAATTCAGGTTCCATCCCTGACGTTTCACCCAAGTCACTCCGAAAGTCCATCGCTTATTACGAGACGTGAGCACCATTCCACCCTGGAATATGCCGCAATATTTAAGGATGTCGCGGTTGTTTTCTCCGTCGACGATCGGAATCCAGAATTTCGCGTGGACCATCAGATATTCATCGATGAGTGTCGATCCGCTGAAGGAGATCTTGTTCCAGCTTCTTGACTGGATGCTGTCGCGTCCGTTGCTCTCATGCTCGGCCATAACGGTGAATTTCCCGAGATACCTGTCTTTGCCGAAAAATGGGATCGACCATCCGATTCCCGGATTGAAATTGAGGTCGTGCATCGGCATCGAGTTCTCGAATACGTTCCAGAAAGTTTTCTGGGTATACATCAGGAAGAGAAATGATTTCAATGGAAGCACGTTGTCGGTGAGACGTATTGCGAGTGAAATCTGAAATTTCACGTCGGAATTGGTTTTTGTCGGTTTGGTCAGAGGGTCGGTGCCGACAGTGAAATAATTGTCTTTATAGAGGCCGAAATACGGGCCGAAGTCGAGCTCATGTTTCAGGGAATCCACAAATTCCTTCTGGTCGGGAACGGGTACGAGCTGTGCTCCCGCAGTGGCCGGAAGCAGGAGCGTTAAAATCCAAAACAACGTCTTTATGTGTCGGGACATAGTTTTTTGTTTGAAAGTCAGATTTCTGTCAATTTTGGGAGAGGATATATTTTTTAGCGGATGCAAAATTAATAAACCTGTTTGAATCTCCTCAAAGATAGAACACAGAAAGAGGCGCAGAGGTTGAAAGAAGACAAAAATAAAGGAGAAATAGAATAAATGAAAACCCCGCCGGGAAGCGCTAAAGCTTCATCGGCGGGGGTTGTCAATAAAAATCTTTGCACACGCGGCGGAATCAGATCACGACGTTGACGATCTTCCCCGGAACCACGATGACTCTGCGCGGCTCTTTCCCCGCAAGCCATTTGGCAGCGTCGGGCGCGGCAAGGGCAGCGGCCTCTACGGCGGCTTTGTCGGAGTCGGCGGGCACTTCGATCATGAAGCGCGTCTTGCCGTTGAAGCTGACGGGATATTTCACTGAGTCCTCCTTGAGATATTCCTCATTCCATACCGGCCATTCGGAATCAACCACGCTTCCCTCGTTGCCGAGCATCTTCCAGAATTCCTCCGCTATATGGGGGGCGAAGGGGGCGATGAGACGCGTGAAGATATCCATTGCCTCTGCGCTGTCAGATTTCGCTGCGGTGAGCTCGTTGAGTGCCACCATGAAGGCGGCCACGGAAGTGTTGAAAGAGAAATTCTCGATGTCGGAGGTCACTTTCTTTATGAGTTTGTGCATGATGCGGAGCTCCTCGCGGGTCATCGGTTTGCGGTTGCCGGTGTCGACTTTTGGGAATTGTCCCCAAAGTTTCTTCAGGAAACGGTTGGCTCCGTCAATTCCGTTGGTGTCCCAAGGTTTCGACTGCTCGATAGGGCCGAGGAACATTTCATAAAGCCTAAGCGTGTCGGCTCCGTATTTATCCACGATATCGTCGGGATTCACCACATTGAACATCGATTTCGACATCTTCTCCACGGCATATCCGCAGACGTATCTGCCATCCTCGAGAATGAATTCGGCTGTCTCAAACTCAGGACGCCATTTCTTGAACCGCTCGAGGTCGAGAACGTCGTTCTGAACCATGTTTACGTCAACGCGGATCGGAGTGACGTCATAATTATCCTTGAGCCCCTTGCTGACGAAGGTATTGGTGTCCTTGATGCGATAAACGAAGCTTGTGCGCCCCTGGATCATTCCTTGATTCACGAGTTTTCGGAAAGGCTCCGGCTCCACCACGAGCCCGAGGTCATAGAGGAATTTATTCCAGAATCGGGAATAGATAAGATGGCCGGTTGCATGTTCGGCTCCGCCAACGTATAGATCCACGTTGCGCCAGTATTCATCCGCCTCCTTGCTGACGAGAGCCTCGTTGTTGCGGGGATCCATGTAGCGCAGATAATATGCGCTTGATCCGGCGAAGCCCGGCATGGTGCAGAGCTCGATGGGATATCCCTCGGGGGTTTTCCAGTTTTTCGCGCGTCCGAGCGGAGGCTCGCCTGTGGAGGTGGGGAGATAAGCGTCGACTTCCGGAAGCAGCAGCGGAAGCGCGCTCTCATCCATCACATGGGCGATTCCATCCTTATAATACACAGGGAAAGGCTCTCCCCAATATCTCTGGCGTGAGAAAATGGCATCGCGCAGGCGGAAATTCACTTTCACGCGTCCGATCCCTTTCTCCTCGATAAACTTTTTCGTTTTCGCGATGGCGTCTTTCACCTCCAGGCCATTCAGATCAAGCTCACCGTTTGAAGAATTGGTCATTTTCCCCTCTTTCGCATCGAAGCTCTCCTCAGAAACGTCGGCTCCCTCGATCAGCGCAATGATAGGGAGGTTGAATTTGCGGGCGAAGGCATAGTCGCGCGAGTCGTGGGCAGGAACCGCCATGATGGCCCCCGTGCCGTAGCCTGCAAGCACATAGTCGCTCACCCAGATTGGAATCTCCTTTCCGCTGATAGGGTTGCGGGCGTAGGCTCCGGTGAAGACTCCGGAAACCTTCTTGTCGATCTGGCGTTCACGCTCAGTCTTATGGCTCACTTCAGCAATATAGGCATCGACGGCCTCCCTCTGTTCGGGGGTCACGACCATATCGACATATTTTGACTCCGGGGCAAGCACCATGAAGGTCACTCCGAAAGCCGTGTCAGCGCGTGTGGTGAAAATCTCAAGGTCGATATCCTTCCCTACAACCGGGAATCTCATCTCTGCACCTTCGCTGCGTCCGATCCAGTTGCGCTGGGTCTCCTTCAGCGAGTCGCTCCATTCAAGCGAGTCGAGTCCATCGAGCAGGCGCTGTGCGTAGGCCGACACGCGGAGACACCACTGGTTCATCACTTTCTGCTCCACGGGGTGGCCGCCTCTGACGCTGACTCCCTCCGAAACCTCGTCGTTGGCAAGGACAGTTCCAAGAGCCTCACACCAGTTGACCATCGTCTCCCCTTGATATGCAATGCGATAGTTCATGAGCACGTCAGCCTTCTCTTTCTCCGTCATGGCATTCCATTCAGATGCCGTGAATTCGAGATTGCGAGAGGAGGCCGCCGATATTCCCTCGGTTCCATGCTTGGCGAAATGCTCGGTCAGCTTTTCGATGGGGAGTGCTTTCTGCTCCTTGGTGTCGTAGTAGGAATTAAACATCCTGATGAACGCCCACTGGGTCCATTTGTAATACTCCGGATCGCATGTGCGGATTTCGCGGCTCCAGTCGAAAGAGAATCCGATCTTGTCGAGCTGCTCGCGATATCTCGCTATGTTGTTGAGGGTTGTCTTCTCGGGGTGCTGACCCGTCTGGATGGCATACTGCTCTGCGGGCAGTCCGTAGGCGTCATAGCCCATCGGGTGAAGCACGTTGAAACCCTGCTGGCGTTTGTATCTTGAGAATATGTCGCTCGCGATATATCCGAGGGGATGGCCCACGTGCAGTCCCGCTCCGGAAGGATAGGGAAACATGTCGAGCACATAGAATTTCTTTTTTCCGGGCTTCTCTGAAGCCTTGTAGATCTCATTGTCGCGCCAATACTGCTGCCAGCGCTGTTCGATTTCTCGATGGTTGTATTCCATTGTATGTCGTTGAGTTGTCTTTTAGTGGATGAAAAGGCCGCTTGCGGGGCCGGTTCCGGGGGCCGAGAGCCACGGGCGGCACCACGGATTCCGGAATCAAGTGCAAAGTTAACATTTTTCGCGTTGAGTTCAAAATATATAGGCCGAAGGGTGCGTAAACCGGAAAATAGTGGTAACTTTGCAGACCAAAATCAACCCTGACATGTCAACAAATACAATAGACAATGCCCGCAAGGTGACCACTCGCCGCCTTGTGGAGATGAAGCAGCGCGGAGAGAAGATCTCCATGCTGACAGCCTACGACTATTCTTCTGCAAAGATTCTCGACGGCGCGGGGATCGACGTCATTCTTGTGGGGGATTCCGCGTCAAATGTTATGGCCGGCAACGCCACCACACTTCCGATCACACTCGACCAGATGATCTATCATGCCAAATCCGTAATGAAAGGCGTTCAGCGGGCACTCGTGGTTTGCGACCTTCCGTTCGGTTCCTATCAGGGCAATCCCATTGAGGCTCTTTCCTCGGCCGTCAGGATCATGAAGGAGAGTCATGCCGAGGCGGTGAAGATCGAGGGGGGTGCCGAAATAAGGGAATCCGTGGAGCGGATTCTTAGCGCGGGTATTCCCGTGATGGGTCATCTTGGCCTGACTCCGCAGAGCATCAATAAGTTTGGCACGTATGCCGTCCGTGCCAGAGAGGAAGCGGAGGCTCGTAAACTTGTTGAAGACGCGAAGCTGCTTGAGGAACTCGGATGTTTCAGCATCGTTCTCGAGAAGATTCCTGCCAGCCTTGCTGCGAAAGTTGCCTCGGAGGTTTCGATTCCGGTGATCGGCATCGGAGCGGGAGGTGGCGTCGACGGGCAGGTGCTCGTGATGCACGATATGCTCGGCATCAACAAGGGATTCTCCCCTCGGTTCCTACGCAGATATGCCGATCTGGCCGGAATAATGACTGAGGCTGTGGAAAACTACGTGGCCGACGTCAAATCAGGGAGCTTCCCCAACGAATCAGAATCCTACTGATTGAGGAAATCGCGGTTATCATCGCCGGAGAGAACTAACAAAAGCCTTGATCCGGTTGTTATAGGTTTGTGGATGTCTTCAGCATCCGCAAACCATTTTTTCTATATCTAATCGTGAGGCTTATGAAAAAGATCCTGATCCTCGGCGCAGTTCTGGCATCCGGAACCGCTTTCGCCCAGACCCCCGACCATAAAATCGGCTTTATAGAACATTCCGACACCGCATTCCATGTCAAAACCTTGCATGAAAATGCTCCCCACATCGCAAATCTTCCCGACGTGCCACGCTTCGCATTGTTTGGCAAGGAGAGGAAGTTTTATATGGGTATAGGTGTGAATCTGGAGGCCATCGGAGTCTACGATTTCGGAGCCCCGGTGCCAAAGGCAAACTCTTTCATAACGTCGTCGATCCCGATGTCGAAAGTTCCGGGCAACGGGGCGATGTTCCGTTTCAGCGGTCAGCGGAGCAACGTCTATCTCAATATTGTGGCCCTTCCGGGCCTGAGCGATCAGCTCGGAGCTTACGTCGACATTAATTTCCTCGGTGATGGCTATGCCCCCAGTCTGAATATGGCATATCTCAGATATCGCGGGATAACGGCCGGCTATGCCTTCTCGATCTTCTCAGACGCGGCCGCCTCTCCGGCAACCATCGACAATCAGGGTCCTAATGCCTTTACAGGGGTGATCCACGGAATGATCGCCTACGAACCCACGTTTGGAAAAGATCACGAATGGAAAGCAGGAATAGGATTCGACAATCCCAATCAATCCTTCACCACCTCCTATAATACTGCGGCTGTGAGTCAGCGAGTGCCTGATATACCATTCTATATCCAGCGGAGCTGGGCCGAAGGCAACGGCTGGCTGCGGGTGTCGGGAATCATCAGGAATCTCTATTATCGAAATCTTGAAACCGAGAAGAATGTCGACAAAGTGGGGTGGGGCGTAAAGACGAGCGGTTCAACTCCGATTTCCGGCGGATTGTCTTGTGTATGGCAGGCTGTTTACGGTAAGGGAATCGCCAGCTATATTCAGGATCTATCCGGCACCGGCATGGACCTTGCGCCTGATCCTGATAACAGCGCAGTGCTTGATCCTGTGAAGGCCTGGGCCGGATATGCCGGCCTCCGCTATCAGTTTAATCCCAATCTTTTCTGCACGGCAACCTATAGCCATGTGCGAACATACGCCAAGGATTTCACTGACTCGAAGCAAAGCTGGAAGAGTGGCTATCGCTATGCTCAATACGTTTGTGGAAACGTGTTCTATCAGGTGAATTCCGTAGTTCAGATTGGTGCCGAATATCTTTATGGGCGCCGGGTGGATTATGGAGGCACTCAGGCTCACGACAACCGTATCGAGGCGTTGCTTCAGGTAAGCTTCTGAGGAAATCGGGAGAGATGCTTCGGGATGGCTTGAAAAAGTCGGCTTTAAGTGTTAATTTTGTGCAAAGAAAAATAAGGAGATCCTCCATTTAAGACTCTAAGAAATGAGAAAGCTTATATTTATGATGATTATTCCGGTTGCCGCCGCTATGGCATCCTGTTCCCACAAAACTTCAGCCGTTGCCGAGACTTCGACTCCGCAACAGTCTACCCCCGTAGTTATGGGTTCCGGCGTGAGATCGCTTCCGAAAGCCACAGCCTTCAAGATGAACGGCGACTATGCCAACCAGGTCGGAGTCACTATCGGTAGCGACGGAAAGCTGACGTATTTCCCTGCTCCAACCGACATAACGGCTAATTCCGCACCTGTGTCGCTGGGCGACGGGTGGTGGCTCAACCGCCAGGGATTGAGCGCCGGGTCGGTGTTCACCCGCTGGACGTTTGAGGAATATTCTAAGCTCAAGAAGGTCCCTGCTCCGGAGGAGATCCTTAAGGCCGTGATCCCCGGCTCTAAAGTGGAGTCGTTCACGGTTCTCCCTTATACTCAGACAGGGGTTCTCAACCATCTTGAGGATATAAAGAATTTTTTGAAGGGACCGTCGGCACCCGCCCCGGCTCCGGAGAAATAAAAAAGAAAGGAAATATAGATGACACCTAAGAAAACTCCCGTGCTTTTGCTCACGGGATATCTTGGCAGCGGAAAGACCACGCTGCTCAACAGAATCCTGACAAACAGGAAGGGAATCCGGTTTGCCGTTATAGTCAACGATATCGGAGAAGTTAACATTGATGCCGACCTTATCGCTAAAGGTGGTGTGGTCGGGGGCTCCGACGATAGCCTTGTGGCTCTTCAGAACGGTTGCATCTGCTGCACACTCAAGACCGACCTGATGCAGCAGCTCTCTGATCTGATCTCAGCTGATTTCGATTATATAGTGATTGAGGCGAGCGGCATCTGTGAGCCTGAGCCTATCGCTCAGACGATATGTTCGATGCCGGTGATCGCTCCAAACCTGGTGAAGAAAGGGATTCCGGAGCTCGACTGCATCGTGACCGTGGTCGATGTCCTTCGCTTGGAAACGGAGTTTGCCGGTGGCGATCGTTTGCGTTCCGACTCAGTGGGGGAGGAAGATATTGAAAGTCTTGTGATTCAGCAGCTAGAATTTTGCAATATCATCGTGCTTAACAAGATATCGGAGGTGACTCCCGAGCAGGCACGCCACATCCGAGAGGTAGTGAAGGCGCTTCAGCCAAAGGCTGAGATCATCGAGGCTGATTATTGTGATTTCGATCTTGACAAAATTCTTGACACCCATAAATTTGATTTCGAAAAGACAGTGACTTCGGCCACATGGATCAGCGAGATAGAAAAGAGCGTCGAGGATCATGAAGGCGAAAATCATCACGATCACCACCACCACGATCACGAGGAGCATGATCACCACCACGATCACGAGGAGGAAGACCATTCTCATTGCGACCACGAGCATGGAGTTTGCCATTGCCATCATCACCACCACCATCATGATGAAGGTGAAGCTGAGGAATATGGCATCGGCACATTCGTGTATTATGCCAGAAAACCATTTGATATCAATAAGTTTGATTGGTTTGTGGCCAAGCAGTGGCCGAAGAGCGTGATCCGGGCGAAGGGAATATGCTATTTCTCTGACAACACCGACATGTCCTATCTCTTTGAGCAGGCCGGAGTGCAGAAGAAGCTTACTCAGGCAGGCCAGTGGTATGCCACTGCTCCGGAAGATGAGCTCCAGCGCATGCTCGCAACGGAACCCGGATTGGCAAGGGACTGGGATCCTGTCTTCGGCGACAGAATGCAAAAGATTGTCTTCATAGGCCAGAAGATGGATAAGGAAGCCATCATCTCTGCTCTCGATTTCTGTCTCACCGATTTCTCCTGAACAAGAATAAAACTTTAGGACAATAGCTAAAAATGTCCGCGGAATACTCCTTTCCGCGGGCATTTTTGCTTTATAATTAAAAAGATGCTATATTTGCAGAAAAATAGGAATTATGGAAGAGACTCTGAGATATCCTATCGGACAGCAAGATTTCAAGACACTCCGTGAAGACGATGCCCTTTATGTTGATAAAACAGCATTCATAGAGAAAATTGCGGCAAGCAAGGGGAAATATGTCTTTCTGTCTCGTCCGCGACGTTTCGGGAAGAGCCTCTTTCTCTCTACTCTCCGTTATTTCTTTGAAGGTAGGAGAGAGTTGTTCAAGGGTCTTTACATCGATTCTGCAAAATGGGATTGGGTAGCATATCCTGTTCTTCACATTGATCTTAATTCCGAACGATATGTAGAGCCAGATTCGCTTGATAATGTGCTTGATAAACTTTTTATAGGTTGGGAAAGTGAATATGGAATCGTCAGCCCTGCGAGTGATCTTCCATCAAGATTGAGCAACATAATCAAGGAGGCTCATGAGAAAACAGGGCAGCAGGTGGTGGTGCTTGTAGATGAGTATGACAAACCGCTTGTGGGCAATCTTAATAATGACGAGGCATTTGAGAGATATCGGTTGAAGCTCGCGTCGATCTATTCCAATTTCAAAAGTTCTGCAGAACATTTGCGTCTTGTATTCCTCACGGGAGTTAGCAGATTCAGCAAACTCAGCATTTTTTCAGATCTCAATAACCTTAACGATATCTCGTTCGATAATGAATATGCCGATATTTGCGGCATAACTGAAAATGAGTTGCTTGATAATTTCAAAGCTGGCATCAGCCTGTTTGCTAAAGAAATGGAGGTGACATACGACGAAGCATGTCGCATACTGAAGCATAATTATGATGGCTATCGTTTCGCCCGTAAGGGAAGCGACATTTATAATCCCTGGTCGCTGATGTGTTGTCTGTCGAAATTGCATCCGGCTAACTATTGGAGCATGACCGGCGGTGCGACAGTGGTTGCGGAGTGTCTTTACAAAGTAGACGTCAATCTTGAGGAGATTCTTAACACACGATGCGATTTCCAGTCATTGGTAGGTCTCGACCTCCGGAATGCCGATCCGTTGGCGCTCCTTTATCAGACAGGCTATCTGACCATAAAGAATTATGATAAGGAAACCGATCTGTTTACGCTGGGTGTTCCAAACAGAGAGGTGATGGATGACCTCTCCAGAGTGCTCCTCCCTTTCTATGTGAAAATGCGTAAAGGCACGGCGGAAGGAGTAATTCGTGATCTGCTTGCGAGTATACGTCTGGGACAACCGGAAAAAATGATGTCTACTCTTGAAACATTCTTTGCAGGCATTCCGTATGATCTGAAGATGGAAAATGAGAATAATTTTCAGAATGCTGTCTTCATACTTGTCTCGCTTATCGGAGCCAATGTCAAGGCAGAAGACCGCACTTCCGACGGTCGCATTGATTTGACGATAGAAACTCCAAAATATGTCTATATAATCGAGCTGAAATATGCCGGGACTGTAGATGGTGCCATGGATCAAATAAATCAGAAACGTTATGATAGAAAATATCGAACTGGTAACCGCAAGATATTTAAGATAGGAGCCAACTTCTCTCCTAAGACGCGCACAATAAGCTGGGAGTGTCAACCTTCATAGCCTGAAGCGAAGCAAACGTTAAATTAGTGTTTGGATAATTGACAGAATATTATGAATGTAGAATCAGTGAGGGAGTATTGTCTTTCGTTGCCACTTACAACAGAAGACATGGCTTTTGGAGAAGACCATCTGTTGTTTCGCATTGTCAATAAGATATTTGTGTGCATGTCGTTGGATGGCAGTGAATGTCTGGCTATGAAATGCGAGCCGGAGTATGCCCAGGAGTTACGGGCCAGATATCCCGGGATTGTTCCCGCATGGCATTGGAATAAGAAATATTGGAACCAATTGTCACTGGGATGTGCCTTTGATGATGAATTTATAAAGGCCCTTATACGTCACAGCTATTCTGAGGCCGTGAGGAAACTCCCGAAGAAAATCCGTGATGCCCATCCGGAGATCGTCAGCGTTTGTGGCAGACCTATCTAAAAGCGTCTCTCTTTTTCGGATTCTTGTTGAATCGATATGACACCTGAAGCATGACGTAGCGTGTCATCGTGTTGGTAAAGACTTCGCTAATATACTGGCCGTTCATATAGGTAGCATTCGGATTCACCTTCCCCAGAATGTCGTATGCCCTCAGTTTGAAGAGCAGCCTCCCATCCATGACGCTTCGGCTTAATTCGGCATTCCAGAGAATCTCCGCTTTTTCAAACGATGGATCGGAGTAGCCGTAGCGACGCACGATGTCAAGATTGGTGGAGAGTTGAATCTCTCCCGGTAGTGGAACAGTTGCGCTGAATGAGGGTTTGAGATCCCACAGGTTGAGATTCTCAAAATTAGACCGGGATGATCTTGCTGTTCTGAGTTGAGCAGTGAATGAACTAGATAACAGGATTTTCTTATGTTGCCACGTTAGTTTGAATGTCTCTCCGGGTGTATCACTCCTGACGGTGCTGCGTTCAGGGGTTTCGTTGGTTGAGACATAATCCACATTATTGTCGTGCCAGAAAAATGTTGTTGTGGAGAATTCCAGCTGCTTGTTTCGAGTCAGCGGACGGCTATAGGTGTAATGTGCATAGAAATTCCAGTTGCCGGAAATGTTGTCGGGCATCCAGGTGTTGACCCCCGTCTCCCTGTCATAGAATCTCGCCTGCACAAGGGCATTCGGACGGATCTTTAAAGAGGCGTGGGCATTCATAGCCACCTGCGAGAAGTTATTTCTCCTTTTCCAGTCGAGGGTGAGATTATGAGCGGCATATCTTTTCAGGTCGTGGTTAGGCAGATAGACGTTCAATGGATTTGTGGTGCGCCTGTAGTCGAGCCTATAGCTCAGCGGTGCCTCCATGTCTGTATAGGAATAATTGAAATCTATCATGTTGGAAATTGCCAGCATCCAATTGGGATTCTCCACATACTGTGTAATATAGAAGTCTTTCATATAGACCACACGGAGCGAAGGCCTGAAATAGTTGGAAACACGGCTGAGGTGTCTCTGATATTCTGGAGAATTATAAGAAAGATTCTCGACGGCGAGCCGGTCGGAGAGAATTATGTTGAAATAAAGATTTCTATAATATAAGGCATTTCCGGTTTGGGTATTTTTAGGCGATCTGATATCGAGGGTGATTCTCGAATTCGGTGTTTCCGTGTTCAGTCTCTGGTTATAACTGTTGGACGGGTCAAGATAAGATATGAGATGCTGTCTTTCGGAGGCCTGCTCCATGAGGTCGAACCATGAATTGTCGGTAGTGGCGGAGGAATGGTCATATCCGACTTCATACTTTATCTGGGCATTCCAGATGTTTCTCCTGAACAGATTGGCTTGATAAAATCCAATACCAAGTCCAAAATTATAAGATGGCTCCTTCCTGAGCTGCATCCTGACGGATTTCTCGTCGGCAGAGTCATGGAAAGGATATGCCACGTCATATCGGGAGGTCATGTCATAATGGTCATATCGGTAGCCTCCTGAATAGGAGAGAAAGAAAAAATTACCGGGTGAAGATGAAGGAAGAGAGGTGTTTCCGTTTATGCTGCCGGAAATCCATCTTGAAGCCGCGTTGCGTGAGTCTGAATATCTGTAGGCGAGCGACTGCAACAGGGATGGAGATCCGATCCCTGCGAACACGGAGTCAAGAGCACCGACACGATTGTCTTCGACAGGCTCTTTGTTGAATACAGCATTTCTGGAAAGAGACCCGGTTTTATTGTCAGCATACTCAAATCGAGGGGAGATGGTTGTATATGCGGACGGATAAGTGAAAACAATATCATGTGAGGATGTAACCTTGAAATCACGTTTATGGGCGTCAGTTCTTGATCTTTCCCAGTTGTCGCCCGTGGGAATGAAGTTGCGGGTGGAACTTTCCGACAGGGTGTGGTTCCTGTCATGGGCCAGGGTAACATTTACATTAATCTTCAACGGTCTGGCTTTATTATGGAAAAGGTAATCCACCCCTTCCTTTATCAGGCGGTTCTGGCCGCTCATGTTGTCTTCCTGACTCCATTGTCCGCCGGTTCCGGCAGTCGTGGAATTGTTTATATTGTTGCCATTGCCGAAAACAGTCACCCTGACATTATCGGCGAATCCCAGCAGGAAAGCACGTCCCAGCCATCTGTTGTCAGGCACACCGTAGCCACCTTCCAGATTCCCCATCCATCCGGTGGAATAATCCCGCTTCAGGATAACATCCATCACGAGAGGTTTATCTTTCTTATCCTTTCTTCCTGTGATATATGCGTCATCCGCCTCTTTATTATAGACCTTGACATTCTTCACAGTGAAGGCAGGGAGATTCTGCAGGGCCACCGTAGGATTTCCCTGAAAGAAATTCTCTCCGTTAAGGAGGAGAGAACTGACGTATTCTCCATTTACTTTGATTACCCCGTCTTTAAGTTCGACACCCGGAAGCCGGGCGACAAGCGCATCAAGCATCGAACCGTTTGCCAGTTCGAAAGCATCAGCATTATAGACGATCGTATCCCCCCTCATCACCATCTTCACTTTGGATGCCGTCACCGTGAACTCATCAAGCGTCCTTACCCTTTCCTTGAAAAGAAGGACAGGTTTGATCCTTTTTTCGTTATAATTCCCCTTTTGCGGGATAACAAAATTCATAAAGGCCGGTTGATAACCCTCCGCTTCAAATTTGAAAATAAAATTTTCTCCGGGATTTCCTGTCAACTTGCAGATTGAAGTGTAGCCCCCTTTTACCGGTTGAGAGAACAGAGTGACGGAGTCTGACTTCATCACAACGATCTCCCCATTCAATGGATCATGACTGACAGCATCCTGAATCTGGCAGAAAACCGAAAGCTCATGCTCTTTGGCGGATACCGGATTCGTCAGGAGAAAAACCGACACCATAAGGAGAATCTGAATAGAATGTTTCATTACATACTGAGTTATATGATGAATTAAAAAATGCTAAGGCTATTTTTCTTTGTGCAAAATTAACTCAGCAGTGTATCTTTTACCAAAAAAATGGGTGGATATTCATATTACAACGGCATGTGCATGTGTATGCTAATCAGATAGTTCGGATTGTGTTAGATCTTACATTATCGTAGATGACTGCGGGAGTGAATGTTATTAATAGGTTTGTTATGTGGAATCTCTGTGCGATAGTCGGAGGGCATGGGAATAAAGCGTGCTATTTCCCTACCTGCATCTCGTCAATGAATACTTGGGATATGGTCGATCCGGATTTAATGATTTTGTCTTTGATTCTCTTACGCAAGACATAGAAGTTCTCCCTTGAGATATTCATGAAAATGCAGATGGCTCGGGCTGAAAAACCGGCATAAATAAAGGAGAGGATGTCAATTTCCTTTTCTTTAAGTGCAGGACACTCTGTGCGAAGTTTTCTGACGATCCCATCTTTATATTTATTCACCAGATCCTCAATCTCCATGATCGATTGTCTGGAACTTAATTCTGAGATCTGTTTCTCAAATTCGGTATAAAATAGATTTTTAGCTTTATCACCCAATGAACGGTTAATAAAATAGTTGTCGCATAAAATATTGAGCGTATTGAGTCTCTCTCTGAATAGTTGATCGGTAAGTATCTTAAGTTCATTCCGGTTAGACTGCTCCTGAGTAAGTTTGACATCCATCTCCGTTACTAAGCCACGAAGTTCGTCAATGCGTATTTCCATCGCGGCTTCCTGCCTGATTTGACTCCTACGATAAAACCATTCACCGATAAACATTATGAACAGTATTATGAGCAGCCCTCCTCCAATAATCCGGGAAGAGCGTTTAGTAATTCGATCCTGCGATACCCGGTTTTCTGTTTCAGAGATATATTTCTGATGAGCTTTCACGACGTCGGGGAATTGTTTAAACATAATCTGATTCTCCTTTTCAATTGCAAGAGTGATTTCCTTAAAGCCACGCCATGATGTTTCAAGTGAGGACAGAATTACCCTTATTGAATCCTCCTTATTTTCAATCTTGTAGCGGCAATATTTTTCAAGCAGGAGATTTGATTCCGGCAGTTCTTTTATTATTTCAGGCCGCAATTTTCTGATGGAATCCATAGTCGCGATCACCCTCTTGAAGTTGGGTGGATAAATAAGGATGGAACTTTTTATGTTCCTGTCAACTATAAAAACTATATAGGGGATACTTTTCTCCATCCTTAAAAATAACGGTATGCAGGAATCTGTTAGAGATGAAATTGAATCAATCTGATGGATACTTTCCCATAATCCTACTGCTTTTGTTAAGAAATAACCGAAATTTCCATCTCCTGCATGAGGATTTGAAACATAAAGCTTTGCCCCTTCAGTCATATATCTTGCCCCTTCAAGTTTATTGTCGGTGTATAAATAAGAATTTGCCATGATATCGCAAAATCTTGTAAGATATAGCGTGTCTTTCAGTTCTTTAGCAAGAGGTTCCAAATGAAGTGCGTGATATACTGCATCGGCATACATCTGATTGTCGAAATATGAACATGAACGCAAGTATGATGCAATCATTGCGTGATATTTGTCATCAGCCCCCTCGTTCAGGTAATAGTCTGCTGCAAATCCGATCAGGGAATCTGGTGGAAGTGTTAGACCGTGTAATTTATGATTATTGTATGCCACCATATAATAAGCCGCTGAATCAGCGCGAGAGTTAAGTGAAGATAGAGAGACTGAGTCAAGATAAGGATAGGCATAAAGCCATTGCATAGAATCAAGGGCGGAGATTATAGGGCGAATTGTCGGTGAATATGTGGTTTTATGCCGACAGCTTGCCATACAGACAATAAATAGGATGATCAGAATATGAATATGATGGTTATGAAGATTAGATCTCATTGATATCTTGAGGGGTGGGTTTTATTGGTTAGAACTATGTTGATTAAATCCGACAATAAATTTATCGATTTTTATCCTCAAAAAGGGTTCCCATCTTTTTTTTCAGTTCCTTTGATTTTTCCCTGGGAACAATAGTTGCGGGCAGTTCGATCTGCGACTCCATGTCCGTCTGTCCACTCCTTGATTGAACAATACTCCATATATTGGCAATTTTTATTCAAAATTTCCGCAAAGATAAATAAAAAACGTGATTTTTTGCCCGGAGAATTAGAATTATAGCGAAAACTTGCCGACATTGGCAAGTTTAATTGGCAAAATATTATCCCCTCCATATCCGAGACGGCGTCACTGGTAGCTTGTCTATTTTTTTTAATCGCTTTAAATTCAAGGTATTTGAGCCGGGGGGGTATATGGGGCCGATTTCACTTGAAAATAAGAGCCAATATTGGTTCCTCCTGAAACTTTTGTGTCCCAATTGTTCAGCGCAGATTACGCTGACTTATGAACTGATATATCAGAAAAAAACATTATCTTTGCCGTAGAAAAACAAAACCCGATAGCTTGATATACAGGGGCTACCGGGGATCAACACTGCAAAGGTAGTGTAATTTTTCTAATTAAACAAATTTCAGAACAAGAAAGTTACTTAAAATCGTGAATTTTACTGATTTTCAAAATATAGTATCATCAGAGAGGCTACAACGCTACCTTTATGCTTGTGATGGAGACCAAGAGAAAACGCTTGACCTCTATCAAGCGAATGTCCGTGTATCTTTGGAAATGTTTGCTATTGTAGGGGCTTTTGAGATTGCTCTCCGTAATGCTATTGACAAAGTTATGACATCTAATTATGGGGCGGATTGGTTAAGGGATGCCGTACTGCCCGGAGGTTTCTTTGATATTCCACAATGTCGTGACCATGCTCAAATCATTCGTTTTGCATACAACAAGTTGGTTAGTAAACATATTTATACGCATAGCCGTCTGCTCGCAAAAATGGAGTTTGGCATTTGGAAGTATATGTTTTCAAGTCCACAATACCGAGCTTCAGGTCGTATTCTCTTACGAATTTTTCCGAATAAACCAACCTCAACAAGGCAAATTCAGTATAACAATACGTCCATTTTCAATGAATTGGATCATGTAAATTCACTCAGAAACCGAATAGCACATCATGAACCAATATGCTTCCCAACAGGTAAATCAGAAATTACGACTGATTATATCCAGTGGATTTACGTTAAGATAGAAATGCTCTTCAACTGGATGGGGATAGACGCCGCTCATTATGTGGTAAACCTTTCACAACTAACATCATCTATTGACAAAATAACAAAATTGCAATGTAGAATAAATCAATTATCTTTTGCATAGCTACTTTTCAGTTAGATTTGATTCATTGTTGATTCGGGGGATGTTAGATTGCTACTTCGGGCGAGGCGGCGACGATAGTAGGCGCGCTTCTCTTTTCCGCGCGAGAGAAGGATTCGGCTACGGAGAAAAAGCCTGTAAATGAAGTTGCTGATTTTCCTGTTGATGGGAGATTGGTTGCGTCGGTAGTAGATAGACCGGCTCTCCTCAATAATGTCGGTTTTCCAGCCTGCAGTCTTTTCCCCCCTGTTTTTCCCTTCCAGATGAATGATTCTTGCCTGAGGCACGGAGAAGATCCATAGTCCCTCCCTGCGAATCCTACGGCAGAGATCGGTTTCTTCATAATACATGAAAAACTCCGGAGCAAATCCTCCGAGCCGTTCAAACGTCTCCTTCCTGATCATCAGGTCGGCACCGGTGACGTAGGCCACTCTGAGAGGACGCCCGAGGTGGTTGAAATTCCGGTTCCGCCCATAGATGATTTTCTCAGGGAGAAGATGGAGCAATTCGTTGATTTCCCATGCGGGGCCTGGTGCGAAGCGTTTCAGTGAGGTTGCCGGAGATTGGTTCTCATCATATAGATTTCCTCCGCAGGCTCCACAATCAGGATTGTTGTCGAGGAACTGCGAAAGAATGGTGACGGCGTCGTTGAGCAAGACAGTGTCGGGATTCAGGAAGAAAAGATGATGCCCCTCTGCAATTGCGGCTCCCGCATTATTGGCTCTCCCAAATCCGATATTTTCCTGAAGCTGGATGATCCTCACCTCTTTGCGGGAGGCATTTTTGAGAGATTCCCGGAGGCTTTCGGAAGCGTTGTCTACCACAATCACTTCAAATGGCGTTCCTTTCGAGAGATTGAACAGGGAGTCAATGCAATCATCGATGAGGCGCGATGTGTGGAAGTTTACGATGATCACGGAAACGACAGGCAAAAGTGGGTTTTTGTTCATGGCATTCTCCTCTCTGGTAAAAGTTTTCTTGCGAACTGTCCGCAGATAGTGTCAGGAAATATAAAGATCTGAACCGCCAGGAAATAGATCAGGGCGATTATGCCTGCGACGCAAAGCATCGGAAAGTCGGAGAGGGGGAGCCTTCCCGAACACCACAATAATCCTGCCAACGGCAGATATGCCCCCAGATTCTTCATGACCGAGCGCAGAGGGAAGCCTTCTGAAAGGACTCTCTTCACCTCGACCTGCGACAGCACCATTATCAGTATCTCGCAAATGAGCCACACGACGGCCGATCCAACGGCGGCATAGCGCGGAGTCAGAAGAAAATTGGCTGAGACTCCAGCTGCCGCTCCGATGATTGAATTGCGGAGCACGGTGCGGTCTCTCTTAAGTGGCATAAGTCCTTGAACGATCATGATCTGCTCATAGCCGATCACGAAGAGAAGGGGCATCACGATCCTCATCGGCACCACCGCGCCCTCATAGCCCTCTCCTGCCAGAAGAGAAACGATTCTTGGAGCCATGATAATGGCAAAGAAAACTGCGGGTATCGTCACCGACGACAATATGCCTACGCTCCTTGAATAGAAAACCTTGAATTCCTCCCTTTTCCCTTCATTAAGCAACGCGCTCATGCGGGGCATCATCACTCCAGTGAAAGCGGTCACTATCCCTATAAATACAGCATAGAGGCGCGTGGCCGTTGTGTAGAAACCAACCTGCACGTCGGAAGAAACGAATCCGAGGAAAGCCACATTGAAGGTGGTGTAGAATGATGTCAGGAGGGAATAGATCCCGTATGTGAGCAACGGCTTGACAAACCGTTTAATGCGCAAGCCGGCGAAGGATAGGGATATGAAACGTCGGGAATGAAAGATATTGACCAATGCGTTTGCCACTATTGTCATCACCGACAATAGATAATAGACGGCATAGTCGCCCGGCCTTCTGACGAAGATGAACACTGCGGCCACATATAAGCATTTCACAAAGAGACTCCGGATGGTTATATATCTGAAATCTTCTATCCCCTTATAAAACCATTCGATGAGGAGAAAGGAGAAAACCACCTTGAATGCTCCCAGAAACATCAGATCCGCATTGGCATGTAGTTCCGGAATCAGAATGGTGGCGCCGGAAAGGAGAAGCACCGACACAATTGTAAAGATAGCGTTGATGGCGAGGAGATCCGTAAAGGTTTGGCTAAGCCGTTGCCTGTCGTTTTTTGCCGACGCTGTCTCCCTTATTCCCACCACGGCTATTCCCATCGAGGAGAAAAGAATGAAATAGTTTATTATGCTGTCGATGAATCCGCACAGTCCGAAATCCGCCACACCCAGCACCCTCGTCACGTATGGGAAAGTCAGCAGAGGGAAGATGTAGTTGGCAGTCGTGAGGAAAGCGCTGTAGAAGAAATTCCGTTTGATGCTGGGCATGGTTTTCCGATCCTTTTCCGCAAAAGTAATAAGAAAAATCAAATAAACGGCTAATTTTTGGGTTTAATAAATGTAGGATTAAATAAAGAGAAAAAAATCGTCTGGAGTCATAATGAAAGTATTGGTCACCGGATCTGCCGGATTCATAGGGTCGTATGTGGCAAAAAGATGCGTTGCCAGCGGATATTCCGTGGTTGGACTTGATAATCTGAATAGCTACTATGATGTGGGCCTCAAGCTCTCACGCCTTGCCGATTCCGGAATCGTGTTTCCCGGAGAAGCCTCCTGGGGAGAGATGAGGGAGTCGGAGGATTATGGAGAGGCCTACCGGTTCGTAAGGATGAATCTGGAAGACTCGGATGCCATCCTGAAGCTTTTTGCCGACGAACGGTTTGACATCGTGGTTCATCTGGCTGCACAGGCTGGAGTGAGAAATTCCGGCATGAATCCTGCTGCCTACATCAGGAGCAATATCGACGGATTCCTCAATATCCTCGAAGGGTGCCGTCTTTGCGGTGTGCGCCATCTTCTTTTCGCCTCCTCGTCGAGCGTCTATGGCCTTAACGGAAAGACACCCTTCTCGGAAAAAGATGGGGTTTCCCACCCAGTGAGCCTTTATGCGGCCACGAAGATTTCAAATGAAATGATGGCTCATGCGTATTCCGATCTTTATGACCTTCCTGCGACCGGGCTCCGCTTCTTCACGGTCTACGGTCCCTGGGGACGCCCTGACATGTCGCCCCATCTGTTTATGGATGCGATTCTCAGCGGGAAGCCGCTGAAGGTGTTCAATAAGGGAGACATGTGGAGGGATTTCACGTTTGTCGACGATGTGGTGGAGAGTGTGGTGCGGGTCATGGAGATTATCCCCGGAAGAAATGAATGCTGGGACAGCCATGAGGCCGATCCATCCACCTCCAGAGCTCCTTACAGAATTTATAATGTGGGGAATGGGGCGCCTGTTAGCCTGATTGACTATGTGAGGTGTATTGAATTGGCGGCGGGAAGGGAGGCCGACAAGGAATATCTTCCCATGCAGCCCGGAGATGTCTATAAGACTTATGCCGATTCATCCTCACTTTTCAAAACCACCGGGTTCTCCCCCTCCACAACCCTTCAGGAGGGGATTTCCAGGACTCTCGAATGGTTTAGATCATATTATCAACCCTGAGTCGTTTCATGAATAAAGTGATGGTATGAAGGTTGCTGTCAACTGCGCATTCCTGCAGCCCAGAGGGGGAGGAGTAAAGGAATACATGGTCAATCTGGTCAACAATCTTTGCAGGATTGAACCGGAAAATGACTATGTGATCTACGTGTTGCGCGATTTCCGTGAATATGCTGCCGCCTGTCTGTCGGGCGCCGACGTCAGGATCAAGGAGATCCCTTTCAAGACAGGATCAAGTTTCAACAAGATTGTAAGGAGTCTCTCGGAGGGCCGATTCTGGCTCAGGGAGGAGCGGGAGGAGAAATGGGATCTTTTCCATTCTCCGTTTTTTCATGCCCCGGCCCTGCGTGCCACAAAAACACTCCTGACTGTTCACGATCTGAGATTCGTGCGCTATCCGGAAACCTATTCCAGACTACGGGCCATTTTCCTGCGTCATGCAGTGAAGCGATCGGTCATGGAAGCCGATCATATCATCTCCATCTCCGGATTTACCAAAGAGGAGATCATGAAAGCATATAGGGTGGAGGAGAGCAGGATAACCACGATCCATGAAGCCATTAATCCCGGCGACTTTTCTAAGCTCCGTGAAGCTGAGAAGGGACCGGAATGTCTGAATGGCAGGAGATTCATCCTCTCGGTGGGGCATCTTGAACCCCGCAAGAATTATGTCGGGCTGATCAGGGCCTTCCTCAGAATGAAGCATCGGAATCCTTCGCTTGATGATCTGAAACTTGTGATCGTGGGGCGCAAGGAGTGCCGTTATAAAGAAACGCTGAGGATGATTGAAAGCTCTCCGGATGTGGAATATCTTGATTTCGTTTCCCATGAAACCTTGATTTGGCTCTACCGTAATGCCTCATTGTTTGCTTTCCCGTCGTTTTATGAGGGCTTCGGTTTCCCGCCGCTTGAAGCCGCCGCTTTGGGTCTCCCCTCCGCGGTGAGCGACGCCGCGTCGATCCCCGAGATATGCGGGGATGGAGTGATCTATTTCAATCCTCACGACATTGACGATATGGCAGATGCCCTTGGGAAGGGTCTGCTCGATGATAGCGAACGAACAAGACTGATCAGGAAACTTCCGGGGATGGCCGGCGCCTATTCATGGGAAAGGAATGCCGTTGAAACTCTGAAAGTTTATCATTCCTTGACCGATATCCGTTGATTCAGTTTCTCATAGATTCCGAGATGGGTGGAGGCCACTTTGTCTACGTCATAATCCCTTTCGGCTATTCTCCTCGATTCTTTTCCCATCCGTGCCCGTTGATCAGGATTCTCGATCAATCTCCGGAGCGCCTCGGCGATTCTCCCGGGGTTGTGTTTAGGCACTATGAACCCGTTGATTCCATTTTCCACGGTGTCGCGACATCCCACAGAATCGGTGGTCACTATCGGTCGACCCACTGCTGATGCCTCTATCAACGACCGGGGCACTCCCTCACGGTAGTAGCTCGGAAGACACATGATATCGCTTTTCCTCAGAAGTTCATTGACATCGGTCCGGTCTCCGAGCCATTTGATATACTGTCCGTCGACAAGCGACAGGATCTCCTCTTCCGACATAGCGCTCGGATTCTGCGATAGCCCTCCGCAGAGCCAGAATTCCACTTTCCCCTCATAGTCGGCGCGCAGGATTTCGGCGGCCTTGACAAGGTCTTCCACTCCTTTCTCGCGGAGCATCCTGGCCGTGAAAATAACGATCAGAGGAGAGGCCTGGGGTTGTTTCGTGAAGGAGAATTCCTTCAGATCCACCCCTGATCCCTTTATGAAGACTATTTTCTGACGCTTCACGATGTTATTGTCGAGGAAGAGACTTTCATCATCGTGGTTCTGAAAAATCACGGTGGCATGGCGGCTGTTCATCCCGAAACGGAGTCCGCGGAGAATCATTCTTGACACGAGCCCGGGATTGTTTTCTCCGAAGAGTGTTCCCAGCCCGCTCACGGCATAAACCACTCCCCGCGTGTTTGTCAGTCGGGAAACGATTCCTCCCCAGAGCATGTTTTTGAGCCCCACCAGATGGATCACGGCGTCGGGATTCCGGCGATAGAGCCTGAAGAGAAAGAGAAAAGTCTTCAGCTCCTCCAGAGGATTAAGTCCTGTCGGGTTGACGGGCAACTCAATATATTTAATACCCATATCCTCGATTACTCCCCGTTTCCCGGTGTTTTTGGTGACAACCGTGACGTCCCAGCCGTTGGCCATCGCCGTTTCGGCGACACGTGTGCGGTGGGAAAGGAAAAAACGGTCTTCGTTGATTACTAACAGGAGCTTCTTCATAACTTAAAAAACCTGCCGGCGGAAGGGTGGCCCCGGAGCGGAAGGAACGGGGGAAGCCGGTTTGGCTCCCCCCTTCATAAAGACGTTTGAAAACGTGATTTATTGTATGGCGGATGTCAATCGGGTGGTTTCAGGTTTCCGGAGGTCTAATAATCGGGAAGGTTCTCCGTTTCATTAATAAAAAAGGTTATAGAAGTGGTAAGAATTCTTCATGTGGTTGGTCATTTGCGGAAAAATGGCACCGAAACGTTTATCATGAATGTCTACAGGCAAATCACCAGAACGCGGGTGCAATTCGATTTCCTGACATTCAATGATGAGCGCGACGGGTTTTATGACGAGATTATCCGTCTTGGAGGCCGGGTCTATTTCCTTCCGGGCCGTCGGGCCGGGCTGAAGACATATCATCGCAGCCTTGACGGTTTTTTCTTTAGTCATGCCCGGGAATATTATCTGGTTCATTTTCATGCCGGCAGTTTCACTACTCTGGCGCCGCTTCTCTATGCCAAACGCTATGGCATATCCCGCAGGATCGCCCACATCCACAGCGACAGTTGCAACGGATTCCATAATCGACTGCTTCATCGCCTCAACGTTTTCAGGCTTCCGGATCTTGCCACTGATTTCCTGGGGTGCTCAAGGAAAGCCTGTGAGTGGGGATTCGGACTGACGAAATGCCGGAAGCAGTCTCAAGTGATCCGGAATGGAATAGATCTTGACGTTTTCAGACCTGATAATGAAAAACGAAAGAAGACCAGGGCGGAACTGGGATTAGGTGATTCCCGTCTGATCCTTCATGTGGGGAGTTTCAATGAAGTCAAGAATCAGAAATTCCTGATCAAGGCATTTTCAAGGCTGGCGGCTGTCGAGGCCGATGTGAAGCTGATGCTTGTAGGCGACGGACCCCGTCGTGAAGAGATTATTAGCCAGGTTGACCGGCTGGGATTGTCCGACAGGGTCATTTTCCCCGGACATCGTGACGACGTGGCCGATCTGATGCGTGCAGCCGATCTTTTCGTGTTCCCATCATTTCATGAGGGGCTTGGCCTCGTGGCGATCGAGGCGCAAGCCTGCGGATTGCCGGTGTTGGCATCTGAGGGAGTACCCGAGGAGGCGGAGATCAACTATTCTTTTGAGAGGCTTCCGCTCAAGGCAGGTGCCGGTGTGTGGGCAGCGAAAATGAGGGATAAACTGGAAATCAACGACCGGCGTGTGTCGGTCAGAAAGAGTTATTTTTCCTCATTAGCCACATGGATCGATTTGTTGGACGTCTACACCCGGTGAGTCATTCCTGCATCAGCGTGGGCGGCTGAGTTCAATGGCTCTTTTGCGTTTCTGAGGCATTTCCTGATCAAACTGGCTTGAATAGGGGAGGTATTTATCGATGATCCGGATTGTGCCTGAGCGATTCATGGTGGTCCAGTATTCCACGTAGAATTGCGTGAAGACGAGAGGCGCCGCGATGACCATCCAATAAACGAAATTTAATCTTACCAGCTTTCCGCGAAACCAGACGCCGGTGAAAAACCATCTCGCCATCACGATCAGCGCGAATATCTCGAAATAATTCACGTAGCGGATGAGGATCATGACGCCGATGCTTAGGGTGGAGGCATAGATCCCCACCAGAGCCATCCTTTCCATGAGAGGCGCGTCCTTTCCCTTTCTCCTTTCGCCATTATCCCTCTCTTTTAAGAAATATAGGGCAATAAGCGGGTAAAGGGAATATCTGACTATGCCGCCGACCGCACCCATGACATTGAGGGTGTTGCCTCCCAATTCATTTCTGGAATAGGTGGAGGCACGTTCGGCCATTGATTCCGTGACCGCGATGAGGCGTATGAAGTCGAAAAGGAAATATTTAATGACGAAAGACAAGGCGATCAGGATGGGGATGATGATGAGGGTGCGCTTGCCGAAAACGAAGAGTTCACGGATGCCGGGAAGAAAAATCACCGGAATCAGAAAGAGGGCGATCGCCGACATGTGGAAGAAGAACGCGAGAACACACATCGCGTAGTAGGGAATCCATCTCCGCTTCTCCAGCAGGGGCCACGACAGAAGAAAGACGCTGACGGCAAAAGCTTCGCGGATCACCTCCATATTCAAGATGATGTAAAGGAAAATGAAATAAAGGAATCCGCAGAAGAATACGTGGCGGGTGTTCTTCCAGATAAATCTGAAGAAAATCGCGTTGACAATGATAGCCTCAATAAACTGGAGAAGCATGAATTCCGGAGTGATCGACCGGCACAGACTGCTGAAAATGATGTAGAGAGGCGCGAAACGGGTGTGCCGGAAGTCTCCGGGGCGGAGCTCGGAAAGTTTCGGGGAATCCTCGTAATAGCGTTCATATCTGGCGGAGTCGCCACCCATCTGATATCTGAATCCCGCCAGACAAATCAGCACCAGCAGCATCAGGAGCCACCAGAAAAGCCGGTGTTTCTCCCTGCCGCGGTAGTCGTAGGCATAACTGAGGATCAGGAATGTGGATATGATGGCGATATAGATCATCTTAGTGATTGGATGTTGATGTCGGTGGGATCCCGGTTTTTTCACAAGGAATCTTCCCTGCGTGCCACGTCGGCGGCGAGTTCCAGAAAAGCCTTTTTGCGGGGCGATTTTCCGATGATGTCCTCGAAGACGCTAAGCCGATGGAGGTCGGTGCCGAGGATATCGGCGAGCCCATGCTCAATGAGCCACTCTGCCTTCGCACGCGCTCTCTCCCCGTGGGCGCCGACGAGCGAAGGGAGGTTGACCTGGAAAAGAAGACCCTCTTCCCGCAGGCGCAGATAGTCCCTCTTTTCCATATACACATAGCGCTCGGGATGAGCGAGCACAGGGAAATAGCCCTCCTCCCGGATTCTTGAAAGGGTGGCGTCCATAGCCATCGGCGGATTAAAATAAGACGTTTCCACAAGGAGATGGCGATTCCCGTCGCCGATCGGGAGGAGATCGCCGGCTTCCAGCCTCTCCATGAAAAGGGCATCGAGCATGTTTTCAGCTCCCAGGCGGAGTTCCACATTCCCGTTCCAGGTCGCTTTCAATGTGTTGAAAGTCGTTTTCAGGTCTTCCGGGCGGTTGGGATAGTCTTCCATTATATGCGGAGTGAGCCATACGCGTTTGAATCCGAGGGATTCGTAAACGCGCAAGACGCTGACGGCATCCTCAATGGTGCGTATTCCGTCGTCTACTCCGGGAAGGATGTGGGAATGCCAGTCGGTGAAGCCCCCGAAGATTCCTGACTCCCGCAGATTGCTCGTTGTTCTGAATGGCCACATATTCTCAATCGTTGAAATGCTGATAAGTGCCGTAGGTGTAGTAGCGGCTGTGGACTGCCTCTGTGCCGTTGAGAATGATGCTCATCCTGTTGAAGAGATTCTCTCTGTAGAACCCGTCAAGCTCCGACAGCGCGCTCTTCTCGAGAAGAGCGGCACGCACCACGAAGAGAGTCCTGTCGGCAAACTGCCCGACAATTCTGGTGTCGGCCACGATGCCCACCGGCGGACAATCGAGAAGAATATAGTCATATTCCTCTGCCGCCTCCTTTATCAGGGCTCCGATTTTTCCGTTCTCAAGCAATTCTGCGGGGTTGGGGGGAATCTTGCCTACCGGGAGAACAGAAAGGTTGGGATTGGAGGTCTTGCTGATGAGTTTTCGCCAGTCGGTTTCAGAATCGCGGAGATAGTCGGAGATCCCTTTTCCAGGGCTCCCCACTATCATGGATGCCGATCCGTGGCGCAGATCGCAATCGATCAGGAGCACCTTCTTTCGCTTCAACGAGAAGCTCAGGGCAAGATTATAAGCGATGAAGGATTTTCCACTCCCGGGATTGAATGATGTCAGCATGATGATTTCTCCGGCCTCTCTCTTGCCGGCCATGAAGTCGATATTGCTCCGGATTATGCGGAAAGCCTCGTTGACCACGTCGCGTTTCCCCTCCTCCACAAGTCCGACCGGAGGCTTCTCTTCATCTTTCTTTCCATTGCGGCCCCATCTGATTGAAAGTTTTTTTCTCTTTCCGGCAGTTGCCAGCGGAATCTCTCCGGCGAAAGGAATCCCTGTTCTCTCAAGGTCTTTGCGGTTTCTCACTTTCGTGTTGTTGGTTTCGGAAAGATAGATCCAGACGAGGGGCACTCCCGCTCCAAGAATCACGGCGAGGAAGAGAATGAGTTTCTTTTTTGGCGACACAGGTTTCAGGGAGCCCATTGGAGGAGTGAGGATCCGTATGTTGTCGGCTGTGAATTTCCGAGTCAGTTCGTTCTCCTCCCGTTTCTCGAGCAGAAAGAGATAGAGATTTTCCTTCACCTTCTGCTGGCGTTGCTCCGACATCAGGGGGAGAATCTTTTCAGGAGTGCCCTTGATCTTGCCGCGGGCCTGCGATTGCTCCGAGCGGGCGCTCGAAAGCATCGTCTGATAGCGCCCCACCTGATTGCCCACGCCTTTCAAGATCGCTTCTCTCATTCCGTTGAGCTGGGAATCGAGGTCTTTGATGAGCGGGTTTGACGGGGAGGCGTCTTCCACCATCCGGTTGCGTTCGATCAGAAGCTCATTATAGACGCCGATCTGTTTTTCAAGTTCCGGACTGTCGACTCCTGTGTTCATGGGAAGGATACGGAAACTGTTGGCCGGAGAGCTGATGAAATCGTGGAGCGACCTGGCCATCTCCAGATTGTTGGATAGATTCACGGTGGAGCGCGCGTAGGCCTCCTCTTTCTCCATCATTAGTTTCACCTCCTCTTCCAGATTCAGGGAGCCTGCCGAAGCCTGGAATCCGGCGATGGTGTTGTCTACGTCGCCCAATTCCTGCCGGATTGCTTCCAGCCGTTCGTCGATAAACGCGGAGGTTGCCATCGCGATTCGGTTTTTGTCGTCGATATACCTCCGGTTGTAGACGTTGACGATCTCGTTGAGGATGTCGACCTCCCGCTCCACGTTAACGTCTTTTATCACCAGTTCGATCACATCGGCATATTCATCCACAAGGTCTCCGTTTACCTTCTTGCCATACTCCTCCACAGCCATCTGCAGCGGAAGCTTAGTGATTGAGATATCAATGGCTTCTGTGATTCCCGGACCTTTATAGGCTGGATTCGGAGTGATGAGAAGTCGCCCTATGGGGGTGTTAAGGGTGTCGCCGGTGGCCTTCAGTTCCGCTTCTCCCTTGTGTTTCTTTTTCCCTTCGGTCGAGATTGAAACGAATTTGGAAAGGATGCCGCTTCCGTCGGGTTCGAGATGAAGACGTAACGATGCCCCCGCCTGTTCCCCGACGTCAAACATCGTGGCTTCCACCGGCAGGGTGGTGCCGTAAAGTGTGACCCCATGCATCCCCCCTTTCTTCACATAGTTCATGTCGAGGTGAAGAATCTTCACCACCTCTAATGTTATGGCGGGGGAGGTGATGGTGATAAGCTCGTTGTTCACGCTTGTGTTGCTTGCCAGCAGACCCAGGGAGGCGAAAGCTCCGGGAACGTTGCCGATTCCGCCTCCGGCTTCCTGATCTTTCACGAGAATCTGTTCCGATCGTTCATAGACAGGTTCTTTTGAGGCTACGTAAAGATAGGCAAGGCCTGCGAATCCGATCAAGGAGACTGCAAACCATTTCCATTTCCCCAGACACGCCTGCAGGAATTCCTTGAAAGAGAAGTCTTCCACTGCAGTGTTGGGGTTATTATTGATGTTTGGCGATTCTGACATTGCCTTGGGTTTTGCTTCGTGATGTTGTGCGACAGATTTTTGCTCTTCCGTCCTTTTTTCAAAACGTTTCCATCCCCCTTTTTATTGAATCCCGAAGAAACTTTCCCCCTTGTATTTTCTCTGCCATCTCCATTGGCGATTCAACCGAAACCCGAAAAGTGATTGATGGCACGAAATAAAGTTGGAAGAGCTGGGATTTGGAAGGGAAGAAGTTTTGTCTTAATTTTGCAGGTATATGAAATCAGAAATTCTACAAAAACAAACCCCGATAGGTTGATTAATCAGGGGCAATATGATTGTTATGGAAACAATTAAGACAAAAATCGAAAACGAAGTTCAGTATAATTGGGCAATGGCGCGTATTGAAGAATTGCTTCCGAAGGTAAATGATGAGACTCCGGACGATGATTCCAACAGCATTGAGCTGTATCTGCTGTCCGCACTTGTTGAGGAGTATGAGGATGTTCACTATCCCATCGGCACACCCTCACTGATTGATATTCTCAAATTGAGAATGTATGAGATGGGATTGTCGCAGGCTGCTCTCGCAAAAAAGATTGGTGTGAGTCCATCCCGGATATGTGATTTTCTGTCTGGAAAGAGTGAACCGACAATTAAAGTTGGCAGACGCATCTCAAAAGAGTTGAATATCGACCCGGCAATAGTGCTTGGTGTCTGAATGGATTCTCCATTTTTGAAATGAGACTGGAATTACATAATAAATTCAGGATATTCAAGGCGATTGTGGCTACAACCATGGTCGCCATTTGCAGTCAGTCCACTTTTGCAGTTGTCGCGTCTGATTTTGACTCGCTCAGATATGAAGCAGAGGTGAGGGCCACGTTCTCCTCCGGCGAGAACACCCCATTCTGGCTCGTGAGCAATCTTCAGGGGCTCGGGTCTCCGGAAAAAAACAACGGCTTCGTGAGGGGAGCGCTCTTCAAGGATATTGACGGGAAGCGGCGTTTCTCCTGGGGCGCCGGCCTCGATCTGGTGGGGGCGTGGAGATCCACGGCTCCATTCCGGGTGCATCAGCTCTATGGAGAGCTCCGCTACAGGAGTCTCGGAGCCATTCTCGGGAGCAAGGAGATCTGGGGCGATTTCAATAATCCCCGGCTCTCATCCGGAGGATTACTCTATTCGGGAAACGCCACTCCGGTGCCGCAGCTGCGCATCGGAATCTTCGATTATGCCCCTTTCTGGGGGACACGTGGCTGGCTCAATGTGAAGGGATATATGGCTTACGGCATGTTCACCGACACTGCATGGCAGAGATCATGGGCTGCAGAGGGTTCAAAACGCACTGAAAATGTGCTCTATCATTCCAAAGGACTCTGGTTGCGCGGCGGCGATCCCGACCGTTTCCCCCTCACGGGTGAGATCGGGATAGAGATGGCATCCCAGTTCGGGGGAACTTCCATCGAAAATGGGAAGGTGGTCCATAATAAGCATGGCCTATCGGAATGGCTGAAGGCTTTCTTTCCCACCTATAAGACCGGCGAGACCCTCCTCGGGGAGGAAACGACTGTGGATGGAAACATGGTCGGGCAATACACTATCGGGCTCCAGTGGAGCCCGCGGACTGCCGACTGGAGTGTCAGGGCCTACTATGAGCACTATTTCGAAGACCAGTCGATGATGACGTTTGAATATGGGATGTGGAAGGATGGCCTGTGGGGTGTGGAGGGAGTTCTTCCGGCCAACCGTTTCGTGTCAAGGATCGTATATGAATTCCTTTATTCGAAGGATCAGGCCGGGGCCGTAAACAACAACAGTTCGGAAAAAGTGCCCGAGCAGGTGAGCGGACGCGATAACTACTACAACCATTCCCTCTATACGGGCTGGCAACATTGGGGCATGGGGATCGGGAATCCGCTGATGATCTCTCCGGTCTACAACGCCAGCCATCAGATCCGCTTCATGACCACACGCATCATCGGCCATCATCTCGGAATCGCCGGAAACCCGACGCATGAACTGGATTACCGCCTGTTGCTCTCATGGACAAAGAACTGGGGCTCTTATTCCCATCCTCTTCCGGAAGTGATGGATAATTTCAATGCTCTTGTTGAAGTGAACTGGAAGCCGGCGAAACTTAAGGGATGGTATGGCGGGATAGGAGTGGCCCTTGACGGGGGAGATCTTCTCGGCAAGAGCTTCGGCGTAGCTCTGAAAATCGGAAAGACAGGATTCTTTAAGTTTTAGAACCGGCAGATTATGAAGACGATATTTTTAATGGCGGCCATGTTTCTCATGCTTGTTGCCGCAGGAGGATGCCAGAAGGAGCCGATAAACGGCGACCTCGATGGCCAGTGGCAGGTGATGGACGTGACGCCCGAAGCCCCGGAAACCATCATAGAGGAGCGGCTATATTATTGCTTCTCCCTCCACACGGTGCAGCTGTCATATTATGGCCCCGGACCCTGGACATCGGGCAACATCCTGAAGTTTGATGATGATCATCTGGTTCTCGAATTTCCATACGCCGACGCATATATCTCGATCGACAAACTCAAGCAGTATGGAATCTATTCCAACCCGGTCAGTTTCGCTATCGAGCATCTTGATAAGAACCGGATGACGCTCCGCGATGGCAACGTTGTCATATCCCTAAGAAAGTTCTGACTTTCATCCTGGTCCAGATGGCATTGGGAATGCAATTCCAGGCTCCGACAAGTAGATTCCATCTCCAATCGATCACGGCGATTCTTTTCTTTCTGACGATGGCTTTGATAATCAGAGGAATGGCATATTGAAGATCCATCTCCATCGGAAATTCCTTCCCTTCAGGAATCAGGGGAGTGGCGATCCATCCCGGGCGGATGTCGGTGAAGCATACGTCGGCATCCTCCTCAACGCTGAGCTGCCGCATTGCGTCGAGATAGCATTGTCCGAATTTCTTGGATGCGGAATATGCCGACATGGCTCCGATCCCTTTTGTCCCTGCCACGGATGTGACGGCGGCAATCTGTCCCTTTAGCTTGTTATCGCGGAAATAACGGTAGGCATTGCTGATCATTCTTGCGAATCCCATGGCGTTAGTGGCCACCATGTCAACCTCACGTTCCGGGTCGAGACCGGGATTGTCATATCCGATTCCGGCCACATGTATATAGATGTCCATTCCTCCGGTTTTCCCGATCAGTTCCAGAAGTTTTTTCCCGGCATCATGATGGGTCACGTCAATACTTTCATATTCCACGCTGCCCGGATATTTCTCCTTCAGGCTTTTGAGTTTCGATGTGTGTCTCGCACCCAGACCGACCCGGATACCCCTGGATGCGAGTGCCTCCGCCAGACCATATCCTATTCCTGATGAGGCTCCGATGATAATAATCTTTTTCATGACTCATGTATTAAGATGGTGAGACTAAGGTTCAGCATTTCTGATCGCTGTTTCTTTTAGCGGCGAATTCAAGAAGCTCTTGCGGGAAATTGAAGTAGTAATCGTAGCGTATGTCGCCACATCGGGCATTATATTTCTGCCCCTCAAAATCGAAGTCTCCGATTTCCGCTATCAGCATCTCGTCAACGTTGATCTCAACATGAAAAACTGTTATGCCGTCGTAAGATGTCACCGACACCGTTCCCGACACTCTGTCATCATTTGAATTGATTCCCGGAAGAATCCCGAAAGTGGTTTTTACTTCATTCATAGTTCTTTTACATAATAAGCATTTGATTAATTGGAGTGTGCTTCGAGAGGAGTCCGGCTTGTCATCATAAAAGTGGCTGAATCCGGATCATTGGAGAAGCCATCCTCCTTAGTATAAACCCTTCAGGCCTACCTAAAGTTTTCCCGATGTCAGTATCCTTATCCTGATAAATCTCTTAGTCTTTTATAGGCATAGTGTGGATTATGAAAAAAAACACTTAGTGGAAATTGAATTGGACTGATGCAAGGATATTACGGGGGCGGATCCGGAAGGAATGCTCCGAACGGGAGAGTGTTCCGTAGGTCACATATTGATAGTGCCGTTTGTCAAGGAGATTGTTGGCGGTAAGAGAAAGACGCACTTTGCTGCTTACGTGCCATACGGCTGATGTGTCAAGCAGCATAAGGTTATCGACATTGCCTTCCGGAAATTTTGATAGAAAATGCTCTGCACCCACAGAGAATTGCCATCGGTCATGCCGTATAATGGTGGCATGGAATTTCTGATTGAATGAGTGGGTGCTATTGTCAGTGTTGCCAATTTTCAACTCCGAGAATCCATAGTTTGCGTCATAGTTCACAGAAAGCCACTTACACACACTGCCCTTGAAATATGCTTTTAAGCTAATGGTCTGTTGGCTGTAATCCTCAACAATGTTGTCGCGCATCGACGCCGCCGAACTCATAGAGGCATTCACATCCACGCCCATGACCATGCGGCTGTGGCCGAGACCTTTGCTGAGACCGCCTGTGATGCTCCAGAAATGACTGCCCGAAAGCCTGTCGGCGTATGTTGACACGACGAAATCATCAATGAACAATTGGTTTGACATAAGTGAGCTGCGGCTGTAATTGTAGGTCAGCGAGGCGTTGGCAAAGAAAGATGTCAGAGGATTGCGATATTTATAGCTCGCTGTAGTGGCAACATTCTGCGAATACTTATCAATGGCAGTGGCGATGAAAATATTGCGGTAATCTGACATAACGGGCACGTCGATATTCATGTAAGCCTGAGGCGAACTGAGCTTATATGAAATGGAGGCATAAATCTCACTTTTTGCCGATGTTTTCTTGCGTATGTAGACTCTTGGAAAGAGATTTATGTAGTCATGCCGGTTGTCTATGCTATGATGCAGCCATTTCGCCTGTATTTTGGTTGACAGGAGCCAGCCATTGCGCTCGTAGTCAAGTTGGGGAGTGGCGTATATATTTGAAAGGAATGTGCTGAAATATCGCGAATTGTTGAAATCACCCATTCCATCCAGGAATAAATCCAAGCGATGATAATTCAAATCAACACCTCCGTTGATGTATAATTTCCAGAAACGGCCTAACTTGCCCCAACGTGTTTCAGTGGTGCTTCGAAAGTCAGTGGTGCTGACGTTTTGTGTCGCATTCTCCTCTCCAATTACAAACAGTCTGTCGGGACGAAGCGAGAACGAATTTCGCGATGTCAGTTCAAATAGTTTCTTGTCGTTGCGCTTCACAAGTTTCAGATCGTTGTTGGCAGAAAAATTGCGGCGACGGATACGCTGGTCGAGGTCAAAAGATCCGGTTATTGCGGAGTGGGAATTTTCCCAGACTCCTTCAACCGTAAGTTTGTCTTTCAGAAAATAGCCACGCTTGTTAATCTGCATGTTGAATTGGGCCGAGATATCGTGACTCTGCGTGCGCATGGTATTGTTTTGGATAAACTCCGGAATCGATTGGCTGAAGTAATCTGTCTGCAATCCGGAATTATAATCGAGTCTGTCGCCTACATAGTTCAGTTTGATCCTCATCGAGGTGTCGCCACGCTTCCATGCCGTGATTGAGTTGGCGAGCCACGACAGATTATCGCGTGTGCGCTTCTCATTCAGCGGGGCATTTATAACGTCGGCAGCTATATATTCCGGCCATAACGACTCTGAATAGCCTGTGAAAGAGATGTCGCTGAAGTCATGTTCCGTAATCTGCTCGGCAGGATTCCATCCTGAGTTTCCTCCGCGAACAGTCAGGATATTCTGAATCTTCGGAGCAATACGCATGGTATATAGTGAGCCGTCGAATAAGATCGGTTGCACGCCGGATGCTGCTTTGGCTACGCCAACAAATTTCCCTTTCGCTCCTTCGTTGAGCTTGATATTGATACCTGCCTCTTCGGGAAACTCAATGCCTTCAAGAGCCTTCACAGGCTGATGATTCTCCATCACCTCCACCGACTTCACATCCTTATGAGAAATATTATTGGTGGCGAGTCCATATTGTCCGTCAATAAAATCGTTCCCGTCAATATAGAACTTGTTGATCGGTTTCCCCTGATACTTGATGGTTCCATCCTCTTCGACTTTGATGCCCGGCAGACGTTTTATAACGTCGATGATGGCATTGTCGGAGGCATTGGCGTAATGAGCGACGTTAAACACGAGAGTGTCGCCCTTTGCGTAGATGTCGGGAGCCTTCACAATCACATCGTTCAATTGTGTTGCCTTGGGCCACATTTCCACACCTTTAGCGAAGTCATAGTCTTTGGGTATCTTAAGTGATTCATATCCCATGCATCGGAAAGAAATTGAATCGGTGGAATTGGAAATTTTGATCTTGAATATGCCGTCAGCATTCGATGAAGCAAATGCAATGGCTTTCCCTTGCTTGTTGAGCGCTTGCACAACGGCTCCAACTACGGGTTGGCCGTTTTCTCCGTCAGTGATGGTTGCGGAGGCCGTTTCCGGGACTGCGGCCGAAGCCGACAGCAGTCCGAGGAAAAGGCTGAGTATGAAAAAACTGTATCTTGTCATCATTTTCGCCAGTCACGTTCGATATAATCGTAAGATAAGTCAACAGGTTCATTTGAGAGGTTCACCGGAGTTCCCGTTTCATCGACCACATTAACATGGTTACCGGTAACGGTTTCGTAAAAGCCGAAAGGATTTATATCAAATTGATGTTTCGCATCATAATACTTCAGTCGGGAAGTATGATTGTATGGCACCTTATATATCGTTATGGGTCTTGAAGCATTGGATTTAATACCGATGCATTCAAATACATATTCCCCTTTTTTGTCGGATGCTTTCATTATGAGACCGGGCAAGCCATGCAGTTTCCAGGGACCCTCCATGACAGGGATCTCCTCGGCATAGAAAACAGTCCACTCACGGCCCCTGAAATTGCATTTGGCAGAGTGGCAGTCGTAGCCAAGAACATTCATCACGCTGTCTGTCAATTCCCATTCCAACTCAGGAATATCTTCTTCATATCGGAACCAGTCCATGCACACTTTATCCGTTTGGGTAAGCTTCCCATCTGGGTAGTTTTTGAAGATTGTCATAAAATCTCCATTTGAAAGCTTCCTCTCCAGAATGGCATCGACCACCTGATCCTCTGACATCTTCATCAGAATAGAATCCACGGTAAGATTCTTATAGCTTGAGAACTTCGTTATCCCGTTCCGGGCAATCTGGAGCAACATCCGGTCAGAGGTCAGATTATCCTCGAAATTGCCAGCGGTGTCGTTACACCATCTGTAGTCATAGACAAACTCCATTGTTCCGTTGGAAATGGTTTCGGTTTCGGGAACCGTGGTTTGAGGAATCGTCAGAATATTGCGACGCCCTTTGCCTGATACGGCCATCGTCAGAGTCAGGATGGCCATAAAGATAATTGTTGTTTTTTTCATTTCGTTGTATTTTTGTTTCACGATGCAAAGTTACCGCCCCGCTCTCCTATGAGACGAAAATAATCATTACTCAAACATTATGGAATTATTACTGAATTATTACTGTCGGTCAATTATCCATCGTTTCAGACCTCAATATTATAGATAATAGCTAATTTTGCATCATGGAAAAGAAGATAAAGACACTCTACATGCTCTCCATCATTGCAATCCTTGCCTTCCTCGGGATGCAGGTGTATTGGTTATATGGGCGCTATGAGTACTCTCTGATTGAATATGAGAACAGAACCGGCATAACAGTAGTGGAAGCATTAAAAGAGTATGATAAAGCGCGAGGTCGCACTTCTGATATAAAGAGTGATTCTGTAAGGGTGAGGTCGGAGTTTTTAATGAATCACGATGTGGATTCTGTTGGTAAACAAATTCGGACAGTCACCGTAAAAACCAATGTTGTCAACGTTCGGGAGCTTTTGGAATTTGTAGGGAATCGAAAACACACTCCTGACGAATTGAAAAGACTTGAGGAAATGTTCATGGACTCCCTTAAATTGACTGATGCCAAGATTGCAACTGTCGATGCCACCTCAGCCCCATCAGACGGAATAGCTTGGAATGCCATGAGCAATTTTACAATGGAGGTTCAATCTCATTTCACTAAGGAAGGCATTGATTCAATCCTCAGAAAGCACGCCATCATTGCAGATATATCTCTGATATTACAGGACAGCGTGACATGGGAGCCCGTTGTCGTGCGCCATACTTCTATGTTTTCTCCGCACGTGAAGATTATCACCCCTTATTCCGAGCTCGAAAGGAAGGCGGTGGTGATAGAATGTGACATTCCATCCTCGGAGATATTGCGAAATATGGGGCTGACATTGGCTTTGGCTGTAGTTCTCTCGCTATTCCTTATTCTTTGTCTTGTATGGCAGGTCAAGACCATCGTAAAGCTGACACGACTTGACAGGATGCGCAACTCCTTTATCACTACAATGATTCACGAACTGAAACGTCCGATTTCAACATTGAAGATGTGCGTTTCCGGAATTGACAATGACAAACTGATGGAAGATGCCCAATTGCGTCATGAGCTTACAGGCGAGACACGCATGGCGCTCGACAACCTTTCGGCATATTTCTCTAAACTGCGTGACATAACATTCAACAACGTGGAGCAGATTCCGCTCAATATTTCCTCATTCAATCTGGCTGCACTTGTTGACAGTGTTATAAAATCCATCACATTGCCAAGTGCTAAGGATGTTTTGTTTGAAAATAATGTTCCGGAAGATTTTGAGATTTCTGCCGACCGCTCGCATCTCATGAATATTCTCACAAATCTGATTGAGAACGCAATAAAATACTCCGGCAGCAATGTGGCCATAAAAATAAACGCCATAAGGATATCAGACGGGTGCGAGATAACCGTTGTGGACAATGGCAACGGTATCCGGGCGGCTGATTTCAACAAGATTTTCAATCGTTTCTATCGAGGCAAAGCATCCACCTCCGACATCCCGGGAATGGGCCTTGGCCTTGCATACGTCAAACTCCTGACAGATGCTCATGGTGGCGAAATATCCGTGGAGAGCACCGAAGGCGTCGGCTCATCATTCTCAATAATACTACCACAATGAAAAGAATACTTCTCGTAGATGATGACCTGAAAAACTCAATGCTTCTCAAGCGATTCATTGAGTTGGAAGGATATGATGTGACGTATGCACCCAATGGTAAGACCGGATATGAACTCTACAAGGAGATTCATCCCGATCTGATCCTCCTCGACATAAATATGCCTGAGATGAACGGGTTTGAAGTGGCTCAGACCATACGTGAAACAGATAGGCGTGTGATAATCTTCTTCCTCACTGACCGAACGGACAAGGTTGACCGCCTATATGGCTTCAAACTTAAGGGAAACGACTATATTCCCAAACCATTCTATCCTGAAGAGCTGATAGCCAAGATTAATGAAAGGTTTGAAAGCGGGATAACCGCGCAGGATGTTGAATTTCAGTTGGGCCAGACTCTGTTCCGCCCGAATTTATCGACTTTAACCTATTCCGGAGAGACACACTCCCTTTCCGTGAGGCAATCGGAAATCCTTTCGATTCTTGCCCGGAATATAGGCAGGCTTGTAGAGCGCGACACGATCCTGAATATGGTGTGGGGCGATGCAAGCTATTCCAACTCAATGTCGCTCAACGTGCAGATCACTTATATCCGCAGGTTGCTGACTGATCCTGCGGTGAGCATCACATCGCTAAAAAAGCGAGGCTACATACTTTCCGTCTCAGGCATGGAGCCGGATAAAGACAATCGGTTGTAAAACCAATGTCGCGGATTGAACGTTTTAACGGATAGAGATGGCTTCATATCAGACATTCTCTTCGGTTTCACTCCTTTACTCTGTAGCTAATTAGATTGAAATGTGGATTATAGACACTTTCCGGCATAATCCGGCGCTGGCCGTGTTTCTGACCATCGGCCTTGGCTTCCTGATAGGTCGCCTAAAATTCAAGGGTTTCTCCCTCGGCACGGTCACATCCGTCCTTATCGTCGGTGTGCTTGTGGGACAGATGAACATAAACGTCGGAGGTCCGCTCAAGACGGTTTCCTTCATGCTTTTCCTGTTTTGCATAGGATATAGCGTCGGTCCGCAATTCTTCAAGTCGATGAAAGGGGATGGGCTGAAGCAGGTGCTTTTTGCGGTGGTGATGTGTGTGATGATTCTCGGCGTGTCATGGGTTGTGGCGCTTTGGCTCGGGCTTGATCCCGGTCAGGCCGCCGGAATGATGGCAGGCGCTTCAACAGCCTCTCCGGTGGTCGGCGCTGCGGAAGACACTATAGCCACCCTCTCGGAATCCCAGGAGAGAATCAAGGCTATGACGGATTCCATTCCCGTGTGTTATGCCATGACCTACGTCTTCGGCACTCTTGGAGCAGTCTGGCTGATCGGGTATATAGGCCCCTGGATGATGGGCGGTCTTGACAAGGTGAAGTGTCTCACTCATGAATATGAGAACAGAATTTCGCAGGGTGGGGCTTCGGATGATCCGGCATTTTTCGATGCCTGCCGTCCTGTGGCTTTCCGCGCTTTCCGGGTTAACGGGGAGTGGATGAAGTCTCCACACACCGTCGGGGATATTCAGGCGCGGTTTGAGTCTTCCGGCCGGCGACTGTTGGTGGAGCGGATAAAAACAGCTGATGGAAACGTGGCTGATGCCATGAAGGATTCTGTGGTGAATCCGGGCGACGTGATAGTGGTGTCAGGCAGGAGGGAGTTTATTGTCGGCGACAATTCATGGCTCGGAGAGGAGGTTGCCGGACTTGGAATACTGACGTTTCCCGTGGAGGATGTCGAGGTGACTCTGGCCAAAGGGAAAGGGGGAATGAGTGTTCCTGAACTTGTGGAAAAAGAATTCATGTATGGCGTTGAGATAAAGAGGATCCGCAGAGACGGAAGGATCATTAGGCCTGCGAAAGACGTTGTGGTGAATCCCGGCGATATCCTGGAGCTTGTAGGACGCAAGAAATATGTCGATACGGCCTCCGCCATGCTTGGATATGCCGACAAACCCACTTTAGCGACAGATTTTGTTTTCGTTGGCCTTGGAGTTCTTTTAGGCGGGTTGCTGGGTTGCATTGCGTTGAAATTCGGGAGTGTCTCCGTCAGTCTCGGCACGAGTGGAGGAGCTCTCGTGATGGGTCTCATATTGGGATGGTTGCGCTCCAAGCGTCCGGTCTATGGAGCGATACCGAAGGCCTCACTCTGGGTTTTCAATAATCTCGGGCTGAATCTCTATATCGCCGTTATCGGAATTGCTTCGGGCCCTACTTTTGTAGACTCCTTCATGGCAGTTGGTCCCAAGATCTTTATGGGCGGCCTGATAGTGACGCTTGTTCCGTTGTTTTTCGGGCTTGTGCTAAGCTACAAGGTGTTTAAGTTTCATCCGGCTATCGCATTGGGATGTTGCGCGGGAGCGCGTAAGACCACAGCGGGTCTCGGGGCAATTCAGGAGAGGCTCGGAAGCTCCGTACCCGCCATCGGCTACACGATCACCTACGCAGTCTCCAACACACTGCTGATCATCTTCGGCATAGTGCTTGTGCTCCTTCTCGGATAATTCCCAATCCGAACCGCTAAAGCTATTGATTATCAGTTGTAGAGTATGTTGAATAATTATAATTGATATTCAGCAAAGAGATAAATGTCACCCTTTAGGGGAATGTTTTGAGAAAAAATGTCCCCTAAAGGGTGACATTTTTAGGTTGTATGGCATGCCTTTCAGAAAAAAACTATTATCTTTGTGCACTGAATCAATGATATTCCCAAAGCTATGACTGATCTCAACCTCATTACATACATGCATGATGAATTGCGACGCACTCCTACAGCTTTCCGTCGCTATATGTATGATAGAATCTTATGGAACGATCGCATGATCGGTCTTGTCGGACCACGCGGTGTGGGAAAGTCAACCATGGTGAAGCAGCACATTCTCCTTCAACCAGACAAGAATCAATGGCTTTACGTTTCCGCTGACAATTCATATTTTTTTAATCATTCGCTGACGGAACTTGCCGATGAATGGATAAAGGAGAATGGCAAGCATATAGTTATTGATGAGGTGCATAAATATAAGGGATGGTCGCGTGAACTCAAACAGGTGTATGACTCCCATCCGGATCTTCAGGTGGTATTTACCGGAAGTTCCGTTCTCGACATCCATCAGGGAGCCGCTGATCTAAGCAGGCGAGCGCTGATCTTCTCAATGCAAGGACTTTCATTTCGGGAATACCTTAAAATGTCGAAAGATATAGACCTGCAGGTCTATTCATTTGATGAAATAATAGGCCACAAAGTTGATGTGCCACTTGATTTTCATCCTATCCCATATTTCAAGGAGTATCTTGAAAAAGGTTATTATCCATTCTTCTCCCAGCCCGGATACGGGCTTCGACTACAACAGGTAATGACACAGACTCTTGAAGTAGATATTCCGCAATATGCCGGAATGAACGTCTCCACATCCAGAAAACTGGCTCGTCTGTTGGCGATCTTGTCGGAATCAGTTCCTTACAAACCTAATATGAAGAATCTCACAGTGGAATTGAGTGTAAGCAAGAATGATTTACCGAATTATTTGGTCTATCTGGAGAAAGCCGGGATGATAGGTCAATTGCGGGATGAGACCGGTGGATTGAGGAGTTTAGGAAAGGTAAAGAAGATTTTCGTTGACAATCCAAATCTAATGTATGCGTTGCAAGGGCATAATGTCAATCAGGGGAGTCTGCGCGAGACATTCTTCTATAATCAGATGAGGGTCAACAATGATGTTATAGCTGCAAAGAATACGGACTTCCGTATTTCTGACTATATTTTTGAGGTAGGAGGAGCCAAGAAGGGTCAGAAGCAACTCGAAGGTGATCCCCATGGCATCATAGTGCGTGATGATATTGAATTCGGCTACCGCAATATCATTCCTCTCTGGTATTTCGGCCTGAATTACTGAATCTTTTCCCTCAAATATTAAGTATATTTATATATTATTGGTATACAATTATCTAATAACATTTATCCAAGTATTGAGTAACACAGGAGTAACCGTTGGCGATCTCTCTGAAATTTATCCTATCAAGTCTGCCCATATTATTAAGGAGGGTGGACGTCTCATCTTTGAACATTACAGCAAGTTCTTACAGCCTCCCGGTATCTTCGACAGCAATCGTCTCAGCCTCGTCAATAATAACATTTGTGTCCTGATAATCGTAATAGAACCGGGCAATGACCTTCGCATGTTCAAAAGACATCGTACCATCTGAACAAGTTCCGATAATATTATTAACCTCTTTTAGCCGAACCTCTATGTTTGTCATCATTTTTGCCTTTGGTAATATTATTTCAATACTTTCCATAAACCTTTACGATCACTGCCCAGACGGATAATGATTTCAGCATCTTTGAGGTGTTCTATATGCTTTTGGATAGCAGACTGAGAGATACCCACTATCTCGGCAAGTTCCCTACGCGAGATTTCAGGTTTATTTCGCATGGCTTCGACAATCTTGGCTCTCGTCCCCTCTCCCTGATTCTGACCACCGTTTCTGACCACCTCGTTCTGACCACTTTTGTTTAATATATTATCCTGAATATCAGAATTGATATTCCCCATGCTTCCACCTTTCTGACCACCTTTCTGACCACTTTTTTGTAATGGCAACGGGTAAGTAACGGTTGAAGATGTTATATCGCTCTCAAATTCAACTTCAAGACCTGTCAGCTTAGTCC
>CAYROR010000008.1:0-3368 GCA_964425935.1 uncultured Sangeribacter sp.
CCGCTCTTCTCGGAGGCCATGATGAGACCCCATGCGGTGGCGGTGTTGCCGTTGACGTCGGTGTAGGTGCCCGGGAGGGCAGCCTCCGTTTCAATGCGGTAGGTGGGCATTGAAGCGTGGGTGTTGTGGCCATAGTCCCATCCGGCATGAACCACTTTCTCATTAGCCTCATAGATGGCCGGCTTCTTGGCGAACTTCGCTTTCAGTTTGGCGAGCACCTTGTCGACCGGGCGGTCGAGTAGCCAGCAGATTAGGCCGAGAGCAAGCATGTTCTTGCATTTCATCATCCCCTTGAGATCCATTCCTGTTCCCTCAAGGGTGTGCTTGAGGAGGGTGGTCATCGGAACGAGCATGATGCGGGCCGGATCGATGCCGAGCTCGCTGACGGGATCGTCGGTAGTATAGAGGGCTTTCTTAAGGTTGGCGGGGGTGAAGGAGTCGCCGTCGCAGATGATAATTCCGTCGGGCTTCAGATACTGAAGGTTGGTTTTCAGAGCCGCGGGATTCATGGCGACGAGCACATCGGCCTTGTCGCCGGGCGTGTGTACGTTTTTACCGACGCTCACCTGATATCCTGAGACACCGGAGAGGGAACCCTGCGGAGCGCGGATTTCAGCCGGATAATCCGGGAATGTGGAAATGAGGTTTCCCTCGCCTGCGGAAACATTCGAGAAGATGTTTCCGGCAAGCTGCATACCGTCGCCGGAGTCGCCGGAGAAACGGACTACGACTTTGTCGATTGTCTTGACATTTGTTGGCTGTAGCATGATTATTAGATAGGTTGTAGCTTTATGGCTATGACAATATGCCATCGCATAATTTGGCGCAAAGTTAATAAAATTTTTAAACCCAATAATTTTTATTCACAAAAAATTTATCCGACCTCCCGTTTTTCCCCGGATTTTCTCATAAGAGCTCTTCCCCTCATTCCCCTTTCCCGGATGTCGACGCTCAACTTGAAGAGATCCCTTATCTTCTGATAGAATCTCTTTTCGGATGCACGGATATCTCTGATACGTATAAGGAGTTCATTGAAATAATCGACTCGGCCATCCGGATTCTTCAATCTCTCATCATCCATCGTAAATCCCTTGATCAGATATTCCGAAAGATGCTCAGTTGCCCACCTTCTGAACTGAGTCCCTCTGACTCAACGCACACGATATCCAATGGCAATAATCATCTGCAAAGAGTAATACTCAACATTGTATTCTTTACCATCGGAGGCAGTTGTTAAGTAATGCTTAACAACTGAATTTCGCTCTAATTCATTTTCTTTCAATATGTTATTTATATGAAGACTAATATTTGGCTTGGAGGTGGCAAAAAGTTCTGCTATCTGACTTTGGTTTAGCCAAATGTTCCCATCCTTGGCATAAAGCGCTACTGAACTGCGCCCGTCGGGAGTATTATAGATAATAAGGTCCTGCATTGTAATTGAATTTCTCAATTGCAAAAATAGCGTTTATCCTTCAACAGAGCAAATTTAAATGGTAATAAATATAAGTTATTGATTGGAGTAGCGTTGAAGCATTGCTTCCGCGTAGGAGCGCATCTCATTACGGACCCATTGGGGCGACAACACTTCCGCGTCATTTCCCAAACGCAAGATTTCGTGCTGGAATTCATATTCCGGACGAAGATGGAACTGATAATCGGAATAATCGGGAGTTTGATGGATCAGTTTTTGGGAGCTATGGAGCGGAACGCTTTCGAAATATTGGCGTTGATTTCCATAGACTCTCACAATAATTTCCTCAGCATCAAGCTCATCATCTAAGTTTACCCCTAAGACTTCAGAAAACATGCCGGTTATGTCTTCACTACCTTTAGAATCAAAGGTATCATCCGTCAGATCGAGGCTTTTTATTCGATCAAGGGAGAAAGTAAGAGGTTTATCCCCTTGCTGAGTTCGGCAAATCATATACCACCGACGGCGGTATTGTTTCAGGCCAATTGGCTCAACTTTCCAATGAGTATCCTTGGGATTGTTGAAGCTCCTATAGGTCATTGACAATACTTTCTTTTCACCAATCCCCTCTATTATAATCGGAAGGGATTCATTGCCTTCCGGGGTATCTTCAAAAATAACCTGATTCCTTACGTTCTCATTCTCAATCAACATATAATTGAGGGATAATCCATTGAAAAGCCAGCTTGTGAACGAAGGGCGATCCAGGATTTCAGCATTCTTTATCGAATAGGTATTTGAGGAACGTTCACAGACAATTTCGATGCCGAAAATATCAAAGATTGCAACCTTATGCCGGTGGAAAGTCCGCTCCGGGATCTCGTACTCATGTAAATCGTTGAGATACGAGTTATTCATCCAAAGATGGTTGATTTCCTCTAAGGAAATACTGCCGGCTCGCCGAATCACATCGACGAGCCAGACATAACGCTGTATAAGTCTAACAGAAGAAGCCATATATTTCATTCAGTCATTAACTTATGATCTTATATTCCTCATAATACGGGTGTAGAACACTTATTAGATAAGTTCTTAGGGAATCTTTCTCATACCTCCGGTCCGGATTTTCTATTACAAACACCACGTAGCTTGGAACATGTTCCCAGTGCCCTTTTATCACCCAATTTCCAGCACTATTTTGTTTGTTTCTTATGTATAACCTTAAACTGCTACTAAAATCCTTTGTGGAAAATACAGCCAGAGGATTGTGTCGCCAATCATAAAAAAGGAATAAACCGCCCATTCCGGCAAAAATGTCCAAATCCTTCAAGAAAGGAAATTCTAACTTTCTTGCTAACGAAAAAACACAAGTTACTGAAAAGGATGTCCCGTAGGTGGCGTTATAGTCTGCCACTGACTTTCTTAATTTATTCATAATCAAGATTTAATTTATATTTATGTTATCATCTAATTTAAATTGGATCTGACTATCTCAGAGGAATTGCAATATTCTCATATAGATGACTTGCCAACAAGATGATAAGGATCATCACTCCGATAGTCTGCATCCACCGTCTTGCCTTTATGCGGAATGGGCACATGATGCCGAATGGTCTATCCAGACTACCGTAGTAATTGCTAATTCTCGAGGCTTGTCCATCCTTATAAGGATATGACAATAATAGAGATGCCCTAATCCTTGGCCAAGCTATGGCTATGACCGGTTCGATAATGAGGACTATTGCAGCCCAAAATAGTGAGGTCTGTCTCATGTTCTTTAATTTTAATTTTTGACTTATGTTGGAGATTTAAAGATAGCGTAACCCAAGAGTGTTTGTCATCTTTTGGAATCACGATTGCAAAATTAGCAAAAACTTCTGCCATTTTGCGGCAGAAGATAAAATTGCAATGAGATCTTTACCATCTTTCCCTTCGCTGAAGCTCAGGGGTGAGTGCT
>CAYROR010000008.1:3468-65282 GCA_964425935.1 uncultured Sangeribacter sp.
TCCCTTCGCTGAAGCTCAGGGCTGAGCGCTTCCCTTCGCTGAAGCTCAGGGCTGAGCGCTTCCCTTCGCTGAAGCTCAGGGCTGAAACAAAAATTTGATGAAGCTCAGGGGTGGGCATTTACCTTCGCTGAAGCTCAGGGCTGAAACAAAAATTTGATGAAGCTTAGGGCTGAAACAAAAATTTGATGAAGCTCAGGGCTGAAACAAAAATTTGATTCGGAGTACAATCTTTAATGCTTACAAAAATAAGAATCACTATGATTGCAAAGATTAACGGGGCTGATAAATTGGAGATGCAATATGATTTGCAAGAGAATTCATTTGCCGGCAGGCGGAGCGAGAGAAATCCATAGGAGATTGTGGGGCAATGATGAGCAGGCGTCCTTGCGCACAGAGATCGAAGTCTTTGCCAGATGGCTTTTCTCGTTCTTCAAAGGGTCTATTCGTTATGAGAATGAATCTGCCTCCTAATAATTCAGCTTCTTTCCTGATATCCTTTTCTCTTTTGCTGATAAAGGGCGATACCAGTATACCGCCATTGGCAGCTGTATATAGCCATCTATCCTTATTGGATGAATACACCTCATCATTATCGGCCCGATGGACAATCACCTGCTCCTTGAAAGGATTGTCAAGGAGATGGAGGTTTCCATATAGCTGACATGGTGTTCCGCCAATCACTACTCCTGTCCTTCTAAAGAAAAAATCCGGATTCGCTTTGCGAATAGCCAATCTGTAGGGATTGGCTCGTAAATAGTTATAGATGACATCCAGATTCCTTGATTTCGTCAAGATCTGGTCATTGAATCCTCTTTCAAAAACATGATCAATTCCACTTCGTTTGTTGACAGCTACTTTGAATGCCCCAAGTTTTCTGCCAACAATTTCGTCAAGTCGGTCTTCCACGGAAAGAATAATATGGAGATGATCCGGCATAAGTGCATACTGGAAGAGGCGGAGGGCTGGATGAATTAGTCGGATTTCCCTAAGAGATTCCTTTATAGCTTTGCCTGTTTCAGAAGCACAGATGTATGGACTTCCAGGCATTCCAATTGGCAAGTGGCAATCTCCCATTAACTTGCCGAAGTAGAGGGAATCGGGATGCTTTAGCAAGGTAATATGGTATATGCATCGGGAGGTGTAGTCATGCCAAGAGGCGCGATTATTTCCGGTCCAGATTTTACTCATTTCTTTCAGACTTAAAAGATTTCTATTTTTTGGCCTTCGCTGAAGCAGGGCATTTACCTTCGCTGAAGCTCAGGGCTGAGACAATAATTTGATGAAGCTCAGGGCTGGGCATTTACCTTCGCTGAAGCTCAGGGCTGAGACAAAAATTTGCTCAGGGCTGGGCATTTGCCTTCGCTGAAGCTCAGGGCTGGGCATTTACCTTCGCTGAAGCTCAGGGCTGGGCATTTACCTTCGCTGAAGCTCAGGGCTGGGCATTTACCTTCGCTGAAGCTCAGGGCAGGGCATTTACCTTCGCTGAAGCTCAGGGCTGAGACAAAAATTTGAGGAAGCTCAGGGCTGAGGCAAATTTTTGCTTTGGGGAGGGCTTTAGAAGGCAATTTTATTTCTATGATGACTTTAGAGCGCTAGTAATCAGAAGATCTGGCCGTAGTTGGCGCGGTCGAGGGAGCGGTAGCCGATGGCTTCGGCGATATGGCGGGAGAGGACTGGGGCGGTGACTGCTTCTTCGAGGGGCATTGTGGCGGCATATTCGAGGTCGGCGATGGTGCGTCCGACGCGGAGGATGCGGTCGAAAGCACGGGCCGACATATTGAGGCGCTCCATCCGTTCCTTGAGTTTCGCCAGCCCCTGGGTGTCGGGCCACGCATATTTGCGCAGCATGCGTGAAGTCATCTGAGCGTTGCAGTAGATTCCTTTCTCAGTCCGGAATCTTTCCTGCTGGATAGCCCTTGCCTTCATCACCCTTTCCCGGATGTCGGCGCTTCTTTCGGCAGGGGAGGTGTCGGCGATGTCGTCGAACGTCACGGGCTGGATCTCCACCTGGATGTCGATGCGGTCGAGCAGAGGTCCTGATATCCTGTTCATATATTTCGCCACAGCTCCCGGACCGCATGTGCATGCCTTGGTGGGATGTCCGTAATATCCGCAGGGACATGGATTCATTGATGCAACAAGCATGAAGGAGGCAGGATAGTCAACGGTGTATTTAGCCCTTGAAACAGTGATGACGCGATCTTCTATCGGCTGGCGTAGCACTTCAAGAACCGATCTCGGGAACTCCGGGAATTCGTCAAGGAAGAGCACGCCGTTATGTGACAGTGATATCTCTCCTGGCATGGGATTGGTGCCACCTCCTACGAGTGCTACGGGGGAAACCGTGTGGTGCGGGGTGCGGAATGGGCGTCGCGTCATCAGCATTGAACCGCGTGCGAGTTTTCCCGCTACGGAATGAATTTTGGTGGTCTCGAGAGCTTCTGCGAGGCTAAGGGGAGGCAGGATGGAGGGGAGGCGCTTGGCCATCATGGATTTTCCGGCTCCCGGAGGGCCGATGAGAAGGATGTTATGTCCGCCCGCACAAGCTACCTCCAGAGCGCGTTTCACGGCTTCCTGACCTTTGACTTCAGAGAAATCGAAGTCGAAAGAGAGGGCATCGGCCGCAAACATCTCCCGGGTGTTAATGCGCACGGGCTCAAGATCGGAGTTCCCGGAAACGATCCCTATGGCCTCTATGAGCGACTTCACCCCGAAGACATCGATATTATTGACAATGGCAGCCTCAGTTACATTCGCTTCGGGCACAATGAGCCCCTTGAAGCCCAGCTCACGGGCTTTCACAGCCATCGGGAGAGCTCCTTTCACCGGCAACACGGAGCCATCGAGCGACAGCTCACCCATGATCATGTAGTCGGCGAGGTGTTCGGAGGGAATCATGGCATTTGCTGACAGCACTCCGATTGCCATCGGAAGATCGAAAGCCGCACCCTCCTTCTTGATATCGGCAGGCGCGAGATTGATGGTTATCCCTTTGTGGGGAAACTTTATGCCGCTGTGGGTTATTGCCGACACCATTCTCTGATGGCTCTCCTTTACGGCCGTGTCGGGAAGGCCAACGATTGTGAATATGGAGCCGAGTCCGCAGTCGGTCTCGATTGTCACTGGGAAGGCGTCGATTCCATGAATGGCGGCGGAATAGATTTTTGTCAGCATATAGGAGGGGATGAATGGATTCGGAATTATTTCATGAGCTGTCGGAAAGCTGAGAGGGCTTCCGCCGGATCTGCCCCCCGGTATTTCTGATTGCCGTCGGGCGAGAAGACGATGAAGAATGGGGTTCGTTCCACCCTTAGTGCAATTATGCGGCTATCGGCGATTCCTGCGGGCACCCATAATCTTGCCACTTTACTGAGTGAATCCTTTGCGAGCGGAGATTTCCAGCTTATGGAGTCGGCGTCGAAAGCGATGTCGGCGATTATCCGCGATGCAGAGTCGGGGAATTCCTTGGATAGCGCCCTAATGGAATCGATCGCGGCGTTTCGTTTGTCTGACCGGTTGTCTTCCCAGAAGAATAGGAGAGTAGCCTTTGCATCCGCGGGCCGGATTGTGTCGACTCCGTTGTGGAGCGACCGGAAAGCGGCCGTGATTAGTTTCCCCGGAGTCGGCGCGTTGCCTCCCGGGATGTCGGCACGTCCTACAAGGGCAGATATTTTTGCGGCCTGCGGATTCTGAGCCACGTTGTTCCAGAGACGCCGGAATGTTGACTCATCGTTTCGGCGTGAAAACATGGTGAGGAGCAGGAGCGGTGAGATCGGGGAATCCGGATTGCGATATACGAATGCAGCGATGGAATCGTTGAGTGTCGTGCGGTTTCCTCCGATGAGGACCGGCTCATTGGCGCTAATCCATTCCGAAAGAGCGGTGTTGAGATCGTTTCCTCCGATTGTCCAGCTCCAGGGATTTCTGTCCGGACCGGAGATGCGTATTGTCTGTCCGCGCTCGGCGTATATAGGGAGCTCGAGCCCTCCGGAAGCCGACAGGAAAGCAATTGTCGGTCTTGCGGCCGGACAGACGATTGTGCCTTTCCCGGAGGTGACAACCGCCACATTCTCCACCGTGAATCCTCCATTTCGGCCGGAGGCATAATAGGTGATGGTATAGTTGGCGGAGACGTCTTCCGGGAGAGAGAACTCAATCCGAAAATCCCTTTTCGCACATCCGCACATCAAAAGAATCGCGGCGAAAGGGATGAGCGCTTGACAGAAAAGTCTGGACATGGAGCAATGTTAAACGGTTCAGACAAACTCCTCTCCGAATCGTGATTTGACTTCGGTGACGATATGGCGAATCTTCTGCTCGTCGGAGCGCGGACAGATGAGGAGGGCATTGTCGCTGTCGGCCACGATGAAATCCTTGAGGCCGGCAGCCACTACGATCTTTCCGGAGGGAATGGCAAAGACAGATCCTCCGCAATTCTGCGTGAGGACATTGCCGTTCTGCACCACGTTTTCGTTCTCATCGTGGGGTGCTGCGTCATAGAGTGCGCTCCACGTTCCGAGATCGCTCCATCCGAGGTCAACGGTTTCCACGTATACGTTGTCGGCCTTCTCCATGATTGCGTAGTCGATTGAAATGCTGGGGCACAACGGGAACATCTCTTCAATGAAAGAGGCTTCCTCCCTGGAATCATATACGCCTTCAGGAGCTTCGAGAAGCTGCGCGATTTCGGGGGAATATCTGTTGAAAGCGTTAAGGATGGATGATGCTTTCCATAAAAATATCCCTGCATTCCAGAAGAACTCTCCGCTTTTCAGAAACATTTTTGCCATCTCGATATCTGGCTTCTCAGTGAAAGATTTCACTTTCTTTATTCCCGGTTGGCCGGCATCCGGCCCCTGCTGGATGTAGCCGTAGCCGGTGTTTGGGTTTGTCGGCTTGATTCCGAGGGTGAGCAATCTCTCGTCGCTTTCCACGAAAGCGAGCCCTTTCTCTATTGCTTCGACGAATGCCATTTCCTTGAGTACAAGATGGTCGGAGGGGAGGGTGACAATATTTGCCTCAGGATCGATGGCATAAATATGGTGGGCAGCCCAGCATACGCATGGAGCCGTGTTGCGCCGGGCGGGCTCCAGAAGAATATTCGATGGTTTCACATCCGGGAGCTGCTCCCGGATTATAGATTCGTACTGGCGGTTTGTGACGAGGATGATATTCTCGGGAGCTACCACATGAGAGATGCGCTCCACAGTGAGCTGGAGAAGGCTTTTCCCTGATCCGAGAAAATCAAGGAATTGTTTGGGGCGGTCATTGCGGCTGATGGGCCAGAATCTCGACCCGACTCCTCCGCACATGATGACACAATAATGGTGGGGATTCATGGTTCTGGATGTTTAGGTAGTTATTTGTCAGGAATTGGCGGCAGCCTTGAACTGGTGTTTCACACCTTCCACGACGTTCAGCATGTAATCTCCGAGTTTCTCGGCCTCGCTGATGAGGTCCATGAAGAAGATTCCTTCCTGATAGCCATATTCCTTATTATTGATATTGAAAATATTAGAATCTCGCAAGTTGTTGCGCAGATTGTTGATTTCACGCTCATGGTTGTAGGCGCGTATGATCCTCGATTCGTCGGGAGTCTCCATCTCACGGATTATCTGCAGCATATTTCCCATTGCGGCTTCCACAAGATCATACATCGTGTCGATCTCCTTGAGGATAGCCGGATCGAAGTCAACATGGTTGTCGTGTTGCCTCTTGACAGTCTTTGCCACGTTGAAACATCCATCGGCGATTGATTCTATTTCTGAAATCACTCGGAGCATGCCGGCGATCCTCATCTTTCCTTCGGGACTGAGGCGTCCCTCTGCAACATGATTAAGGAAGTTGCCGATCTCGATCTCCATCCGGTCAGAGATCTCCTCATATTTCTCCAGACGATTGTAGGTGTTGGCATATTCCGCGTCTTTCGGCTGGAGATGAATGATCGAACGGGCCATCTTCAACATCCGGTCAACCCTTTCGGCATAGACCGCGATCTCTTTCTGAGCCTGGGTGATATTGAGCTCGGAGGCAGATAGCATTCCCCGGCCGATGAATTTGAGGGAGAATTCCTCCTCCTGATCGGATTTCTTGGCAGGCATTATCCAGCAGACCACTTTTACATAGAGATTGGTGAACCAGATCATGATCAGCAGGTTGCAGGTGTTGAACACGGTGGGAAACATCGCGAGGCCAAACGCGGTGGCGGCCTGAGCTTTAGCCGTGAGCCCACCTTTGGGGTCGAGAAGTGTGGAGTCTGCCATGGCAACTTCCTGCGATCCGGAGATGTGAAGAGGGTTTGTTCCGATGCAGAACTGAGTGATATCAGCCACCAGATTCATGAATGGATGGAAGATGAAGAGAACGATGATGGATCCGATCACGTTGAAGAGCACGTGGCCCATAGCAGTGCGTTTAGCCGCGAGGTTTCCACTGAGAGAAGCGAGGATAGGGGTGATCGTTGTTCCGATGTTTCCACCGAGAATGATCGCGCATCCTAGAGAGAAGCTTATCCATCCCTGCGAACACATGATCAAGGTGATCGCGAAGGTGGCCGCGGAGCTTTGCGCCACCATAGTAAGAACGATTCCGAAGAAGAAGAAAATGAGAACCGACCAGTAGCCCATCGATGCGTAATCGGTGACGAATCTCAGCATTTCAGGATTGGCCTGCAGATCGGGCACATATTTGCTAATGAGATCGAGACCCATGAAAAGGAAGCAGAATCCGATCAGGAATTCTCCGAGCGACTTATAAGTGCTCTTCTTCATGAACAGCATCGGGACTCCCACCGCAAGCAGGAGCAGGCTATAGTCGGAGATGCTGACTTCGAAAGAGAAAGCAGAGATGATCCAGGTCGTGACCGTGGTGCCGACATTCGCACCGAAAATGACGGCCATAGACTGCGCCAGACTCATCAGGCCAGCGTTGACGAAACTCACCACCATCACTGTCGAGGCACTCGAACTCTGGATGAGAGCGGTTATTATGATTCCGGTGATCACGCCGGTTACCCGGTTCTTAGTCATTATCCCGAGAATGTTGCGCAGGCGGTCGCCGGCTACTTTCTGAAGGCCTTCGCTCATCACCTTCATTCCATAAAGGAAGAGGCAAACAGCTCCGAGAAGGCTGATGAAGTCAAGGATGGTGTAGTTCATCTGCGAAAATTTGGGTCGTTAATCATGACCGGGTTGCAGCTCCGAGGAGACGCGCGCTCCGGTTCAGGGGACAAATTTAATAAAAAAGTCGTCACCCCGCAAGGTGATAACAAAATTGAATGCGAACTGACCCCTCAAAAACGCAATTTTTAAAAAAGAGAGCCATGATTTGTGAGATTCGGGGCGAATTCCTACATTTGCATATAGAATACAGATCATCATGACAGAGAAGACAACAAACGATGAAAAAGAGGCCGCAAGGATCCGAATGATTGTGGCGGCCGGAAGAGACGGCGCGATAGGGCGTGGCGGCGATCTGATCTGGCATCTTCCGGGAGATCTCCGGCGTTTCCGCCAGCTCACGATGGGCCATCCGCTGATCATGGGGAGGAAGACGTGGGAATCTCTGCCGAAAAAACCATTGCCCGGACGCCGCAATATCGTCGTGACACGCGACCCTGAGTATCGTGCTGATGGCGCGGAGACCGCGTCATCGCCCGAGGAGGCTATGATGATGGTTGCCGGCGAGGAGGCATTCATCATTGGTGGTGCACAGATCTATGAGGCGACGCTGCCTCTGGTGTCACGGATAGATCTTACTCTTGTAGAGGCGGAATGTGAGGGTGCGGATGCATGGCTCCGCATAGATCCGGATCTTTTCGTGGAAGCGGAAAGATCGGAGCCGGAAACAACCGCAGAGGGAATAGCCTACAGCTATGTCACCCTCCTTCGCAGGAGAGATTGCTGAACGAAAAAGGTATAATTAGACGTGAAGATAGTCATCATCAATAAAAGCGACACCACGGGAGGGGCGGCTGTAGTGAGCCGGCGGCTCATGGATGCTCTCAGAGGGGAGGGTGTCGACGCCCGTATGCTTGTGGTGGAGAAGCTCAGCGAATCCCCTTTTGTGGAGGAGGCGGCTCCGCGCTGGCGGGAGAGGATTCCATTCCTTAAGGAGCGTCTGGGCATCTTCATCGAGAACGGTTTCGACCGATCCACGCTTTTCAGGATCGACAGCGGAGCCGACGGACTCCCGCTCTGGCGTCATCCGCTTGTTGAGGGCGCCGATGCGGTTTTTCTCAATTGGGTGAATCAGGGAATGCTGTCGATTAAAGGGGTGGAAAAGATTGTCGCGCTCGGGAAGCCTGTGGTCTGGACCATGCATGATATGTGGTGCTTCACCGGAATATGTCATCATGCGGCGGAGTGCGGGAGATTCCGTAAGAGATGCGGGCTATGTCCGTTGCTCGGTTCCCATCGGGCAGATGACGATCTTTCGCGAAGAGTGTGGGAACGCAAACGAGGCCTTCCCGAGGGAATAAGGTATGTGGCCGTAAGCAATTGGCTTTATGAGCGGGCAGCCGAGAGCTCCCTTCTTTCCAGAGCAGACGTCAGTGTGATTCCCAATGCATTCACAGGAGCGGAAGCTTATGAAAAGGAGAGGACTCCGAAAAAAAAGGATGAAAAAGTGAGGCTTCTTTTCGGAGCCGCACGTCTTGATGATCCGGTTAAAGGCCTACCGGCGCTGATAGCGGCCACCAGGATTATCCGCAGCGACAATCCGCGCCTTGCGGAGCGTCTCGAACTGATTACCTTCGGAGCCGTGAAGAACCCTGAGTCCTTCACCGGGCTTGCCATTTCCGCCAACCACTTGGGAACAATAATGGGGGAGCGGCAGGTTAGAGAGGTTTATGAATCTGCCGATATCCTCGTGTCGGCATCTCAATATGAAACACTGCCCGGCACTCTTGTGGAGGCGCAGGCTTATGGCTGCATCCCTGTCAGCTTCAATCGTGGCGGCCAGGGAGACATCGTCGACCATGAAAAGACCGGCTGGCTTTCGGAAAGGGCATCGAGCCTCGAGGAATGCGGGCGGAGGCTTGCGAAAGGGATTGAGTGGGCCGTCTCGGTGACTGAAGACCCTGAACGTTATGGCATGATACTCCGGGAGATGAAAGAGAACGTGGAGAGAAAATTCTCCCCTTCGCGGGTTGCACGACGATATCTCGACCTTATAAAAGAAACAGAAACCACCTAAAAACCTTTCAGGATGCCACGCGACCTAATCAGCAGATATGTCTGGATTGTAGATACGATCACGCGCTACGGACGTCTGGACCGCAAACAGCTCAACAGGCTCTGGATGCGGTCGCCGATTTCCGGGGGTGAACCGTTGCCCGAGCGTACTTTCTATAATTACCGGCGGGCTATAGAGGAGAATTTTCATATCGAGATATGCTGCGACCGAGAAGGACGCTACTATATAGACCGCGACAATTCAAGGCAGACACGGGCCATGACGAACTGGATTCTGGATTCCTACGCTGTCAGCAGCGCCATCCAAGGGAGCGACACTCCGATGGACAGGGTTGAGATCGAAGATGTGCCCTCTGCCCGGGAATTCCTTCCGACGGTGCTCGATGCGATCAGAAACGGCAATAAAGTATCGTTTACCTACGCTGGATTCAACCGTTCCCGCTCGGAGCGCGACATCATTTATCATCCTTATTTCTTGAAGAGGTATAAGCAGCGTTGGTATATGATCGGGCTTAAGGAGAAATCAGGTGATCTCCGCACTTATGCTCTCGACCGAGTGAAAGAGATGAGGACTCTCGATGAGACCTTCCCGTTTCCGTCTCAACTGACATCAGACGATCTTTTCGGGAATATTCTTGGAGTGACCACCACACAGGCTCCGGTGAAGACTGTGCGCATACTCACTACTCCCACGCAGGCAAAGTATTTCCGTGCGCTTCCCCTTCATCCCTCGCAGACGGAGGAGGTTCACGACGATTATTCCATATTCACCTATATGCTAAAGCTCAACTACGAGCTGACGCAGGAGATTCTCAGCCTCGGAGATTCCGTGAAGGTGCTTGATCCTCCTGAGCTGAAGGCGATGGTGGTGTCGAAGCTGAAGAGCGCCCTGTCGCAATATGAGGAATCGGGGGAGACGGGAGTGGCTCAAATGAAATGGTGACAATTATCAGAGAATGATATGAATTGCGACAAAGACGAAATATTGGAAAGGCACAGGATCTCCTGTTCGGCAAGCGTCAGGGATGCCCTGTTGCTGATCAACGGGTTGTCAGGCTCTTCGATGACCCTTTTCGCCATCGATGATTCCGGCCTGATGCGCGGAACAGTGACCGACGGCGATATCCGGCGGGCACTGATCGGCGGGGTCACGATGGAAGATTCCGTGGAGAGAGTGATGCATAAGGGATTTCTACATGTAAAGCCGGGCGACAATCTTCCCCTCGCTATCGCGGAAGGGCGCAGGCGCCACATCGACCTTCTTCCGGTGGTTGACCATGGGATGATAACAGATATCCTCGACCTGAGGACACTGAAGACCTCGCTACCAATCGATGCCGTGATGATGGCGGGAGGAAGGGGTGAACGTTTGCGTCCACTCACCGATAAAACGCCGAAGCCGCTTCTGCCTATCGGGGGAAAGGCTATCATCGACTACAACGTGGAGGAACTGGAATCATGCGGGGTGGAGAGAATCTTCGTGACCGTGAACTATCTCGCGGAGAAGATAGAGGATCACTTCAGAGGGCGTCGCGGCCGCACTAAAGTGGAGTGTGTGAGAGAGCCTTCGCGTCTCGGGACGCTTGGAAGTCTCGCGCTTGTGGAAGGTCTGACTAAAGATAATGTCCTGGTGATGAATTCCGATTTGCTGACCACTCTTGATTTCGAGGCGATGTATCTTCATCACGTAAGGAGCGGCGCCGGGATCACCATTGCAGCTGTTTCATGGAGCGTGTCGGTTCCCTACGCACTGATGTCGCTCGAAGGGGAACGTGTGAAAGGACTGGAGGAGAAACCCACCTACAACTATTTTGCCAACGCAGGTGTTTATCTCATAAAAAGGGAGTTGCTTTCCCGTATCCCCCGGGGGGAATATCTTGATGCTCCGGATTTCATATCCTCCTTTATTGCAGAGGGTGGAGAAGTGGGATGCTATCCTATCGAGGGAACGTGGATAGACATAGGGTCGCCCAACGATTATCGTTATGCCGATGAGCTGATGGCGCGGCGGTTTTCGGAATGAGCAGGGCCTTAATCCTTTAGAAAAATGAAAACAAGTTAGAGATTACTAAGTTATGGCAGAATCCAATTTTATCGATTATGTGAAGATATTATGCCGCTCGGGAAAAGGGGGGGCAGGCAGCCGTCATTTCCACAGAGCGAAATATGTTCCGAAAGGTGGTCCTGACGGTGGCGACGGAGGGCGTGGAGGCCATATAATCCTCCGGGCCAACCGCCATTTGTGGACACTCCTGCCGTTGCGCTATCAACGCCATGTTTTCGCCACTGACGGCGAGAGCGGGGGAGCAGGGCGTTCATTCGGTAAGGATGGTGAAGACCGTATAATAGAGGTGCCGGTGGGCACAGCAGTCTTTGATGCCGACACCGGTGCGTTTCTGTGTGAGGTCACGGAAGATGGCCAGGAGGTGAAGCTTCTCAGGGGAGGAAAAGGAGGATTAGGCAACTGGCATTTCGCTACGTCGACGAATCGTGCCCCCCGCTATGCTCAGCCCGGTCAGCCGGCCATAGAGAAAGCTGTGGTCCTTGAACTGAAATTGCTTGGGGATGTGGGTCTTGTCGGTTTCCCGAATGCCGGGAAATCCACGCTTCTCTCGGCCATGTCGGCAGCTAAGCCCAAAATCGGCGATTACCCGTTCACCACAATGGAGCCGAGCCTCGGAATCGTGAACTATCGTGGCGACAAATCCTTTGTCATGGCGGATATTCCCGGAATCATAGAGGGCGCGAGCGAAGGGAAGGGCCTTGGACTCCGGTTTCTCCGACATATTGAACGCAATGCGGTGTTGCTCTTCCTGATTCCGGCAGACAGCGATGACATAAAACATGACTATGAGATTCTTCTTAAGGAACTAAAGGAATTCAACCCGGAACTTGCGGACAAAAGTCGCGTTCTTGCCATCTCTAAATCGGATATGCTCGATGAGGAGCTTCGGGAGGAGATTTCCCGCGAACTCCCCGAGGGAATTCCGACGGTCTTTATCTCGGCTGTGACCGGACAGGGTTTGACCGAACTGAAAGATCTTCTCTGGCGCGAGATTAACTCGGAGGAGAATCAGGTGAAGCAGACCATGACCCACAGAGACCTCGACGTGCGTCACAGGGAACCTGAGGAGGATGAGTTTATTTTCCATCAGGACGACACTGAAGAGGAACTTCCCGAGATGAGCGATCAGGACTGGGAAGATGAGTTCTGGGACGAGGAAGACAGCATAAACGGATGATGAGATGGGAGAAGGTCCGCTTAAAATCAATCTCCACAGAATCCTGAGGGAAAGAATGCCTGCAAAGGTGAGCCGTTTTGTGCCCGGAATCATGATTTCCGCTCTTGAGCGTCTGATCAGGCAGGATGAATTGAACGAGATGCTCAGGGCCACATATCCGAAGCGAGGATCGGAATTCGCTTCCGGGATTCTGGATCATCTCGGAATAGAGGTGGAGGTGGAAGGCCTCGACAAGATTGGTGATGGGCGTTATGTCTTCGCCTCGAACCATCCTCTCGGTGGCCTTGACGGAATAGCGCTCATTTCCGTTTTGGGCAAACGCTACGGCGATTCGGGAGTCAGGTTTCTTGTCAACGACATGCTGATGAATGTTGAGCCACTGCGCGACGTGTTTCTCCCGGTCAATAAATATGGGAGTCAGGGACGAAGCGCCGCGTTAGCGATAAATGAGGCGATGGCTTCGGATATGCAGATCGTGCAGTTTCCGGCGGGTCTCGTGTCGAGGCTTCACCCCGACGGGGAGATCTCAGATCTTGAATGGCAGAAAGCCTTTGTCAGCAAGGCGGTGGAATATGGGCGAGATGTAGTTCCGGTTAGATTTATTGCACTGAACACCATGCGCTTTTACCGGATGGCATATTGGCGCAAGAAGCTGGGGATAAAAGTGAATGTTGAGCAGGCGTTGCTTCCGGCGGAAGTTTGCCGTTCACGGGGGAAGCATTTCCGCATAGTGTTCGGAGAGCCTGTCCCGGTTGCTTCAGTTTTAAGGAAAGGGGAGACTCCGAAGGGCGCCGCCGCACGCCTCCGGGAGGCTGTCTATTCACTGAAATAATTTTTTTGTTGCGGAAAGAGCCGTCTATTCGTGAATATTGATTAATTTTGCGTTTTGAAGCGGCATAGGCCTCGTCACTATGCCGCCTCGCTTCATTGAAATCGCCAACAGAATCAAGATCATGGATAGAAATACCACCACAGGGCTGCTGCTGATTGCGGCCATCTTTTTCGGGTATATGTGGCTCTCCCCGCGACCCACTCCCGATGCTGACACCGAACAAGAGGAGAGTGTGGCCGCCTCCACGCCTGCAGCCACCACTCCCGATTCCCTGACCGCTACTGAAAAGGAGTGGCTTGTCAATAATATCCGGGCAAACGGGGAAACCACAATCCTTCCTGACAGCTCCCGCGTGACCAGACTTCACGACGGAACCGTAGATCTGACGGTGAAAGGTAACGATGTGACAGGAACTGTCACAGTCGACGGCCATGTCATTGACTGGGCCGACGTCTGTGTTCCCGATCTCGATAAGATGACCCTTTCCGAGCAGCGCAAAGCTATTGAGACGGTTCGTTCCGCTTCTCTGGCGATGGGCCGCTACGGAAAATTCTCCCGATTCCTATCAGGAACGGATTCCACAGTCAAACTTGAAAACGATGTTCTCAGCCTGGAACTCAATTCCAAGTCGGGCACGATCACCCGGGCAGAACTTAAGAAATATGACACTGAGTTCACTCCCGACGAGAGTCAGAAGCGCAAGGAGAAGGTTGTGATATTCGAGAAGGGCACCAATTCTTTCGATTTCCAGCTTCCCCTGCCGCAGTCGGTCAGCACGGCAGATCTTTATTTCGAGGCATCGATGCCTAACGATTCCACGGTCTTGATGTCGCTTCCGCTGGGGAATGACGCCTACTGGGGCATTCGCTACACTCTGCCGAAAGGAAATTCATACGTTGTCGGAATCGACGTTGTCCAGAAGAATCTTGCAGGAGTTGTGGAGAGCAACAACCGCAATCTTGTTGTCGACTGGCATCAGGAGCTGATCCGACAGGAAAAGGGAAAGATGTTTGAGGAGCGTAACTCGGCGCTCTATTATAAATTCGCCGGAGGATCGGTTGAAAACCTTTCAGAGAATAAAAATGACAAGGAGGAGAGAAAAGCCAAAATACGCTGGATAGGATTCAAGAACCAGTTCTTTTCTACCGTGCTGATAGCCGACCGCCCGTTCAACACCGCCGATTTCAGCTCATCTATTATCAAGGATCAGCCCTGGTATCTGAAAAATTTCCAGACCAGCGCCACAATGAACGATTATGATTGGAATTCTGAAACCGCGGCCCGGTTCTCGCTCTTTATCGGTCCGAACCTATATCCCCTGTTGTCATCACTCGACCATCAGACCGTTTCGGGAGAGAATCTCAACATGACGAAGCTGATTCCTCTTGGCTGGCCTATCGTTCGCTGGATCAACACCGGCGTAGTGATTCCTCTATTCAGTTTCCTGGGTTCCTTCATCTCGAACTATGGAATCATTATCCTGATCATGACCATCTTCATAAAGCTTGTCCTCTTCCCGCTCACCTACAAGAGCTATAAGAGTCAGGCGAAGATGCGCATTCTCGCTCCCGATATCAAAGCCATCAATGACAAATATCCCGGCAATGAGAATGCCATGTTGCGTCAGCAAAAGACCATGGCGCTCTATAGCAAAGCCGGCGCGAGCCCTATGTCGGGATGCCTTCCGATGCTTCTCCAGTTTCCTATTCTGATCGCGATGTTCAATTTCTTCCCGTCGGCGATCGAATTGCGCGGACAGAGCTTCCTATGGGCTAAAGACCTTGCGGCTCCCGACGCTATCATCTCCTGGAGTGGCAATATTCCTATTATCACGGAATATTTTGGCAATCACATCTCTCTCTTCTGCTTGCTGATGACCGTGACTAACATCATCTACACCCGAGTCAACATGCAGAATTCTCCGGGACAGATGCCCGGCATGAAATGGATGATGTATCTGATGCCGGTGTTCTTCATGGTGTTCTTCAATAACTATGCCGCAGGATTGTCCTACTATTATTTCCTGTCGTTGCTGATCACGATAGTTCAGACCTATGCCTTCCGTTTCATCATTAAGGAGGAAGACGTAAGACGCACAATGGCAGAGAATGCTAAGAAACCTCGCAAGAAGAGTGGCTTCATGGCTCGTCTGGAGGAGATGCAGAAACAACAGCAGGCAATGATGCGCGAACAGCAGAAACAGCGCGGCAACCGTCGCTGACAGGCGACCGCTGTCCGCTCCCAAAAACTCCGGCCATGAGAAATCTTAGGGTCATAAGGATATTCCTTTCTGTGGTGTTTTTTGTCGCCACGGTGGCCTATTTCGCGGTCGGTCCGAACGTTAATCCGATGACGAGAGTGGCCGAGAGGGTGCAGATCATCCCCTCGGCCATCGCCATGTCGATGGGTGCCATATTATTCTGGATACTCGCCTCTTTCCTGTTCGGAAGAATCTATTGTTCTTCGGTTTGTCCCGTGGGTGCGTTTCAGGACCTGGTGATATATTTCGGGAAGAAGACGCGGCGTTTCAATCGGCCGGTGGCTTATCGGCCACCCCTTGCCGTGAGATGGCATATTCTGGCGATTTATGTTGTCTGTCTGGTGGTCGGAGTCATGGCTGTGCCGTTCTGGATAGAACCCTGGAACATAACGCGGAATGTGGCCTCACTTGGAGATCCTTCGGCCGTAGATGCCACATGGATTGTGCTTGGACTCGGAGTGGGAGCGGGGATGATTGCGGGTTTTGTTTCGCTGATTCTTATAGCTGTATGCGCACTGCTGACGGGACGTGGCTTCTGCACCCAGATATGTCCGATAGGCACTGCTCTCGGTAGTTTCCATGACTATACGCTCCTGCATATTGAGATAGATCCTGATAAATGTATCAGTTGCATGAAATGTGAGGAGGTGTGTCGCTCACGTTGTGTCAAGGTGGCCGCACGTTATGTCGACAATTCGCGTTGTGTGAGATGTTTCGACTGCCTGGCCGTGTGTGAGAACGATGCGATACGTTTCCAGGTCAACCGTAACCGGCGGGGCACTCCGCTACTCCAAACTCCCAATTCCAAGACATGAAACAATATCACCAGCTTCTGCGCCATATTCTTGAGAATGGCCATGTGAAATCCGACCGTACCGGCACGGGAACAATATCCACTTTCGGCTATCAGATGAGATTCGATCTTTCGGAAGGCTTCCCTCTCGTGACAACCAAAAAACTGCATCTCAAGAGTATTATACATGAGCTCCTGTGGTTTCTGGCTGGCGATACCAATGTGGCCTATCTTCAGGAAAACGGGGTGCGCATCTGGAATGAATGGGCAGATCCGGATGGAAATCTCGGACATATCTATGGTTTCCAATGGCGTTCATGGCCCGACTATGACGGGGGCTTTATCGACCAGATTTCTGAGGCTGTCAAGACAATACGTGAGAATCCTGACTCACGCCGCATTATTGTCAGCAGCTGGAATGTTGCGGATCTTCCCAAAATGAATCTTCCGCCATGTCACAGTCTTTTCCAATTCTACGTCAACGATGGAAAACTGTCGCTTCAGCTTTATCAACGGAGTGCCGACAGTTTTCTCGGGGTCCCGTTTAACATTGCGAGCTACGCTCTCCTCACGATGATGGTGGCACAGGTGTGCGGACTTCAACCCGGGGAGTTCATCCATACTTTCGGCGATGTTCATATCTATCTCAATCATCTTGATCAGGTTAAGCTTCAGTTGGAACGTGAGCCGCGCCCGCTTCCGCGGATGGTGTTGAATCCCGAAGTAAAGAATCTTTTTGACTTCCGATATGAAGACTTCCGCCTCGAAGCCTACGACCCCTGGCCCACAATCAAAGGCAAAGTAAGCGTGTAATTCTATTTTTTTTGTTAATTTTGCGGTCGGTTAGCGGAGGCGTCCTTTTGCATCGGCTGATCATACCTACTTACCAACCCACTGCGTAAATGAAAAACCTCGTAATAGTCGAATCGCCCGCGAAGGCGAAAACCATTGAGAAATTTCTCGGAAAGGATTTCACCGTCCTTTCAAGCTACGGTCATATCCGTGATCTCAAGAAGCATGGTTTCGGAATTGACCTTGACAATGGTTTCGATCCCGTCTATGAGATTCCCGACGACAAGAAGGAACTTGTGAAAAAGCTCAGGAAAGCGGCCGCCGGGGCTGAAACCGTATGGCTCGCCTCCGATGAGGACCGCGAGGGAGAGGCTATAGCCTGGCATCTTGCGGAAGTGCTTGATCTGGATCCTAAGACCACCAGGCGGATCGTTTTTCATGAGATCACGAAGCCTGCGATTCTTGAGGCCATAGCCAATCCCCGCACGATCGACCTTGACAGGGTTAATGCCCAGCAGGCCCGGCGTGTGCTCGACAGGATCGTGGGATTCGAACTCAGTCCGGTTCTCTGGAAAAAGATAAAGCCGGCGCTCAGTGCGGGGCGTGTGCAGAGTGTGGCCGTGAGGTTGATCTGTGAGCGGGAGGAGGAGATCGAAGCCTTCACTCCCGAACCGTTCTTTAGGGTGAACGGCGTTTTCAACGCCGGCGGTTCGGAAATTAAGGCCGAACTGTCGCGCCGTCTTGATTCTTCTGCCGAGTCGCGTGAATTCCTTCTTTCCTGTGTGGATGCATCGTTCAAGGTGGTTGATGTTGCTATGAAGCCGCTCCGGCGTTCCCCCTATCCACCCTTCACCACATCCACGCTCCAGCAGGAGGCATCCCGAAAACTCGGTTTCTCCGTCAATCAGACAATGGTTGTGGCTCAGAAACTCTATGAGGATGGAAAGATCACTTATATGCGAACCGACTCCACAAACCTTTCCGACATGGCTCTGCGTGCCATCGCCGCCACGGTGAAGGAGGAACTTGGCGAGAATTATCTGAAGGTTCGACATTACCACACAAATTCCAAAGGAGCACAGGAGGCCCATGAGGCTATCCGCCCCACCTATATAAATAATAAGACTATCACCGGCACTGCTCAGGAGAAGAAGCTTTATGAGTTGATCTGGAAACGCGCTGTTGCCTCCCAGATGGCTGATGCGGAGATTGAGAAGACCACCGCTGAGATATCGATCTCCCCGCGCGGCTCATCAGCGGAACTGCCGGAAACCTTCCGCGCTGAGGGTGAGGTGGTGAAGTTTGATGGTTTCCTGAAAGTCTGGAAAACTGAGAATGCCCGCCAGCAGGAGTTCACGGAGTTGCCGCCTCTTTCATCCGGAGATATCCTTGAATCTGTGGAGATAACTGCCACCCAGCGGTTCACTCTTCCTCCGGCGAGATACACGGAAGCTACGCTCGTGAAGAAAATGGAGGATCTCGGAATAGGACGTCCGTCGACCTACGCCCCGACAATCTCAACCATTCAGGCACGCGATTATGTGAAGCGGGGGGAGAAGGAGGGTTCGAAACGCTCCTACGAAGTCCTGACTCTTTCCGATGGCAAGATCAAATCGAAAAAGCATTCTGAATCCACCGGTAGCGAGAAAGGGAAGCTTATTCCGACCGACGTGGGGATGATCGTCAATAAATTCCTGACAGAATATTTCCCTGATATCCTTGACTATAATTTCACAGCAAAAGTGGAGGAGAAATTCGATGATATCTCCGAGGGGAAACTTCAATGGAAAAATGAGATCTCCGGTTTCTATGATGATTTCCATCCTGAGATCGAGAAGATAAACTCCCTCCGTATGGAACATAAAGTTGGAGAGCGGTTGCTCGGAACAGACCCTTCCACCGGGAAACCCGTGTCGGTGAAGATCGGCAGATTCGGCCCGGTTGTGCAGATCGGTTCGGCTGATGATGAGGAGAAACCCCTATTTGCGAGCCTTCTGAGGGATCAGAGCATCAATACGATCACTCTTGAGGAGGCTCTGAAGCTTTTTGAACTTCCGAGGAAGGTCGGGGAATATGAGGGAGAGGATGTGATGGCTGCCATCGGAAGGTTCGGCCCCTACGTGAGGTTCGGAAAAATGTTTGTTTCGATTCCCAAGGAGCTGACGCCGCAAGGCATCACTATCGACGAGGCTGTGGAGCTCATTAAAGCGAAGAAGGAAGCCGAGGCCAGCAAGATAATAAAATCTTTCCCCGAGATGCCCGGTCTTGAGGTAGTCAACGGTAGATTTGGACCCTATCTTGCCTATAAACCGGAGGGAGCAAAGAAGGCAACCAATTTCAAAATCCCTAAGACCACCGATGCATCCGCCCTGACTTTTGAAGAGGCTCAGGGGCTGATGAAGAAATAAATTAAGTAGACAGGAATGAACTTATAGCAGGTGGGGGGCGTTATATTATCGAAGGGCGGATGAAACGGATGAGGCCCTTCAGCCCTCCCTTGAGGAGAGCTTCAGGTGAAAACAGTTTACCTCATGCAGGTAATAAAGATATACTGCTATAAGCGTTCTGAAAAAAGTTGTTATTGTTGTTTTAATTGAAGGAAATTTGGCTGACGTGAGTCAGCCTTTTTCTTGTGTCAGTGTCCGGATGGCGGGTTTATGCAGATTTTGGGAAGCAGGGAGGCGGGGCGATGAAAATAATTGCTAATTTTGCAATATGAATCCAAAGAAATTTCGTGCGGCATTGATCGATATGGACGGAGTCCTCTATGATTCGATGCCCTACCACGCAGCCGCGTGGCGACAGATGATCACTGAAGCGGGTATTCCCAACACTCCTGAGGAATTTTATCTTTATGAGGGTATGACTGGAACGGATACTATCAATCTGCTTTATCGAAGGGAACTGCACCGCGACGCCACTCCTGAAGAGGTGGCGAGACTTTATGCGAGAAAAGCTGAGATTTTCAATTCCACAGGTAAAAAGAAACCTATGCCTGCTGCTGACCGTATGCTCAAGGCTTTCATGAATGCGGGTATTCCGCGTGTGCTCGTGACCGGCTCTGCGCAAAATTCATTATTGGGCAGCCTAAACGTTGATTATCCGGGAGCCTTCCCCGATAATATGCGTGTCACGGCAAATGATGTGGCCCATGGGAAGCCTCATCCGGAACCCTATCTGAGGGGAGCGGCGAAGGCCGGCGTGGATCCGTCGGAGACTATTGTGGTGGAAAATGCACCGTTGGGAGTTCGGTCGGCAAAAGCGGCTGGTTGTTTCACGGTTGCAGTCACAACTGGCCCCGTGCCCAAAGAGGCTCTTGAGAAAGAGGGCGCCGATATGGTGTTTCCCTCGATGGAGTCTTTTGCCGAGTGGCTTGAGCAGGAACTCCCCTCCATTTCTGATTCAAAGGAGGCGGAAGATCTTTGCCGTCGGCTCGACAGGAGCGTGGAGGCCTTGGCTCCCGCCACCGTGACTGTTGTCACGGATTCAAACGTGGATGCGGCCGTGTTTCCGCTTTTCGCGAAGTCAGATGTTATCCGGAAGGGGAATAAAATAGTGATCGAGCCGGGAGAGGATCATAAGAGCATAGAATCCGTAATCAAGATTTGGAGTGCGCTTGAAGAGGCCAAGGCAACCAGAAAAAGTCTTGTTGTCAATATCGGAGGAGGACTGATCACCGATATCGGAGGATTCGCCGGCGCCACTTTCAAGCGTGGCATAAAGGTGATCAATGTGCCGACCACGCTCCTTGGCGCCGTTGATGCCGCCACTGGAGGAAAAACGGGAATTAATTTCAACGGACTGAAAAACGAAGTGGGGGCATTCCATATCCCATCAGAGGTGATCATTTCCGCTTTGCCACTTGCCACTCTTTCCCGCCGCGAACTCTTGTCGGGATATGCAGAAATGGTAAAGACGGCGTTTATTGCGGATGCACGGCTCTATGACGTGCTGCTTGATGTGGAGAAAGTGTTGGAAGATCATGACCTTCTTGAGACTACGATGAAGCGTTGCGTAGAGATAAAGGATGATGTAGTGGCACAGGATCCTACTGAAAAGGGACTTCGAAAGATCCTGAATTTCGGACACACAGCAGGCCATGCTTTCGAGAGCCTCGCCATCGAACGCCATCAGTCGCTCGCACATGGGGAAGCTGTGGCTCACGGAATGCTTGTCGAGTTGCTGCTCAGTCATCTGTCGCTCGGTCTTGATTCGAAAGTGGCAACCCGTTATGCCTCGACTATTCTGAAGCCATTTTATCCACGCACCGGAGTGACCTGCGATGATCTTCCCCTTCTTATCGGCTTTATGGCGCGCGACAAGAAGAATGCAGTTGCCGGACGCCCGAATTTCACCCTTCTCGAGGCCGTAGGAGCTCCACAGATCGATTGTCTGCCATCAGAAAAGGAAATCATGACCGCGCTTGAAATCTACCGCGACATGATGGAATGAAACCCATTGAAAGGAAAAGAAAACGGGGAATTCAGGAGTGAAATAACCTGAATTCCCCGTTTTCTTTAAGGGTAGATTCGGCCAGTATTACTGGGCATCTTCGTTCTTGATCAGTTCGGGAGAAAGCTCAATCACGATCACGTCGGTTTTTTTCAGGTTCAACTGAGCTGACCTCTGACCGAAGAGAGCCCCGGCTGTGGTGATGAACTGACCTGTTTCTCCGGGAGCAAGCGATTCAAGAGCATCGAAGAGCGGATTTCCGCGCAGTCTTGATCCCATTGAAACCTCCTGGGGGAAAGGAGAAGTGATGGGGGAGCCGTCAGGACCTGTAACCTTAAGATTCATGATCACATTGTCGCCATCCTTGAAGGCATTTTCCTTCACGATCTTGGGGTTCGTGCTGTAGAGATTCTCCGTGAGCTGAACCATCTTCAGTTCCTCGGCTTTCTCCTTCATCGCCTTATTCGACAATTCTCTTTCCTTGACATCTTTTGCGGCGTTAAACTCGTTCATCAGACGATAGAATTCCCTCTGGATTTCACTACCATCAGGCACGGAATCAGAAAAGAGGGTCTTCGAGATGCTCTCCATAAGAATCTTGGGAGAGAGAGCAACCCCATATTCCTCCTTGAACTGATTCATGTTCATGGCGAGCTGCATTCCGAGGAAAAGACCCTGATTATAGGCATTCTTGTCATTCTTGATTGACTGAATGCCGGCGCGAAGGCCACGAAGATATTCCTCTTTGGTCTGCTTCTCCAGAAGAGTGGTGTCAGACTCTGCCTCATGCAGATATTCAAGCACACGGATCTGGCCGAAGTAATAGGTAAGGGAGTCAGCCTTAGCCTTGTCGTCGATCGTCAGAGGAAGTGAATTCTCAGTCTTATGGCATGCTCCTGCCATGATGGCGAGGAGAGCCGCGGATACTAAAAGTTTAAATTTCATTTTCTTGAGATATTGATTGTAAAGTGTCGACAGGGATGTTGACCACAACCTCAACAGTGTCGCCGTTAGGGATCACTTCGTCGGAGGCCCTGCGTCCCTTACATCCCACACACGCGGCAGCCATCGTCAAGATAGCTGCCGCGCATATTATTGTTCTGCCCGAAAAAGGGGACAGCGGTTGTTTCATCATCAGTTTACTTTGATGAGTTGAACTTCAAAAATCAGGTCGTCGCCAGGCTTGATGATGTCGCCGGCACCACGCTCACCATAAGCAATTGCCGAAGGAAGATAGAACACGGTTGTTCCTCCCTCCTGCATGAGCTGCAGACCCTCGGTCCAGCCGGGGATAACGGCGTTGAGGGGGAATGTGGCGGGCTCTCCACGGGCTACGGAGCTATCGAATACGGTTCCGTCGGTGAGACGACCGGTGTAGTGAACTGTCACGTTGTCGGTGGCAGAGGGAGCCTTACCAGTTCCAGGAACGATCTGGGCAACCTTAAGTCCTGTGGCAGTCACCATGTATTTACCATTTGAGATGGTGGAGTCCTGCATTGCGGGATCCTGGAAGAAAGCGGCATTGTATTCGGCAAGCACCGAATCAGGGATCGTGACGATCTCTACTGCCTGATCCTCCACAACTGCGATTGAATCAGACTCAGCTTCAGCTTTTTTCTCTGTCTTGCAGGAAGAGAAGCCAACGACTACAACAGCGAAAGCCGCGGCAGCTACTAAAAAAACAGCTGCTGTAAAAAATTTCCTTTTCATTATTATTTTTTGATTACTTTGATTAGTTCAACTTCGAAAATGAGGGTTGAATGAGGGGGAATGGCGTTAGGCACACCCTGGGGGCCGTAAGCAAGCTCCGAGGGGATGAAGAACATATATTTGCCACCCTCTTTCATGAGCTGAACACCCTCAGTCCATCCGGGGATAACGCGGTTGAGCGGGAATGTAGCGGGCTCTCCGCGGCTTACGGAACTATCGAATACGGTTCCGTCAAGAAGTTTTCCGGTGTAATGAACGGTCACTTCGTCAGTGGCGGTAGGCTGAGCGCCTGTTCCCTCTTTCTCCACGATATACTGAAGGCCTGACTCAGTCACCTTCACATTCTCTTTTTTCTTGTTTTCCTCAAGAAACTTGTCGCCAACGGCCTTGATCTGAGCCGTGCGCTTCTCCGTGAGTTCCTGAAGATAATTCTGGATTATCTGGTTTGCCTCTTCGGGAGAGATCTTTGTTTCTTTCCCTTCGAATGCTGAAAGAACTGCCTCGTCGAAATCGGCGAAGTCAATTTTCTCCACGCCCATGGCGCGGAGTTGCTGCCCGAGGGCCATGCCCCATGCATAACTTAACTGATCCATAATATTTTGGGTTTTATGGGGCGCGGGGAGGAACTCCTGAACAGGGATTCCTCCCCGCGCTCAGATTAATAATTTCAAGTTATTATCCGGAATGTTTCCAATAATAATAACGTCATGCAGGGTGAAAATGTTATCCTCGGCCCGGAAGCCGGAGCCGAATTTTATATTCCTCAACAAGATTTAACGGTTATTACCGCTGTATTTCCTGATAAGGGCTCTGTTGGCATCGCCAATGCGCTTCTCATCTACCTTTACTTTCTTGCGGTCGTAGGTGAGGAGTCCGTTGACTTCTCCTTCCACGTCGGTGGTCTGAGTATAGACCGCTCCCGTGTAGGCAATGCCGGCAAGCTCCTCAAGCACCTTGAGATATTTCAGATATTCTTCAGTCACTTCCGCGGGTGTCTTGAACTGGATATAACCCCAGTTCCTATCGGGCATCCAGAGGTGGCCGTCGAGAGCAAGCCCTATGCCTCCGTATTCTCCGATAACGTTTGCCTTGCCGTAGCTGAGCAGATAGATCATAGGAGCGGGATAGTTATGGACATCGAGAATGTCGCCGCAGTCGAAGAAATTGCCGCCGCTCGCTGGATTCACGAGGCGGCTGGAATCGAGTTCCTTGGTCCAGTTGGCGATATTGACCGTGTCATATTGTCCCCAAGATTCATTGAACGGCACCCATACGGCGATTGAAGGATGATTATAGAGCGCTTCGATGATTTCCTGCCATTCCTTGCGGAATTCGCGGTCAACCTCAGGAGCTTTTCCGCGTTCAGTTCCCTTGAAGTAGTCATGGTTCTGCCATCCGCTTCCGCCGCTTCCGCTGGGCATGTCTTGCCATACGATGATTCCGTTTCGGTCGCAATATTCATACCACACCTCCGGCTCAACCTTCACGTGCTTGCGGATCATGTTGAAACCAAGATCTTTCGTTTTATCGATGTCGAAAATCATCGCCTCATAGGTGGGAGCCGTGTAAAGGCCATCGGGCCAGTAGCCCTGATCAAGGGGGCCAAACTGGAAAATATCCTCATTGTTAAGACGAAGACGCATCATGTTGCTGGCATTGACTCCGTTGTTGTCTCTCCCATAGGATATTTTACGCATTGCGGCATAACTCTTCACGGCGTCGACCGTTTTGCCTCCCTTGGAAGCCTTCACGTCAAGATCATAGAGGAATGGGGCGTCGGTTGTCCAAAGCTTCATGTCGGCCGGCATCTCGATTTCCACCGGACTTCCTGCCACTGCAGAACCTGAAGCCACGACTTTCCCGCCGTCAATAACGTTGACGGTCACTGTCTCCACGGCAGCCTCCGGGGAGGTGAGCGCCTCAACGGTCAGTTTCCGGGAGTCAATGTCGGGAGTGATTTTCAATCGAGTGATGTGATTCTTTGCCACCGGTTCCAGCCATACTGTCTGCCAGATGCCGGTGACAGGAGTATAGAAGATCCCACCGGGTTTAGCCACCTGTTTGCCACGAGGCTGCTGTCCTTTGTCAGAAGGATCCCACACTTTTACGGTGATTGTGTTCTCACCATTACGGAGAGCATCGGTGATGTTGAAGGAGAAGGGGGAATAGCCACCGGTGTGGGAGCCGACTTTCATTCCGTTGACCCACACATCAGCTTTCCAGTCGACGGCGCCGAAATTCAGGAGCACGTCGTCTCCTTTCCATGAGGCCGGGATCTTAAATGTTCTGTTATACCAGAGCACACTGTCAGCACCCACAGTGCGCTCCACTCCGGAGAGATAAGACTCCACGGCGAAAGGCACAAGGATCTTTCCTTCGTAGGAAGAGGGCTTCACGTCGTTCTTCGGAGTTATGGCATAGTCCCATTTACCATTGAGGTTCATCCAGCGCGAGCGCTGCATGGTGGGACGCGGATAAACGTTCCAAACGTTATCCGCGTCCACTTTATCAGTCCATTCCGTGGTCATTCGGGCTTCGGAGATTCCGAAAGCCAGACCGAGGAATGCGGCGATTATAAATTTCAGTTTCATTATCTAACAGTTTATTCGATGATCATCGAGAAGCCGCCGCCGGCAGCGAGATTCACTTTGAGAGGCTTGTCGGCCGAGACAGTGATGTTCTCTTTCTTATAGTCGTTGGCATTATGGTTGGCGTTGACACCGTCGCGGAAAAGGGTGGCCTTGTGGGTTCCGTTCCCGAGGAAAGAGAGATCCACGTCAAGAGTTCTGGGTGTCCAGTCGGTCAGACCTGAAACATACCATTTGTTGCCCTTTCTGCGTGCTGTGACGATGTAGTCGCCCATTACGCCGTCAAGGATGCGGGTTTCGTCCCAGGTGGTGGGAACTGTAGCGATGAATTCAGTGCATTCGGGTTCGTAGTTATAATTCACCGGGGTGTCGCTGAGCATTGTGAAAGGAGAGTCGAAGATAGTGAAGAGAGCAAGCTGACGGCAACGTGTTCCCTGACTCATCGGCTCGTAGTAGTTCTTGTGGTAGGAATATTTTGTTCCGTTGCGCATGGCTCCGGGAGTATAGTCCATCGGGCCGGCAGCCTGACGGATGAAGGGGATCATCACGTCGTATTCCACCTGGTCAACGTCGTTCATTTCACTCCACTTCATGTTTTCAAGACCATGCACACCCTCGAAGTTGAGCACGTTAGGCCATGTTCTGTTGAGGCCTGCGGGTTTATACATTCCGTGAAGATCGAGGAAGAGGTTGTATTTCGCTGCTGTTTCAGCCGCACGATGAACGAAGTCAACGATTTCCTGGTCGTCGCGGTCCATGAAGTCAACCTTGAAACCCTTAACACCCATGTCGGCATAGTGTTTGCATACGTTTTCCATGTCGCGGTCGAAAGCATAGTATCCTGCCCAAAGCACGATTCCCACGCCTTTCTTTCCGGCATAGTCGATAAGTTCCTTGAGGTTGATTTCAGGCACAACCTGCATCAGGTCGGCCTGTTTGTTAACAGCCCAACCTTCGTCGAGGATCACGTATTCGATTCCATGATCGGCAGCGAAGTCGATATAAGCCTTATAGGTGTCGTTGTTCACACCGGCCTTGAAGTCAACTCCGGTGATATTCCATGCGTTCCACCAATCCCATGCCACCTTTCCAGGCTGAATCCATGAGATGTCGGAGATTCTGGAAGGGGAAGCAAGAAGATAAGAGAGATTTGAGGCTGCCATCTTGGAGTCATTGTCGGTCACGATAGCCACTCTCCAGGGGAATGTGCGGTTTCCGTCGGTTTTCGCAATGAAGTTCTCACGCTCCTTGACAACCATCTGGAGCATGTTGTGTCCTCCCTGTTCCTTCACCTTGGGGAATTTGGCATGAGTGCCCTTGAGGGCTTTCGTGCCTGTTCCGGCCATATAGAGACCCGGGAAGCTTTCGAGGTCTGATTCAGTGATCATCACCTTCACGTTGTCGCCGAGATCTGCCACCATCGGAAGGAAGATGATTTTGTTCTGGTCGATTTCAGATGCCTTCACCTCGGTGTAGGTGTTTTCGAAAGAGTTGAAGTAGGGATCATCGGCGCGGCCTCTGGCATAAGGCACGAAAGTGGTCACGTCGGTCGGGAAGTTATAGGTCACTCCCTCGTCGGCGATCGTGACAGGCTTCTTGAGTTTCGAAACGAAACGATAGGCGATGCCATCGTCATAGGCACGGAATTCAACTGCCCATCCCCCTTTGAAATCGAAGGTTGCGGCGTTATATTTCTCGGTGAGTTTCTCTGCGCGGTAGAAAGGTGACGGAACAGTGGTGTCAACGGCCTTCTTCGTCACTTTGGCAAGCTTGGGATTCACACCCCAGACTGTTCCGTCGGCGAGAGTCATGGAAATGTCGGAGCTGTCGAGCACCTGCTTTCCGTTGAGGGATACTGAATAGGAAAGGGTCTTGTCGACATCGATGCCGGCTTTGAGCTTTCCGTCGGGCGAAACCAGATCATAGGTCTTCGCCTGGAGTCCTGCAGCGGCAGCAGCCGCGAACAGAAGAGTTAGAGCGATTTTTTTCATGTTGGTATTGTTGGTTTTTATTTCATGACTTGATAATTACCGGAAGTTTCAGTTTGCGTGTGTGGTCACCGAGGAACCTGCCTCAACTGTGATTGAGGCGGTGGAGATCACGTTTCCCTTCACGTCTTTGGTCACTGTGGCGGAATAGGTGCTCTGTCCGGCGCTAATTGATTTGTGCTCTCCGGGGAAAGAGGCGTGCCAGATGAGGGAAGCAGAGGTGTTGTTGGAGAGTTCCGAGGTTTCGGAGTTTTTGTGTGCAAGGGTGATGAATCCCCCCCATAGAGGCACGTTCTCGATTTTCGCGTTGTGGTTTCCAATTCTCGAAAGCGTGGCCACACTGTGGTCGCAGGCCGACGGCACCAGCCCCATAGCTCCGCACACAATTCCCTCCACCAAAGCGAAAGAGACTTCCGGATAGTCAGCCCGGCTTTCCGAAGGGAGTGTGGTTAAAATGTGGTATGCTTCGTCGTTGTAGCCGTAGCGATAGAGCATATAGGGGAATGAGGAGAGATTCTCCACGTTCCAGTCGGAGGAGAGGATATCGGCCACTGCGTGCCTGATCTTTTCTGGATTCACGATTCCGCCAAACCAGAGAAGATGAGGAATTCCCTCGCCGCGTCCGAAATTGCCGTTGCGTGTGAGATGAGTATTGAAGCGTCTGTTGCCGTCATCCCACCAGCAGCTGTCGATAATGTTCCGGTAAGTTTCGGCCTTTACGATTGCCGAAGACGCACCGGCGTGGTCGCCGTTTATTCCGCATATCCGGGAATAAGCCTCATATCCGGCAGCCATTGCCGCCACGAGGTCGACACCGAGCGTCACTTCCGAATCGTTCTCATCGTAGGAAGGGAGACCGCGACACACATGAAGCTGATAGGAGGGATTGAAATTCTCCGGAGTGTTCATGTGAGTGTGACGCGCCATTATCTTTTCCGGCGAGAGATCCCAGCGATCTACGTATTCATTTAGACTCTGGGAATAGAATTTGCGGAAAGCCTCGTCGGAAATATAGTTGTTATCATCGGTCCATTCAAACATTCTCCAACATGACTGGATCACGTCGAAATTAGCATTGAGGTTATACCAGAATTCCTTGTCGCTGACGTAGTCGGCGGCCACCGGGAGCCCGTAGCGGTTGATTTCCCAATAGGAACAATAGTCTTTGCTTTCAGAGATGTTTGCGGCGAAAGTGCGGAGCATGTTGCTGTTATGCTTCTCAAGGCCGATGATGTGGGCGCCTACGGTCTGGTGGGCCACATCGCGCATGCAGAAACCCTCGCGGGAGGGAAGGGCAGCCTCATACCAAGGTCCCACAGGGTCATCATCGTCATGGGCGTATGATAAGGCAGTTTTTTTTGCCCATGCGAAGGTTGATTCAAGTTTCTTGTCGCTGGAGGAGAAGAGGGCAATCTTCCCCTCGGGGGGCGACATTATGCCGTTTGCCCGCTCCTTCACGCAGGAGGCGCAAAGGAGCAGGCAGAGAATGGCTGCTATATGGAGAGGGGCGGGGAGTTTCATAACTTCACTTGTATCGGCTTCCCTTGCTGAACAAGGAAATTCTGTTTCTTGCCGTTGTTGTCGACAGTGACTTTAATCCGGTCTTTGCCATCGCGTTTCACTTCGATGTCGAAGTCGGAACCGAAAGCCTTGATGTGGCGGAGGTTCATGTGGTCCCAGGAGGAGGGGAGCCTCGGAGTCAGGGTGAACGACCTGAAACCTGTCGGGCGAATACCGAAGAGACCTTCAGTGATGATTCGTCCGTAGAGTCCGCTCTCCGCGGAGAGGTGGCGCTGTCCCCCTTCGGGCCATGCTTCGATTGCGTATGGCACATGGTCTCCCAGCAGTCGGGTGTTTGAATATTTATCCATAAACTCGGTGGCGCGGTCGGCGGCTCCCACGGTGTAGGCGCCGCGGAGCGCATAGAGGGTGGAGCGGTCCCAGAAAGTCTTGTCGGTCGATTCGGTGAGGAGACCGTTTTCTGTCCAGAGTTTCGGCGAGAAGAGAGCGTCGAGAGTGGCATCGGCCCTTTCATCGATCCCCACGGAGAGGGGAATGCAAATCCAGGCACGGAGTTTGTCGTTGCCGTCATAATACTTGTAGGTGTCGAAACCCTCTACTATTCCGCCAAAGTGCTTCTCCATGTTCTTGCGGAGTTCGGCCGCCTGCTTGCGATAGTTTTTGCCGTTTCCCTTGCCGATCTCGGGAGCGAGAGATGCTGCGGAGAGAAGGGCGTCGTAATAGAGGGAAGAGGTGCAGAGGTTGGCGTCGCCGGCAGGGAAACGACCTTCGAGTTCGTCGCTGTCGGAGGCCACTACTCCATCTTTCGTGAGCTTATTCTTGCAATAGTCGAGACACCAGGTGATGAGTGGCCATAGCTGCACAGCCTCGGCTTTCGAGCCGCGTGCAAGGGCATAGCGTGCGGCACCGTAGGCGATCATCGCGGCGTCACCACGGTCGCCGGCTCCATTCCAGTAGCTGTCGCCTTCGGCAATGATGGAGCTGGGGATCGGTTTCCCTTCATCGTTCATGTAGCGGGCGAAGTGGAGGAAAGAATTCAACGCAGAGGCGTTGCCATATTCATATCCCACGTATGGGAAATAAGGGTTGATGTATTCAGCCTGGTCGTTTGCCCAGATAGCGGCGTAGTAGCTTTCTCCACCGGGACCATGAAGCGGGCCGCCCTTGGTGTCGTAGATGCTTTCGCAACCGCGTATCTTGGAAAATGCCTGCATGCGGTCGATCACAGGGTCGGGAGTCTCAAGCACAAGATTATTCATCATCTCGTCGACGAAAGCCTGTCTTGCAGCAAGCTCAGCCTTTGCGTCGATGGCAGGTTGTGTCTGCCCTTTCACGCCGGCAGAAATGGAGGCGGAGAATTCAAGGCTTTTCCCGGGCTCAATGGTGTAGAAACCGGCGCCGTTCACCTTGGATTGGATTGCGTAGGAGCCAGCCACCCCTTTCTCAGGATCAGTGAGCGATGTCTGGTTCACTTCTGGAATCTCCACTCTAAGAGGCACCTTGCCGGTGTTTGTGAGTTTATAGATCTCCACGAGGGCAGGTTTGTCGGTTGAAGGGAAATATGTGCGGTCGATCTGCCAAGATCCCAGATAGCCCATGTTCACGTCGCTTGTCACGTCAAGGATGCCCTTAAGATTCAGGCTCTTCACTTTTTCTCCGTCGGTCAGCGCACGTCCGTTGACCACCACCGCGTCAAGTGGATCCCAGCTGTAACGGCGCATGAGGCTGGCATGGGTGTTGTTGGGCACGGTGCGCAACATCGGCCAAACGAGGCTCTTGTTTACCTTGAAAGAGCCGTCGGGATTCACTCCGTAGCGGATCACGGTAGACACTTGTTTCCCCGACATTTCAAGATGGTCGGAATGGGTCTCTCCTTTTTTGGGAGTCCACTCTATTCCTCCGTTGTCGGCGAGATGCCAGCGGTTTTCCGCGTTGACTGTAAATGCGGCGCAGGCAATGAGTCCTATTGATAAGATATTTTTTATGTTCATATATGTGGAGTTTTGGGAGTTTTTAGAGTTTTTAGAGTTTTGGGAGTTGTGAGAGTTTTGGGAGTTGTGAGAGTTTTGAGGGTTTTGAGAGAAAAATTCCGGGGAGGTGTTATTAATAGACTTTTCCGTCAGGTTCCTCACCGCGGTTGTTTCCGGGATAGATCTTGATCACGACGGCTCCATGAGAGGGCACGGCGGCTGAGAATTTCTCCTTGGCCTCTTTTTTCCAAACGTCTTCCTGACGCCAGAGGTCCCGGATCGTCTGCTCTCCGCGAATGCCGAAATCAGAGGGGGAGATCACCATGTTGCGCTCCGTGTCGCCATAGTTGAAAAGCCCGACGGCCATGCTTCCGTCAACAAGCGGTTTTGCATAGACCACGCTATATTCATCCTTGAAGAAGGGGGAGGCCTGATAGCCGAGTTCGTCCTGATGAACATCGAGGATTTCATTGTTCCGGAGAAGGGAAAGGGTAAAATCGTCGAGCTGAGTCATGTCGCATCCGAGGAACATCGGGGAAGCGAGAAGTGCCCAGAGCGAAATATGGGTGTATTGCTCATCAGGCGTCAGGCGGCTGTGGTGGAGTTCTCCGTCCCATCCTACGACTCCGAGCACCATCATGTCGGTGTCGGCCCAATGGCCGGGCACATTGTAGGGCGCCCATTTATCCTGATTGAATCCGATTTTGCTCATGTTGCCCCAGGTGTCGCGTATGTCGCCTGTCGTGCGATAGCAGTTCGGGATTCTTGCCCATTGGGGAGCATCCCCCCAGTGAGCGGCATTCGACATTCCGAAGAGAATGTCGCGGTCGGTGGCACGAAGCGCATCCACCATCTCCTTCACATAGTAAAGCTGATTCGGGGTCCAGTCATATTTCAGATAGTCAACTCCCCAGTCTGCCCATTGTTTCACGTCGTTCTTGACGAAGGAATATTTTGAGTTTTTCCAGTTGTAGTATCTTGCAGGCCAGTCTTCCTGATATTCAGGGTGCATGAAAATCCCCGTGTTCTTTTTTTCGCTGACACTGTCGCGTCCGGTCCATCCGTAGGTTCCCTCCGGATTGTCGGCGTAACTTCCGATAAACCCGGCGTATGTCCCCACCCATGGAGCGGAATATATTCCGAAACGGAGACCCTCTGCGTGAAGTTCGTCAATGAGGCCCTTCATGTCTTTGAATTTCTCAGGATTAGGCTGGATGGCGTTATGTTTGCCGCCTCTCACACCCTGCCATCCGTCGTCGACATTTATATAGCTCCATCCGTAATTGATAAGATCGTTGTCGATCATGGATTTAGCTGTTTCCCTGACGAGGTCTTCATCAATCAGGAGTCCCCAGCAATTCCAGCTGCTCCATCCGAGAGGAGGGGTGAGGGCAAGTTCATCGCCGATCTTCAGGGTGAGTTCGCGTCGGGCAGTTCCTTTAGCGTTTTTTGCTGTAATCTCAAGTTTATAATCCCCCGGTTTTTTCACCCGGCCGGTGATGAGTCCCTTTTCGGGATCCAGTTTTAGGCCTTTCGGAAGTCCTTCGACAGAGAATGTCATCGGACGATCGCCGGTGCAAGGAATCCTATATAGGAAGTCGCTGCCCGGACGAGCCGCAAAAACTTTCGCACCGTTTATTCTTGGATAGGCCGGCGCCGGAGGAGTGAGTATATATTTTGAGTTGTCGATTTTAGGAAGGGTGTCGCGCTCGGGAGGACATTGTGCTGAAGCCGACAGGGCGATAGCCGCTGCAAAAAGTGAGGCTGCGGCTTTTCCGGAGATTCGGATGTAGATTTTTGTCAGGAGTCTGTTCATGATTGCAGGAGGGTTAGGGTTCGTTTCCGGCGGCTTTTGAGTTTCGGCATCAGATAAGAAAAATTTGGGGTCGTCGGTCGTATGACAATACGCCCGACGACCCGCTTGAACCTACTTATACAATACCTAAACTTATGCTACCTAAAACTTGAGCTGTTACTTGAGCTGTTTCGTGGTGCAAAATTAGCCTCTCCCGAAAAGTCGGTTCTCCCTCAGAGTTCAAAATGGGTGTCGGATGATACAATCGTGAGAGCGGAATCATACAAAGAGGGTGCCCGAGAATACACAAGGCGGTTCTTGTTTGTAAGAATCGCCTTGCTGATAAATAGTTAGGTATTGTATAAGGATATTTAGCTTTCTTGATCGTCGTATGGTTCGAAAGATACAAGTTGCCTGATCAGATCTCCCGGCAGGGGCGCGGAAAGGGGTCCGTCGGCCACTGCCTCTTCGTCAAAAGTGTCGAGATCGTAGGGGGGATCATCGTTGAAATAGACCACAGCGGGCACTTCCCCGGCCATGCTTTTCCCCGTTTGCCATGAAACGATCCTGTCGGCCATAACGACGAGGTTCATCTGCAGCTTGGCGTTCCAGACGTAGTCGGCCACGGGGCCGATCAATTCGCGGGAGATTCTGGAGATGGCTTCTGTTTTTGCGTCGATGTCTCTTGCTTTGGAGGCTATCTCGGCTTCGTCAACATAAACAAGGACGAAATCGAATATCTCGATTGCCTTGATAACGCTCCTTGCTTTATCCGACAATGAGCCGCATGGATGCTCAGGGGTGATCTCCAGCCCTTCTCCCACGGGAAAAAGGGGACGCATCTGAGCCATCATGGCAGCTCCTCTGACTGCGGGATTGTCGGAAATCACGACTCCATGGCCAGAGAACTTGGGCACCACGAAGAAACGCAATGCGGAGGGATCGAAGGTCTTTCCTGCCCCAAATGCCTCCAGTGTCGCCTGATCCGGCACTCCGCGCGCGAAATCATGGCCCAAGATCGAGAGCACGGCGTTTTCGGGAGTCAGGGGCACATCGCTACCGATCGTGAGCAACGTGCCGGCACATCCGAGCTTCGCGAGTGTGTCGAGTTCGGGCTTCGAGGCCATCATCAGGGGGGTCTTCCCGCCCGTCACGCGAGCGGGAATGTCGGCCATTCCTCCTACGATGATGATGATCGTCTTCATCAGGCGTCGATGTTGGCGTAGGTGGCGTGAGCTTCGATAAATTCACGACGCGGAGCCACTTCCTCACCCATCAGGATGGAGAATGTGCGGTCGGCCTCAGCGGCATTGAGAAGATTGACCTGCTTGAGCATCCGGTTTTCGGGATCCATGGTGGTCTCCCAGAGTTGCTCGGGATTCATCTCGCCGAGACCTTTATAGCGCTGGAGAGTCATGCGGTCGCGGTTGCCGTCGCAATTTGTGTCGACAAACCTCTGCACCTGTTGTTCGTCCCATGCATATTCCGATACTTTATTTTTCCCCTTTGTGGAGCATTTGTAGAGCGGCGGGGTAGCGATGTAGAGATATCCGTTTTCGATGATCGGACGGATGCGACGGAAGAAGAATGTCATCAGCAGCGTGGCGATGTGGGCGCCGTCGACGTCGGCATCGGTCATGATGATGATCTTATGGTAGCGCAGTTTCGTCATGTTGGGAGCTTTGGAATCCTCTTCCGTGCCGATCGTGACTCCGAGAGCCTTGAACATATTGACGATTTCCTCGCTTTCAAACACCTTATGGTCAAGAGCTTTCTCAACGTTCAGGATTTTTCCGCGCAGAGGGAGGATGGCCTGGAAGTTGGGATTGCGTCCCTGCTTTGCGCTTCCGCCTGCGGAATCACCCTCGACGAGGAAGAGCTCGCATGCTTCGGCATCACGGCTCTTGCAGTCGGCGAGTTTACCGGGGAGTCCGGCTCCTGCGAGTGGAGTCTTGCGTTGCACCTTCATGCGTGCGTTGTAGGCTGCATGACGGGCCTGCGCGGCAAGCATCACTTTGTCTACGATCGCGCGAGCCTGCTTCGGGTGCTCCTCAAGATAATAGCGGAGTGCCTCGCTGACGGCTGTCTGCACCACTCCGGCCACCTCGTTGTTTCCGAGTTTGGTTTTTGTCTGTCCCTCAAACTGAGGTTCAGCCACTTTTACCGACACAACGGCTGTGAGGCCATCGCGGAAGTCATCCTTCGACAGCTCAATCTTCAGCTTGTCGAGGAGATGGTTGTCGTCGGCATATTTCTTGAGGGTTGTCGTCAGGCCGCGGCGGAAGCCGGTGAGATGGGTGCCCCCTTCAATGGTGTTGATATTATTGACGTAGGAGAAGATGTTTTCGGCGAAAGAGGTGTTGTAGGTCATGGCCACCTCCACAGGCACTCCGTTTTTCTGAGTGTTGAGGTGGATGATGTCGTCGATGAGGGGCTCTTTCCCCTGGTCGAGATATTTCACGAACTGCTTCAGTCCCTCCTCGCTGTAGAAAACGTCTTTGCGGGGATTTCCCTGCTCGTTGAGCTCTCTGAGATCAGTGAGGGTCAGAGTGATCCCGGCGTTCAGATAAGCAAGGTCGCGCAGGCGGTTTGCGAGCGTCTCATAATCGTAGACGGTTTCGGTGAATATCGAATCGTCGGGATGGAAGATGATGGTGGTTCCGGTCCTGTCGGTTTCTCCGATCACCTGAAGGTCGCAGGTGGGCTTTCCGTAGGCATATTCCTGCATGTGGATTTTTCCGTCGCGGTGGATTTCGGCGCGCAGATAGTCGGAGAGGGCGTTGACGCAGCTCACCCCGACGCCGTGGAGACCTCCGGAAACCTTATAAGAGCCTTTGTCGAATTTGCCACCTGCATGAAGCACTGTCAGAACGACCTCGAGAGCAGGTTTATGCATTTTCTCGTGCATGTCGACAGGGATTCCGCGGCCGTTGTCGACCACCTTTATGGAGTTGTTTTCCATGATGGTGACGTCGATATGGTCGGCAAACCCGGCGAGAGCCTCATCGATGGAGTTGTCTACGACCTCATAGACGAGGTGATGGAGTCCGCGTCCGGAGATATCGCCGATATACATTGCGGGGCGCTTGCGCACGGCTTCAAGGCCTTCGAGCACCTGAATGTTGTCTGCCACATATTTCTTAGGCTCGTTGGCCTGGGTATCCATGATTTCTTCCATATTCTGTAGTGTAGTAATCAGCAATCCTAATATTCTACAAAATTACAAAAAAAAATCGTCATCTGCAATCCTGCAGATGACGATTGAATGGTTTATGTCCGTTGTCCCGGCCTTTTGCGGGAGTATGGCGAAGGAAATCAACGGATGTTGGCGATGGAGATGATGTCGGCGAAGACTCCTGCGGCCGTCACTTCCGCCCCGGCCCCATAGCCTTTGATAATCATGGGATGCTCCATGTAGCGGTCGGTGGTCAGGAGGATCACGTTGTTGCTTCCGGCAAGGTCGTAGAAAGGGTGGGGCGCTGCCACTCGACGTAGCCCGACAGACAGTTTCCCATGATCGAGGGAGGCGACAAACCGGAAATGCTCCCCTCTCTCTTCAGCCTCAAGCCTTTCGCGCTCAAATCCCGGATTGAGAGCCACGAGCCCCTCGCGGAATTCTTCCATGGTCCCCGAGAGAAGCTCCTCCGGGATGAAAAGGTTCTTATCCACGTCTTCCTGCTCCACTTCATATCCTGCTTCACGGGCGAGGATCACGATCTTGCGGATCACGTCTTTCCCGGAGAGGTCGATGCGCGGATCCGGCTCAGTGAAACCTGCTTCCTGGGCGAGCTCCACGGCACGGCTAAGAGGCACGTCGGAAGAGAGCACGTTGAAGATATAGTTGAGTGTGCCGGAAACCACAGCCTCGATCTTCAGGATCTTGTCGCCCGAATTGATCAGGGAGTTGATTGTGTTGATGATTGGGAGGCCGGCGCCAACGTTGGTCTCGAAAAGATATTTCACCCCCTTTTCTGCAGCAGTTGCCTTCAGGCGGCTGTAGTTCTCGAAAGAGGATGAGGCTGCCACTTTGTTGGCGGCCACCACGTTGACGTTGTGGGAAAGGAGGTCATGATATAGATTCGCAATATCGGCCGAGGCCGTGCAATCAACGAAAACCGAGTTGAAGATGTTCATCCTCAGGATCTCGTTGCGGATAAATTCAGGAGATGAAGGCTGTCCTTCTTCGTCGAGGAGCTCGCGGAATCGGGTGATGTCGATTCCGTCGCGGTTGAAAATTGCCCTGCGGCTCGAGGAGATTCCGACCACGTTGAGGCGAAGGTTTTTCTCGCGGAGGAGCTTTTCCTGCTGCTTGGCGATCTGACGGATGAGGCTGCCGCCCACGTTCCCGACTCCGGCGATGAAAAGGTTGAGAACCTGGCTGTCGCTCAGGAAGAAAGAATCGTGGATCACGTTGAGGGCTTTCCGGAGAGAGCTCTTCTCAATCACGAATGAGATGTTTGTCTCCGCCGCTCCCTGCGCCATTGCGATGACGTTGATGCCGTTTCTTCCCACCGTGTTGAAAAGCTTTCCTGCGAGGCCGGTGGCAAGCTTCATATTCTCTCCCACCACGGCTACGGTTGAGAGGCCGCGGCGCAGGGAGATGTCGTTAAACATTCCGGTGGCGAGTTCCACTTCAAATTCTTCGCGGAGTGTTTCAAGCGCGGTGGCGGCGTCGGCATCTCTGACTGCCAGGGTGGTGTTGTTCTCACTGGCGGTCTGAGACACGAGGAATACGCTCACTCCCCGCGCAGAAAGGGCGTTGAAGATGCGGGAGTTGACGCCGATCACGCCTACCATGCAAAGGCTGGTGATCGTGACGAGGGCAGTGTCGTTGATCGAGGAGATTCCTTTAATGGGTTTGCGTCCCGGACTCACGCGGTCGCTGATGCGGGTGCCGGGAGCGGAGGGATTGAATGTGTTTTTCACAAGAATGGGAATATTCTTGTGGTAGACGGGGTAAATCGTAGGAGGATAGACCACTTTCGCGCCGAAATTGCATAGCTCCATTGCCTCGGAGAAAGTGAGCTCGTCGATGACGTATGCATGGTCGATCACTCTGGGGTCGGCAGTCATGAACCCGTCAACGTCTGTCCAGATCTCAAGAATTTCGGCGTCGAGGGCCGCGGCAATGATCGCGGCCGTGTAGTCGCTTCCGCCGCGTCCGAGGTTTGTGACCTCGCCATGGACGTCGGAGGCGAGGAATCCGCCGCACACGGCAGTTTCCCATTCGTAGGCCCCGAGTGTCTCCCCGATCAGCCGGTTGGTGAGCTGGGCGTCGAGCACCGTCGCTCCGGCATGAGTCCGGCGGGTGCGGATGAAGGTGCGGGAATCGAAATGGCATGCACCCTTGATAAGGTTTGCCACGATGATGCTTGACAGCCGCTCTCCATAGCTCACGATTATGTCGAGAGCGCGGGGGGAGAGGTCGTGGAGAAGCATCACTCCTTTATAGATGTTTCCGAGTTCGTCGAGCATCATCCTCACTTCCGACTCCGTAGCGTCGCGTCGCTGTGCGGGTATCACGCCGTTGATCACGCTGATGTGGCGCTCCACGATGTGGGAATATGATTCGAGATAGGAGATGTCGTCGGCCACGGCGAGCCTGGCGGTCTTGATGAGTAGATCGGTTATCCCTCCGAGGGCAGAGACCACTACAACTTTCTTGCCGGGAGTGTTTTCAACTATTTTCTTCACGTTGGCAAGGCTTTCGGGCGTTCCCACGGAAGAGCCGCCAAACTTCATTACTTTCATGCTCAGGAATCGGTTAGTGATCTTCCGGTGCCTTCGTGGCGCCGGAAGATGGTGGATTTGCAGGGCTCAAAATTAATAAAAATAATTGAATAATGAATTAAAATTAAGTAATTATAAAAAATGGGGGACTTCGATGTCGCATGACATCGAAGTCCCCGCAGTGTTGCCTCACGAGGATTCGAACCTCGACAGACAGAACCAAAAACTGTAGTGCTGCCATTACACCATGAGGCACACTTGTCTTTCAGGGAAAAATCAAAAATGAGAAAGAAAACCAAAAATCCCTGGAAAGACGATGCAAAGATACAACTTTTTTTTGAAACCACAAAATCCGTGGTGTTTCCCTCATTCCGTTATTTCCGCGCAACGGGCACTCATTCGGAAAGCGAGGCCCGATAAGCAGTAGGGCTCACTCCATATTGATCCTGGAAGCTCTTCGCGAAATGGGAGCGGGAGGAGAATCCGACGTCGATGCAGACTTCGTTGACTCTCGCGTCGGGATGAGCCAGCAATGCTGCCGCCTTGCGGAGCCTTACCACCTTGATGAAGCCGTTTGGAGTCATTCCGCAGACTGCCTTTATCTTCGTGAAGAGTCCGGTGCGCGAGATGCCGATTTCGCGTGCGAGGATATCGACACTGAACTCGGGATCCGTGAGGCGTTCCTCCACTATGGCCGTGAGCTTGTCGAAGAATTTCTTGTCGAGCGATGAATTGGGCACTATGTCGGGGTCGCTCTCGGGGTTGGCGAGGAAGTTTCTCCGGATCCGCTTGCGGTTGCGGAGGATGGCGTCGACCTGCGCCTTGACCACGTCGATTGAGAATGGTTTGGCCACGTAGGCGTCGGCTCCGCGACCATAGCCCTCCACGAAATCCTCGTTGTCGGATTTCGCCGTCAGAAGCACCACGGGGATGTGGCTCGTCACGATGTCGCATTTGATTCTTCTGCAGAGCTCCAGACCATCCATGACAGGCATCATCACGTCGGTGAGGACAAGGTCGATCTGGGTTCCCTCCAGAATTTTCATGGCTTCCGCGCCGTTCGGGGCCGACAAGACGTGGAAATCCGAACCGAGCTGCTGGTTAAGAAGCTCCCGCATGTCGGAATTGTCTTCCACCACGAGCACCGTCGGCCGTTCGTCGGCGTTTTCTGCCGGAGTTTCTGCCGGAGTTTCTGCATCCGGCTCCTCCGCCTCCGGAGTCGGCCCGTCTAAAACAGTCTCCTCTTCAGGCTCTTGGTCAGCCTGAGGCTCAGACTGCTGAATATTCTTGAATTTAACCGTGAAGCACGCGCCTTCTCCCGGATTGCTGGATAGGGAGATTTCTCCGTTTACGAGTTTCACGTATTCCTTCACCAGCATGAGTCCTATTCCCGTTCCGATATAGTCGGCGGGACGGTTCTCCTTGATCTGATAGAAGGGAGCGAAGATTTTCTCCTTCTCGGCCTCGGGTATTCCCGGCCCGTCGTCGGCCACGCTGATGGCATAGTAGCCGTCGTCGGTTGCCTCCAGTTTCACCTCAACTTTAGATTTGGCGAATTTCACGGCGTTGGAAAGGAGATTCCCTATAATGTGTGCGAAAGCCTCGCGGTCCATTGAGGCCACGCAGTCGTTGTCGGGATAGATGGTCACGATCTCCACATCATGGTTCTTCATATAGGAAGAGAAACTGTGGAGAGTGGAGCGGAGCTCGGCCCTCAGCGAAATGTTCTGCATCGAGGTGTTGATGCTTCCCGATTCAATTTTGCGGAAGTCCATCAGCTGATTCACGAGAGTGAGGAGTCTCTTTCCGTTTCTTTCCATCACTTTCAGATGAGGCATGGCCTCTTCTACGCTCCCCTTTGAGCGGATCACGGTTTCGAGCGGCGAGAGAATGAGGGTAAGCGGAGTCCGGAGTTCATGGGCCATCTGGGTGAAAAATTCCATGCGGTTGCGGGTGTCTTCCTTCTCTTTGAGACGAATCAGCTGATCGAATTTCCGCTTCTGACGGTTGTCGTAGAATCTTGTCAGCAGCCAGACGATTCCGACTCCGATGAGAATATAGACGATAATCATCAGCCGCGATCTCCACCAGGGTGGAAGAATCTGCACCGGCAGATTGATGGCCTCTTCGTTCCATCCTCCGAGTCCGTCGCCGGTCTTGACGCGGAAGGTGTATTTCCCCGGGGGCAGACCGTTGTAGGAGGCGGTGCGGTCATCGTCGGCCTCTTTCCATTCCTTATCATAGCCTTCCAGCATGTAGGCCACCCTGTTGAGGCTCGGTTTGTCGTAGCTCATCACGGCGATCTTCATGCTGAAGTCAGACTTGTCGTGAGGCAACACGAGTTTGTCGGTATATGAAATGGAGGTTTTCAGTGGTGAATCCTCTTCATCAACGTCAACGGGGCGGTTGAAGAGCCTGAAATCTGTGAGGAATACCTTCGGATTGCGGGGCACCGCCGAGAACTCCCCGGGATGGAACTCCACCACTCCCTCCGTGCCTCCGGCCAGGGCTGTGCCGTCGGGAAGCACAAGGCCGCTGTTAGGACGGAAAGATGATTCGTCGACCCCTTCATCTTTTGAAAAATGCCGCAACACTCCTGTCGCCGGGTAGAAGGAATAGAGCCCCTTGTTTGTAGTGAGCCATAGGCGGTCTTCAAACGGAAGCACCTTATAGATGCTTCTTATCTCCTGCGGGAGCTCCACATTTTCAAATGAGAGATCGCCGGGATTGAATTTCACGATTCCCGAGCCGTCGGTTCCAAACCAGATCGTGCCGTTGGCGTCTTCAGCTCCACAGACGAAATTGTTTGTCGGGATTCCTCCCGTAGAGGTTTCTCCGGGTTTCCTGAAGAAATTTTCCCAGTTTCCGTCGGCTACATTCCTCATGAACACTCCTCTGTCGGTTGAGAGAACATAAAGATTGCCTTTGGAATCCTCAAACATGCATTCGACGTCGGCACGTCCCACCTCGAAAATACGGTCGAAGTCTCCCGTCTCGGGAGCGTAGCGGTTAAGGCCGGCGCTTGTGCCGATCCAAACGTCGCCCGCACTGTCCTTGAGCAGGGAGTAGACGTTGGAACTATAGAGCGACCTCACGTTGCCGCTCGATTTATGGTTGGTGAACTTCCCGGTGCGGAGGTCGATGATGTCGAGCCCTCCCATATACATTCCGATGTAGAGTGAGTCGCCGTCCTGAAGGATTGCGTGAACGTTGTTGTAGGATGGGGGCAATCCCGGATTCCCGGAATTGAAAGACTTGAAAGAATCATCGTTGCGGTTCCAGAGGTAAAATCCTGAGTCGTCGGTCCCGAGCCAGATGTTGCCATCCTTTCCCGGAGCCACCACTCCCACTATTCTCCCCGGGAAGCTTGAAGAATCCCGGTTGATGGTGCGGAAACGGTTGCTTAAGGCGGGAATATAGTTTAGCCCTCCGAAATAGGAACCGAGCCATAGTCCGCCTTCATGGTCAGCGTGGATTGCATGCAGATGGTTGTCGCTGAGCTGGGATGATGATGATGCCTGGGCACCGTGGATCTGATATTCTCCGGTGTCAAGATCGTATTGACCGAGCCCGCTGTCGGAGACGAAGAGGAGATTGCCTTCCGGATATTCGAGCATCTGCCTCACTTGAAGCACCATCGACCCGGGTGGAGGCCCAATCACGCGTTCGAGTTCCTGCGTCTCCCTGTTGAGCCGGTATAGTCCGTCGTCGCCACCCACCCAGAAATTCTTGCGGCTGTCTTCAAAGAGAGCCACGGTGTGGGGAAGCTGTTTTGTGGCGATGGGTTTGAAATAGTCTTTGTCGGGCAGATAGAGGCTGAGGCCGTTGTCGCGGGTTGAGACCCAGATATTGTTTTCGGAGTCTTCATACACCCGTGATGTGAAATCGGAATTTATCTGTGCCACGGCGGCATATTGCACGAGCTTGTCTTCCTTGGGGTCATATCGGAAAAGGCCCTGACCGAGAGTCGTGATCCAGACTCTTCCGTCGTGATCAATCATGATGTCTCTGACGCCGGTGTTGATTTTATAACCGAATGCGGAGTTGGCATTGAATTCATCGAATTTCTCTCTCTTGAGATCGAAAATCGTTAGGCCATGGTCGCTTCCGATCCAAAGTTTGTCGTCGGGCCCCTCTTTCACGCAATATATCTGCGCTCCGAGCGACTGGATGGAGGGGTCGCGCCATGCCCTGATGGTATTTCCGTCGTAGCTGTGGAGACCGTCGACGGTGCCGAACCACATCATCCCTCGATGGTCTTGCTCGATGCTGTAGACGGTGTTGGCCGATAGCCCTTCGGCTGTGGTGAATTGCCGTGGTCGCCGGGCTGTGATGCTGTTGGTCAAGGTCAGGAGAAGAGACAGTATAAGTATTAAGGTTCTTGTCATAGATCCGTGGGGAGAGGGTCAAAAAAAGTAGGTTCAGTCCTCAGATAGGAAGTATGACAACAAAGTTACAAAAAAAATCTGGGAAATCCCGGCCGTGGACCAAGAAAGTTTTTCATGGAATATATTTCCCGATCAGATGGCGGAGGATGGAGACTCCGGGCTCGTAGGGAGAGGGTGTGAGCGTCACGGCGGCGATGATTGCTGCTGTCAGTATCACCAGCACCGCCACCGTGGCCCATACGAGTCCGCGGGGAATGTCGCCGAGCACCTCCCTCATCTTCTCCGATCTCAGCTCTATGCCGTCGAGCCTGTCGCGTCGTGATGTCTCCGTCACTTTGTCCTTTCCGTTTTCCATCATCAGATATTAGGTAACAATTAACAATTAATAAGTAACAATTAACAGTTGACAATTAACAAGTAACAGCTATCAGCTATCAACCAAATTATTTTCCAGCTGGTTGCGCACCAGGGTGAAATATGCGCCGCGGCGCTCCGTCAGCTCCTCATGCGTGCCCTGCTCGGCAACCCTGCCATCCTCCATGACGATGATGTTGTCGGCATCCCTGACCGTCGAGAGGCGGTGGGCCACCACAACCACCGTCCGTCCGCGGAAGAACTCCGCCAGATTCTCCACGATCCGGCGCTCGTTGCGCGCGTCGAGCGAGTTCGTGGCCTCGTCGAGGAAGAGGAAATCGGGATCCTTGTAGACGGCGCGGGCTATCAGGATCCTCTGCTTCTGCCCCTGGCTGAGCCCGAGCCCGTCGCGCCCTATGATGGTGTTGTATCTGAGCGGGAGGGTCTCTATGAATTCATGGACGCAGGCCACCCTGGCGGCCATCTCCAGCCGGCGCGTGTCCACCGGGCCGTCGGCAACGGCGATGTTGCGGGCCACTGACTCAGAGAAGATGACCCCGTCCTGCATCACCACCCCGCACCTGCCGCGCCACCAACCGAGGCTGTAGTCCTGCAGGGGGGCGCCGGACACCGTCAGCGATCCGGACCGCAGCGGATAGTAGCCCAGCATGAGCCTGATGAGCGTGGTCTTGCCACACCCCGACGCCCCGACGATGGCCGTCAGCTTCCCCTCCGGCACGCTGAACGACACCCCGGAGATCGTGTCGGAGAGGGCATGGGGGTTATAGCGGAAATGCACGTCGCCAAGCTCTATCTCACGCCGCGGTCCGGCGTAGGCGGTCAGCCCTCCCTGCGGGCTCTCCTCGTTCTCGGCCTCGTGGACCTCGTTGATGCGTTCGAGGGATATGCGCACGTCCTGAAGCGAATAGATGAAGCCCATGATCTGAGACACCGGAGAGCTAAGCTGACCGGCGATATACTGGATGGCGAGCATCGTGCCGAAGGTTATCTCGCCGTTCACAACCGACGTGGCCGCCACTACAGTTATCACGGCGTTGCGGATCTCGTTGATGAAGAGGCTGCCGGATTCCTGCACCTGCTGCAGCTTCATCGACTTCATGCCCAGCCGGAACATGTCGGCCTGAACGTCTTCCCATTCCCAGCGCCGCCGTTGCCCGCAGTCCTGCAGCTTGATCTCCTGCATCGAGGTCAGGAACTGGTAGGTGCGGTTGTTGTTGCGGGCGTTGAGCTCGAAGCACTCGTAGTCGAGGATCTTGCGGCGCCGCAGGAACCGCAGCGTCCAGAGGGCGTAGACCACGCTTGCGGCGCAGAAGATCAGGAACACCGGACGGCTGTAGATCACGAGCACAACACCGAAGACCGTGAAGTTGAAGAGGGTGTAGACGATCCCGAGGATTTGCCCGGTCAGGAACGACTGCACCCTGCCGTGGTCGCCCATCCGCTGCATGAGGTCGCCGAGGAGCTTGGTGTCGAAAAACGACATCGGCAGCCTCAGGAGCTTGATGAAGAAATCGCTCACGATGGAGATGTTGACGCGCATCGAGATGTGCATCATCAGCCAGGACCGGGTGTAGTTGGCCGCCGTACGCCCGAACACTATCATGAGCTCGCCAAGCAGCATGAGCCAGATGAAGCGGATGTCGCGTCCGTTGATGCCGATGTCCACGATGGCCTGGGTCATGAAGGGGAAGATGAGCTGAAGCAGCGACCCCAGGATGAGCCCGGCGAAGATGAGACCGAAATAGCGCCGGTAGGTCATGACGTAGCGCAGCAGGAACCTCAGGGAGCGTTTCTCGGGGGAGGCATGGATCTCGGTGGTGGCGAACCGTTCCCCGGGCTCGAGGAACATCGCGATCCCCTTCTCCTTCCCTCCGGAGCATGTCGAGAGGAAACCCTTCTCCATCTCCTCGCGCGTGTAGGATGTCTTCCCCTTTGCGGGGTCGGCCACGAAGAAGCGTCCGCGCGAGGGGGAGATGTCGTGGAGCACCACGAAATGGTCCTGCCTCCAGTGCAGTATGCACGGGAGTGCGTCGCGGTCTATGTCGTCGAGCGCGATACGGGCCGTCAGCGTCTCCAGGCCAACGTCAGAGGCGGCATGGCTGATGCCGAGCATCGACACTCCCTCGTTCGTGGGATGGCAGTAGCGTTCGAGCGTGCCCAGGGAATATGCCCTGCCGAAGTGGCGGCAGATCATCGCCAGACATGCCACCCCGCAACCCATAGCGTCTTTCTGCAGCACGAAGGGGAATCTTGCCCGGGAGATCAGTCGCTTCATGTCTGTGGAATTTTCTGGAAGACGAGGATGTTGCGCCGGTGGGTGTCGGAATAGCAGCGGGAGCGGGCCATGTCGGTGGCCACCTCGTTGAGCACGAAGTCGCCACATCCGGTGATGAGGCGGCTCACCGTCTCCGGGTCATGCGGATTCCTCACACCCTCGCGGAACCGGTCCGAGCCCCAGGAAACCACAAGATAGCGCGCGGTGTTCACCCTGAGGTTGCGGATCACCGTGGCCTCTCGCTCAGCCGGGATATACTCCCCCACTGACGTGAACAGGAGCAGATCGAACGGTGTGTCGGCCTCGGCCTCCTCCGAGAGGTCGGCCTGCGCGAAGCATCCGGCATCCCTGCCTCCGGTCATCATGCGCCCAAGTTCCTCAACGTTGGGATTCAGGTCATAGCCCACGGCATCGATCCCCTTCTCCCTGAGGTTGGCAACATACCAACCGGGGCCGCACCCGAAGTCGCAGACGGTGCGCAGCTTCCGGTCGCGGCAGAAGTCGGCCAGCCATGTCGATAGGCCGTTGTCGTACTCGTAGCCGCGGAGGATCGTGTCGCATCTTGCACCGGCTTCCGAGAACTGAGACTGAGGACGGGGTTCAACGAGCAGCTTTTGGTCGATGAGATCCATCGCCGCCAGGCTCTGGGGATATTCCATCTTGCGGGTGAAGAAGGCGTGGGGTCTACGGAACAGGATCCTGAAGCTCTCCTCCGTTATATTCTGCGGAGAATCGTCAAGGCCCTCGTTTATCCAGAAGATATTGCGGAGATTGTCGTTCCATACGACTTTCCTTTTATGATCTGAATTCAGGATCACGGTCGGGATATAGATCTCCTCCGGGATATAGGTGTGACGCATGCGGCGGTAGAAGCGCGGATGGCGTCGCGTGTAGTCCACGATGTATTTCGCCAGTTCCCGGGAGATGGAGAACCAGGCGGATCCTCCGTAGAGATGGTCGAAGGTGTCGGGGAGGCGGCGCTTGAGTCCATGACGCTTCTGCCACCATACGAATCTCCACATCCTCGCCCTCCCCTCCTTGCCGCGCACGTCCATCAGGTCGGCGGGGAAGAAATACTGCACGCGCAGGAACGTGTTTCCGTCCGTGATGGGGTGTGGAAGATGGGTGCAGCTGATGAAGCCGGTCTCCCTTGTGCGGGAAAAGAAATCAATGAACTCCGAGAGAGGCCTGATTGGATAATCCTGGCCGCTGATGAGGTGGAAATAACCGGCATTCCCCATCTTGAGGGCGAGCTTCAGGAGCAGCATCTCCACGCGCAGGATGCTGTAGCCTCCCCAGCGCACGCGGTAGCGTGAGACCACCGCCTTCACTCCGGGGAGCGAGCGGAGCTCCTCCTTCTCATCCCGGGTGATCTCGCTGCGGCGGTCTATATGGATATAGATCTCACATTCACCACGGAAATATCCGATCAGCCGCTTCAGCTGCTCCGGGTTCTTATGCGCCACTATCAGGATCGCCTGTTTCATTGATTCAGTCTTTCGTTTACCAATGCATTCATCATTAATGCTCCTGGGATATTCCCTGTTCGTATGCCTTGACACTCTTACCTCCCCAGAAACGGTAGGTGAATGTGAATTCGATCTTGTTTCTTTCCCAATATGGGGTGTAGGAATGACTATGGTAGACGTCAGATATATTGCTGTTTCCCTTGGAATAGCTTTTGCCGAAAAGATGGAAGAAACTTCCGTAGACGAGCGACAGCTGCATTTTTTTATGACAAAGGAATTTTGACAGGGTTATGTAAGGATTCTCTATAAACTGCTTATAGGTTAACTGTGGAGAAATATTCACGGGATTGAAAAAGACATAGGTGAACCATATATTGAAACTATGCCTGTCATTGTAATATCTTCCGGTCAGATCAAATTTATTGGAATACCCTGAATTCCGTGCTTCGTTTACGTTAATACGCGTATGCGCGATGTAGTAGTTAGAGTTGATGGAGAATCCTTTGCCCAGATATCGGGAGAAAGAGATCTGACTCCACACGGACTGATAACGTCCGTTGTAGGGGATGTATGCCAGATATTTCCCATATTCACCATCGGGAAGTTCTCCTTCATGAACGCTTCCGATCCTGTATATAGCATCCGGATTTGTGCTGTAGCCTCCTCTGATATTAAGGCAGTTGAAGAAATTCGCCTGAAGAGTGAAGTTGTGGTAGATGCTCGCCCTCAGATATGGATTACCACCCTGGTAGATATATGGATCCGTGAAATATCCCCAGTCTGCGGCATCGTTCTGGTTAGGATATACCGTCGACATGTTGTAGTCAAACCTGGCCCATATTTTTCTTGAGATATTATAATAGACAAAGCCCGAAGCTCCGAACGGAACCTGACTGTATTTCTTGTTTCCGCTCTTTGAGCTGATGAACTCGACCGAGGGCGTTACGCTCAGCCTAACTTTGCTGCCGATAGGCTGGGTGAAACCGACATAGAAGCGATTGCGGAAGTAATCGTTGTTGCTTAGATCCTCAGATGTGGCATAATCCATCTGTGAATAACCTTTGTAGGTGCCGTTATAACCCCAGAAAAGAGACGTGTTCTTTCCTAGGATGGTATTGGCGCTCATATTCCACAGGAGCAGGTTCATCCGGTTTCTGTAATGATAGCCAAATCCAGGGATCCCACTCTGGCTGACCATATATCTCTGGTTTATATTGTCGAATGAATACTGTAGATTGGCATTGAATTTCACCCTGTTCATATAGTTGCGGTAGAAGCCTGAGACGGCATGCCGGTTGATATATGTATCTCTGTCAGCTGTGTATGGAAAAACCTCACCCTGCGGATAAGATATATCTTGGATGTACTTTTCATAGTTCACCCGTGGATGGGATGGATTGTAGGTATATGAGTATTGCAGGGAAACAGTATGCTTGGGATTGAACTGATAATCTGCCATAGTTCTGGCATTAACTGTATAGCCGAGATTTTCCTGTATCTTATTGCCGTTACTATTGGGTCGGGTCTCCTCTAATCTGTTGTCAAACTCAAAGTCTTTGCTTTCCCAGAAATTATATGCCTCGTGGTTCCAGCTAAGGCTTGTAGTGGCGTAAAGCGTGAGTCTGTTTTTCGTATAATAGGCGTATGAGGATGGCCTCAGGGAGGCGACCCCTTTCCTCGCGTCATCGTTGAAATATTGGTTGTACAGCCCATAAATATTCCCCTCATATCCCTCGTAATTCGGTCTGGTCTTGATGTTGATGAGATAGTCGTACCCCGCATACTCTCCCTGAGGTTGCGGAACAATTACAATCTTGTCGAATTTAATGTTATTGAGTTCATAGATCATCGATTGAGGTTTCTCTATGCTGTCCATGAGCACAATGAAATTATCGGAACCGTTGTATTTCACTCCTTTGTTCTGTTCATAGAAAAATCCGGGGATATTACCGAGCATCTGCTCGGTGGTGACGGTTCCTTTCCTCATCTTTCTCGTTATGTTGATGACAGTGTTTCCCTCCACCTGCCTGATATTGGATGATTCGACCACAAGTTCCTTCAGATTCTTGGTTTTATTATCCTGAGGAGAAGTCCCTTCTGTAGAACTCCATGCGTGTGGCACCGGCATTGCAAACAAAGAGGCAATGATAAAAGATATCGATAAAATTCTCATGATTATAGGATTTTTTTCTTTTTGGTAAGGACGACAATCAAGTGCCGCCCTTACCTTTTTTAGGATTCGACACGAAGGGGTACTCCTGAGCCGTCGTTCATTTCACATGTCACATCCATCCGAACTGGTCGATTACACCGGTCGGTCCGTTGCCAGGCTTGTCATCGCCTCCGGGAGGTTCACAACCACAGGGGAGTCCGCCACCGCATGGGTTGGTACCGCCACCGCATGGTTTAGTATCGCCACCGCATGGTTTGGTAGTGTTACCGCAGCTTTCATGATTGTACACTGTACATCCATCATTGGTGACACAACCGTCTACGAGGTTGCAACCGTAGTTGTCGCCTGTGGTACTTTCTGAAACACCTCCTAAGATCTGGATCTGATCCAGTTCTTCCAACAGATCATCCGTTGGCAAGGCTGATGAAAGATTTTTCAATTTTGCCATTTTCTGACATTTTTAGTTAAACTTATCTTAGAATCCGACTTTCGGATTCCGCAATTGCATTAGACACGCAATTTTGTATTAAAATGCGTATTTCATGTAATCCAAAATTAACAAGCAAACGGATCTCGAGACTGATATTACTTTAGAGTAATATGCCAACTTATGATTCCTTTGCCAATTCTCTGATCCATCCCTCAATCTTCTCATCAGGATTAGAAACATGGCATCTGATGTCTCCAAAATTCTCGATCATTGATGTTACTTTAGATGGACATGGACCATAACACAGGGGAAGATGTTTGCATTTGCTACAAACACTTCCCTCGTAAAGGGGTGGAATCTTTTCAAATCCAAAGAGATCGGTCCTGACAATCTTCCCATTTTCATCAATATATCCTTTTGAATCCATTACATCGTCATTGTCACATTTGATCAAACCTCCGTTCGGCATCACGCAAGTATAGTGCTTTTGATTAACATAGCACATCCCAATACCAGAGTTACCAATCATGAAACCACTTTCTTTGGCGTCTGAGGATAACTTTTTCAATTCATTTTCATTTATGTCTTTCTCTGAGATTTGCCACACTTTCCGGGTAAGTATTGTTATTCTATGACGAAGGTGCGTAGGAATTTCTTTATTTATGCCATCAATTATTTTATTTGCATTAAGATTTTTGTCAGAATAATTTATCCGTAGGATGCACTGCGCTTCTGGAATAAGTTCTACTATGTGCCTGATATTCTCAAGAGCAGTTTTGTATGCATTCTTCCCTTTAAGTTGCTTGGTTTCATTGTGGGATTTCTCATCTCCGTCAATGGTTATCTGATAGTGCCATACGCATAGTTCACGCAGACGCTTTATCTTTTCCGGAGTCATCAAGGTGCTGTTGGTAGTCATCCCGGAAGAGAAAGAGATATTATGCTCCTCGCAATATTCCTTTGCAAAAGTATTCAATTCCTCAATCCTGTTAAATCCTAACATAGGCTCTCCTCCAAACCAGCTTATGTAAAGATTTTGAATTTCTGGATTAGCCATCAGATAATCCGGAATATGTTTCTTAAGCCTTTCAATGAGATCATCGTCCATATTGATGTCAGCATGTTTCTGAGTACAATACCAACAACGAAGATTACAAGCATACGTAGGAAACAAGAGTAGATAATAATGGTTAGGTTTCCGTCGTTTTTCATACTTTTCCCTTACAAGAGATGATTCATCGGTAATGTCATCAATCACGAAACCTTCGTCAACCATTTTCATGAGAAAAGTTTTGTAGAGCGCATAAACTTCTTCGGTAGGATTTTCTATGATTTTCCTAATGGCGTCGCTATTCTTTTCGGTTACGGTGAAATAGCGCTCAGTCAGTCCGTTGAATATCAACGTCCGGCCATCCTTCAATGGAAGGAAATAATTATATTGACTTGTTTTCATTTGTTTGACTTTTGGAAAATGGATAAGTTTTTTGTGTACCCCACTCCTTAATATAATATAAGAGGAATATATATAGGAGCGGGGGCCGGGTGGGAATCAGAGGGTAATGAAGCCGTGGAGGGTACGGGAGGGGAGATGGAAGATCAGCTCGAACTCACCCTCTGAGGAGAAGATGAATGAGATGAATGCCTTTTCATCGGTGTAGATGGCCACGATGTTCCCTTCCGCATCGCGGACTTCAAACGATTCGATGGCTACGGCCTCACCATCAATATAGACTCTATCAATGCTGATGGTGCAGTTAGCCGGCCGCGCGGGTATCCGCCGCCATTTTGACGTGTCTCCTTTTTGGTGTTCGTCGTCATCGTCGTTCCCCTCGGATGTCCCGGGGTCTGGAGTGCCGGGGTTTGGAACGTCAACAACGGGGAGGGTGACTGGATCCGCGTTCTCTGAAGAGGCGAATGTCTGGATTGTCGGGAGCATCAGCATCGTGATGAGGAGGCTGATGAGGTGTCGATTTTTTTTCATTCTTTTCAATCAGTATAAATTTACAATGCAAAATTATGACCTTTCCAGGCAAAGAACAATACCCCATAAAATCATTTGCCGAAATTTTATTAAAAATTTCGGCAAATGATTGAGTAATAAACTTGTAGAATCAAAAATTTCAACTTCTTTTCAACTTCTTTTCAAGCTTCCGTCAACTGATTTTGAGGATGACCGCTATTCTTATCCCTTTCTCCATCGATCAAATCCTGGAAAGAATCAGCCTCAGAACAGAGCGTTTGAATTGCGGCATCAACAACGGCAGGACTCACAAGACGATCAAACAATTTTTCTCCAATTGTTTTCCTTCGATGACTGATCGAACTGATGGTGGTTGATAAAACGGCGGCTATCACAGTTGGAGAAAAACCGCACTTTATCAGCAGGACAATTTGATAGTCTCTCTCCGGAAGATTCTTACCGGCGAACGAAATGATTCTATTTTTAAATTGGGGATAGCATTTGCACACAACCCTCTCGAGCTTCTTCCATATCTCATCGGCCGGAGGAATCACTTCATTCTTTTCGAATCTGCTCATCACGTTCTTATAAGCCTGCGATTTTAATATCGTTTCATCTGGCCTGTAGATCTTGCCCGCGGCAATCCATTTCTCCGCAAAGTCGAGATGCTCAGATTTAAAGTCTTTGATAAGCTGCCGTTTGATTTCGGCATAATTCCTATTTTTGCTTGAAGTGATAAGGCTTCTGATCTCTTCCGTAAGCAGCGACTCCATAGATGCTATCTTATCTTTGAGTTCCTTTGTCTGGCTAATTGAATTCCGAAGCTTCTCCAGATTTTTTTTCCGTCTCAACAATAATAATAAAATTGTAATAATAGCGATAAACACCAGACCGCTAACCCCCCAAACCACCTTCCATAATATTCCTGCCCGCTCCTCCTCCTCGCGGCGCTGGCGGTCGTGGATAGAATAGTTGTATTGGGCCTGCTGGATGATGGCGAGCTTGCTGCCGTTGGCGTTAAGGTTGCGTTCCATCTCACTTGCATATTTGCGGACATAATATGTTAATGAGTCGGTTGGGATAAAGGCGATGTTCTCCGGCTTAAGCAGATTCTGGTATCCGATAATTTTATTGTTCGGATTTCCGTTTTTAACAATCTCTCGAGCATAGATGATTGCGGTGTCATTGATTCCGGCTTTCCGGTAGATGTCGGAAGCGTAGGCCAGCACCATGTTTCTCGTGAGGGAGTCAGTGACCTGTGCCGGTATTCCGCGGATAAGGAGAAGGGCGGAATCTATCTCGTTTTTAGCCTCCTTCACTCCCGCGAGATAGGCAATGGAGGTCAGGGAATCATCAGCCGAGACTGCACTGGAGTATTTCAGGGAATTCTTAAACATGCTCTCCGCCTTATCAAATTCCCCTTGATGAAGCCTGATTGCTCCTAAATTCATAATATCTAAGAATAGATTGGTGGAATCTTTCAAATCTTTGTTGATGGCCATACATTCCTCAAGATAGAGGATCGCCTCCTCATAAAGCCGGAGGGAATTCAGGAGATATAAGGTCTGGCTGAGCAAACGGCATCTTAGATTCAGGTTTCTCTTCTCGTCGGGGAGGTTGTCGAGGGCATCCTGATAGTAGCGGAGGGCGGTGAATGAGTCGCCGATGTCGGAGTAGACGCGGCCGCCATAGTAGAGGGCTTCGGGAAGGAATCCGCAGCGCCGGTGTTTCTCCGCGTATTCCACCACGGGGCGGATTATTGTGTCGCCGGGATGCCGGAGATATGCCTTGTCGGTGAGCTTCACCCGCAGCATGGAGTGATACATCCGGTCGTTTTCCGATAACCTGGAAACGTCGACGCTGCTCAGAAGCGAGTCGGCTTTTTGGAAGAGCGCCCGGTCGGTGTTTGTGCCCGCCCCTGAGATGCTGTCGGCAATGGAGTTGATCCCGGTGAGTTGCAGCGGGAGTTCCTTCTCGCCGCACGAGGCGGCGAAAAGGAGAATGATTGCTGAGAGGAGTAAGAATGTTCTGCACATAATAGCGCGTGGTTATGAATGTCGGGGAGTCAGAAGGAGGAGAGCCAGGTTGAAAGGCTTTCCAGAACCTCATTGTGGTGGAGGAAATTCTTGTTGTAGCCCCAGCCGTGTCCGCCGGTGGGATAAAAATGCATTGCCACCGGGATTCCCTTCTCGTTGAGAGCCTGGAAATAGCGGATTCCGTTGGCGGGAGGCACAACCTTATCGTCGGAACTGAAAAAAACGATGGCGCGAGGAGTGGTCTCCGTGACCCGGTTTTCGTTTGAGAACTCCTTCTCAAGTTCAGCTGATGGCTCCGCTCCGAGGAAGAGGTCGTGGGTCATCTTGTGGGTTATGGCCGGATCCATTGAGATGACGGGGTAGAAAAGGATCTGGAAAGCCGGCGCAGCTTCCGGGGCTCCCCCGGTGGCAACGGTTGCCGCGAAATGTCCTCCTGCCGACGACCCCATGATTCCGATATCCTGAGGATTTATTTTCCAATTCTCAGCACTGTCGCGAAGAATTTTGAAAGCTTTAGCCGCATCGGCAAGTGGGATTGACCGGTCGCCTTTCGGGAGGGAGTAGTTGAGCACAGCCACAGCGATCCCTTTCTCATTGAAGAAGGGAGCCCAGTTGCTTCCCTCGTGAGCCGTGGCATGCATTGCGTAGGCACCGCCGGGGCAGATCACGACCGCTCTTCCGGTGGCGAGATTTGGATCAGGGAGATAGACGGTGCAGTCGAGCCCATCCAGCGGGAAGATGCGGCCGTGGGCCATCAATTGAAACTGAAACGATGAGAGCAACACAGAGAGGATGATAAAGAGTTTCTTGACTGTCATGATGATAATTATGGATTAGATGGTTAGATGCTTGATTATTTGTTTAGTTCCAGGACGAAGACCGGAGATGTCTCCTCCGCAGCGTCGGCAATCTTTTCGCCATCGCCCTGATGGGAGGTCTGCACGAAGATATGGAGCTTGCGGCGGCGGTTCCAGAGATTGACGTCGAAAGATGGCTCCCAGGCATCGACTGAGAAATCGGTGAGATCGGAGATTTCCCATCCGGATTTTCCGAGCGCCGGTGTGTAGGCCACGCTGACCTTGCTCCCTCTTTCGGCATCGCGGAAGATATAGAATGCGCGTTTGCCATCGGAAGCAATCCGCGGACGCGACACCGGGATCATCTTCGTTCCCCCACCGGAGAGTGAGAAAGGAGTTGCACGGTTGCCGACCTGCGACATGTTCCAGCGCTTTCCATCGTGCCAGAGAAGCCGATATTGTGGCACATCGGAATCCTGATCCCTCCAATAGGTGGCGATATATGGATTTCCCTTTGAATCAGCGGTCATTGAGGTCTGGTTGATGAGTTCGGAGTTCTGAGGGACTTCCCAGGCGATCTCCGCGGTCTTCATGGTGATTGGGAGGGAGTAGGGCGTTCCGTCGCTCCGTAGCCAGGTCTTCCCTCCGTCGAGCGATCTGGCATAGCAGAGATCGTGGTTTGTCTCCACGAGCCATGATTCGCGCCACACCCAGGAGAGATGGATGATGCCCTTTGGGTCGACAAACATCTGCCAGTATGCGTTTCTTTCCCCCTCGCCATCAATAAGGACGTCGTGGATCCTATGCCATTTCTTCTCCTTCGCGTCGTAGCGGTTCATCACGAGGTTCCCTCTCCCGGATGCTCCAGAGCGGTATGCGAAAATGAGATCGCCGCCGGGCATGGTGTAGAATTCGGGATACGTCACGTCTTCTTCCCCCTCCGCAACCATGCTTTCGAGCGGCCCGAGCTCGAGGGATCCGGGTCTCACAGAGCGGGCGTAGCGCAAGGGATGTCCGTGATGGTCGAAGGAGACGTGAAGCACCCCATCTCCATCGACTCCGATGCTGATGACGTTGTGGGCATCGGCGATGTTTCCTTTGTAACCGGTCTTTGAGATTGTCCATTCTTCAGATCCAAGGCGACGCTTGCCGAGGACCACGTTTCCCTCCTGATCATAGAAGGAGATGAACTGATTGTTGCCGTGGGTGACGATTGAACTGCCCCGGAATACGGCGGTGTTGACCGATGTGCGGGCATATCCGTCGGCCACCTTCACGAGCTTTGGCGAGGATGATTTCGCGTTGGCGGCGAGCCAGAGCGAGAAGATGGCGAGAATAAGGAGCGGAAGATTACGCGAGGGATTGGGAGGAAGTAGCGGTCGGTTCATTGGAGTGAATTTATCAGTTGAAGAGCTGAAGGGGGATTTTCCGGACCATATTCGGCGATGATGACGCCGTCTTTGTCTGCGAGATATATCCTTGGAATCCCTGAAGTTGCGAATTTTTCATAGACCGTGCGGTCTGACTGGGGGGAGAAGGGGAAGGAGAGGGAGTTTTCCTTCCAGTAGTCCAGAATTTCCGTGGCATCCTCTTCCCTGGCGATTCCGAAGATAAAGACGTCGGGATCATCTGAGAAGTGACGCCACACCTCCTCGATGACGGGGAAGCTTTCCCGACAGTCGCCGCATGAGGTGTTGAAGAATTCGATGAGCACTCTCTTCCCCCTCAGGGTTTCCGGGGAAACCATCGTTCCGTCGGAAAGCGGGACGCTGAAAGAGGGGAGGGGGCTTCCGACCAGGGGGGTATATTCCGGCTCTTTCTCAGAAATGCACGCTGAGAGCAGGATCATGAAGGCTGCAATGGAAATAACTCTGCACGATAGGAGAAATAATGACTTCATCGGGATGCCCTCCATTCAGAGATTATGCTGTTCAGTTTGGCGTGTTCGATCAGGAAGCCGTCGTGGGCGAAATCTGATTCCATCACCCTGAACAGGGCTCCGGGAATCTGCTCCGCGAGCTTCCTGACGTCGTCGAGCGGGAAAAGGATGTCGGAAGAGATCCCGATCACGAGTACATTTCCCTTTATGCGGGCCAGGGTTCCTGCGATCCCTCCCCGGCCTCGCCCCACGTTGTGGGAGTCGCCGCTCTGGCATATTCTCACGTAGGAATAGACGTCGAACCGTCGGCACAGTTTCTCCCCCTGATATTCCTGATAGGTCTGGACTCTTCTTTTGAAGGGATCGGGATTGCCGGGGGGATCCTGTTGGGAGATGTTGTAGGTGTAGGGCCCGCGATAGCTGATGAGGGCAAGGGCTCTTGCGGTGGAGAGTCCGTTGCGGGCAGCGTCAAGGCGTTTCTCGCCGAATGTGGGATCTGTCTCGATGGCCATATACATGGTTTTGTTGAAGGCTGCGAGCCAGGGGGAACATGAAGCGTCGGTGGCGCAGAAGAGCACGTTGTCGGCGATTCCGGGCTCCATGATTGCCCATTCTATGGCCTGGAAGCCTCCGAGGGATACTCCTATGAGCTCATGGATCCGCGAGATCCCGAGATGGCGGGCGAGCATCCTGTGGGCCTCCACCATGTCGCGGATGGTGACTTTGGGAAATGCGTCAAACCAGGGCTCTCCCGTGGCCGGATTCAGGGAGGCGGGGCCGGTGGTGCCATAGCACGATCCGAGCATGTTGGCGCAAACTATGAAATATTTATCCGGGTCGAGGAATTTTCCTGATTCCACCGTGTGGGGCCACCAGTCGGCCACGTCGGAATTGGCCGTCAGGCCGTGCATGACCCAGATGACGTTTCCTCCATCTTCATCAAGGTTGCCGAAAGTGTCGTAGGCCACCGTCAGCTCCGGGAGGGTTTCTCCGGATTCAAGCCGGAAGGGGGTGTTGAAAGTAACTGTCTTTGCCATAATCATGGCAAAGTTAATATTTTTCCTCGGGAAAGGATGTTGCCCCAACTGAAATTTTCAATCAGATCGTCCGGACGGAGGCTTTCTCCCGCGGGAACGAGCCCTGCGAGGCAGGCAAGGAGCCCGATGATCTCTCCCGGCGAATGGTGTCGCCGCATCTCTTCCATAGAGAGGGAACTGTCGCGCTTTGAGAGCCGGCATCCGGAGCCGTTGCAGAGGAGCGGCACATGGGCATATTCCGGAATCGGAGATCCCAGAAGGGTGTGGAGATAAATCTGCTGAGCTGACGAAAGGAGGAGATCGCTTCCCCTCACTACTTCTGTGATTCCCATGTCGGCATCGTCGACCACAACCGCCAGCTGATAGGCCCAGGCGCCATCGGCACGCCTCACTACGAAATCGCCGCAATGGTCAGCGAGATTCACGGATTGAGGACCGTAGGTCCTGTCGGAGAAATGGATTGTTTGGTCGGGCACGTAAAGGCGGGTGGCACGGACAGGCATGAGAAGGCGCCGGGCGCTCAGGGATTCGCCTCCAAGACGGGGCGGGCGGCATGTGCCGGCATAGACGCTACGCCCGTCGCTTTCATGTGGAGCCTGGGTTGCCATGATCTCGGCGCGGGTGCAACGGCAGTCGTAGGTCAGACCGAGATCGGATAGTTTCCTCAGGGCGGCTTCGTAGGCCGGATAGCGCAGGCTCTGCCGATAGGGAGCGGAGGGCCCTTTCCCGTCGAGGCCGCCTTCGTCCCATTCAAGGCCGAGCCAGAGAAGGTCGTCTTCAATCTGCCGGGCATATTCCAGACGTGATCGCTGGGGATCGAGATCCTCGATCCGCAATACCCATTTCCCTCCGCGGCTTTTCACGGAAAGCCATGAAAGGAGGGCGGAGAAGATGTTGCCGAGATGCATCCTTCCCGTGGGGGAAGGGGCGAAGCGTCCTTTGGGCTCCATCAGTCGTAGAGGGAAACGCCGAGTTTTTTCTCCCTCTTCCTGATTGCCATGGTCAGCAGCATATTGCCGACGGTCCAGATTGCCACGTCGCAGATTAGCAGGAGCGTTGGGTTGATGTAGGGGGAAAGGAGCACGTTGATGCCGATGAAAAGAATCGAAGCCCCGAGAATCATCGGGAGGGCCACGCGCTGGTTGAAACCGAGGGCAAGAAGCTTATGATGGATGTGGCATTTGTCGGGGAGGAACGGATTTCTGCGACGTCTCACCCTGTGGAAATAGACGCGGAAAACGTCGAAACACGGGATGATGAGCGGGGAGACGGCCACCATGGCCGGGTTATAGTCAACGGTCAGGAAGTCGGGGCGGGAGCATATCACGGCAATAGCACAGAAAACGAGGATCATGCCGGTGGTCAGGGCTCCTGTGTCGCCCATGAAAATCTTCTTCTGGCGCCGGGCGTCGCCGAAAACGTTATAGTAGAAGAACGGGAACAGTGTTCCGGCGGTTGCCGCCGCCACCATCGAATAGATGAATTCCGCTCCCTGGAAGAAGACGACGGCATAAAAAACGAGCGCGATTGTGCTGAGTCCTGATGCCAGGCCGTCGATGCCGTCGATCAGATTGATGGCGTTGACCACATAGACGACTATAAACCCTGTCAGAGGCCATGCTATCCACCAGGGAATCTGATGGATCCAGAAGATGCCATAAAGATTGTCGATATACATTCCGGAGGCCACGATCAGCACCGCGGAGATTATCTGGACAAGAAATTTGGCCATGTAGCGGACTCCGATAAGGTCGTCGGCCATGCCCACGAGATAGAGAAGGATGATGGCGCAGATCTCGAAGAGCACCGGCATCAGGGTCGGGCCTGCCTCAAGCGCCATCAGCTCGCTCCCGAAACGGAGGTCGATGGCCACTACGAGGGCGATGGAGAATAGCATTGCCGGGAAAAAGGCTATGCCTCCGAGCCGGGGCACAACTCCCTGATGGATCTTGCGTTCATCGACGTCGTCGAAAAGCTTCTTGCGGAAGGCAATGAGGATTATCCTCGGGATGATGATGCCCGCAAGCAGAACTGAGATGGCGAAAACGATAATGTCATTTCCCAACCAGAACAGTATATTGTTGTCTTCTATTAAAAGCATTTGGCGAAATATTCAAAGTCAGGCTTCAAAAAACTTCCCTGCGATCATCAGACCGGCGGATCGATCTGACCATGCAGATGGCAACCGGGAAGAGCGGTCTGCGAAGTTAACAATATTTAATGGTCTGTCAAAATTTCGGGGAATAAAAATGAAAAGAATCTTTATTCCTTCAATAAAATCTCGACTTCATCCTTTAATGTCGGGATATGTTTGATAACGATACTCCGGGGAATCTATCGAGGAAGCCAAGAATTGCGCTGATGGATGAGCGGATGTCTTCAAGACGTTTACGAATCTCAAGCTCAACCATAGATGATTTGTTTTTTTGAATCAACCTCCTGTCTGAAAAGAGGATTTTTGATAGCATCGTAACACACAAGATCTACCTTGCGGTTAAAGAGATCTTCCAAAGCAAATTGGAATTCATAGAAGTTATCGGCATAATCCGAAATATCGATGCTTTGTTTTTCAAAATTCACCAGCAGATCGACATCACTTCCTTTCCTGAATCTATTTGTGAGAATGGATCCGAAGGCATAGAGAGTCTTAACCTTGTATGTTTTACAAAGTTCGTGAATTCTATCTAAATTAAAATCTATCAACTCCATTGCCACTTGTTTAACTGATTATTGGACTGCAAAAATAGAAAATATCAGTTGTAAATGCAAATATTCTCAGATATTCGGGTAATAAAAATGAAAAGATTCCTTTATTCCTTCAATAATATCTCGACTTCATCCTTTAATGTCGGGATATGTTTGATAACGATACTCCGGGGAATCTTTTGAGGAAGCTCTGGAGTGAGAAATTTTTAGTGTTAAAATATGTTGGATAGTGTACCAAATTGGTACTTATTCGTTATATTTGCAGAAAACTTTGGGATTATGCAAGTAGTAACAGCAAGAGAATTCCGCGCCAATCAGTCAAGGATACTGACGGCCGCGAGAGATGGGCAGTCGGTAATGCTGACATCAAGGGTGGGCAATTTCAAAATTGTGCCTATCGACAGCGAAGATGTTATTATAGAGAAGCATTTAAGAACTGCTTTGGAAGAAGTCAAGGCGCATAAGGAGGGCCGTATAACACTGTCTAACGCAAGAGATGTTGTGTTCTGATGGAGATAATTGCGACCGATGAATTTAAACGCTGTGCCAAACCACTGGCAAAGCGTTACAAGAGTTTCAACCAAGACTATCAGAACTTATTGGATGAACTGGAGAAAAATCCCAAATTAGGAACTGATTTAGGAATGGGATATCGCAAAGTGCGTATGGCGATAAAGTCTAAAGGAAAGGGTAAATCTGGAGGAGGAAGGGTAATTACTCTTGATACGCTGGAGTACGATGGGTGTCTTTACCTGCTCTTTGTCTATGACAAGTCTGATGCCGACAGAGTCGATATTGACGTAATAAGAGAGTTAGTTAATAAAATGGGATTGTGATTCGTTCCTGACTCCTCCAATATGGTCATGGATCATAAAGAGGTCATTCTTGTCAAGCAAAAGATAGTGAAGAAAAAGGGAAGCCGGACGCCTTTGGAAGGCATCCGGCTTCAGACAATAGGCTGAGGACTCAATGAATCCCCGGCTGGCTGAAGTTTTTATCAGCCGTTGTATTTCTTCATGACAGCGATGAGGTCGAGCACCTTGTTGGAGTAGCCGATCTCGTTGTCATACCATGAGATCACCTTCACGAAGTTGTCGGTCAGGTAAACGCCGGCGTTAGCGTCGAAGATAGAGGTGAGGGGGCAGCCGAGGAAGTCGGAGCTAACCACAGCGTCCTCAGTGTAGCCGAGCACACCCTTGAGCTCGCCTTCAGCAGCCTCTTTCATTGCAGCGCAGATCTGCTCCTTGGTAGCGGGCTTCTCAAGGTTGCAGGTGAGGTCGACAACAGAAACGTCAAGGGTGGGGACGCGCATCGAGATGCCGGTGAGTTTGCCGTTGAGTTCGGGGATCACTTTGCCCACAGCCTTGGCAGCGCCGGTTGAAGAGGGGATGATGTTGCCGGAAGCGGCACGGCCACCACGCC
>CAYROR010000009.1:0-61087 GCA_964425935.1 uncultured Sangeribacter sp.
AAGGAGAGGGAAAGGCAGACTCTTTTATCAAATAATGCAACGAAATTATGAGCAAAAAGTCTATTCGATTTTTCAATGACCGTGAAGTTAGAGCGGTTTGGGATGACGAGAACAACTGCTGGGGGTTCTCCGCATAGTCTCCTTTTTAACGACATGGGAATACATCATGTCGAAAGTAATTTGTAATCAAGCATGAAGAGAAATCCACTCCTTTACAAGGCAGATACACCGTGAATCGGCAGCCGCCCAATCCAAAGATGACAACTCGGGAAGAGTAAGCCAACGGATCGAATTATGCTCCAAATATTTAGGGATAGAGGATTCTGCAAGATGACAAATACAGAGTGTCATTCTGAGAATAAAGTCAGGATATTCATGTTCTATTTCCGGCAACAATGCATCAACCTCAATCAGACAATCAAGTTCTTCACTGATCTCTCTCTTAATTGCCTGCTCTTCGGTTTCATTCTCTTCCATCTTTCCGCCCGGAAACTCCCATTTAAGTGATTTATAAGGCACGCATGAATACGGGCGCTGCGCCACAAGAATCTTGCATCCGTCAATAATGGTAGCCCCAACTACCCTGACAATCTTTTTCATAGGTCTCATATCCCTCATAATTGGTAAACACAATTGATTAATCGCCATTACAAAAATAAGCATTTTCCTTTAAACACAACAAAATCTCATTCTCTTTATTCCCTCACGATCCTTACGATATTCATTCCCATGAACCTACATAACCAGACAAGCGTTCATTAGAAAAAAAGTCTATGAAAAATAATTCACTATTTGATCTTTCAGGAAAAGTCGCTGTCGTTACCGGTGGCGGCGACGGTATAGGAAAAGGGGCGTGTGAAATCCTTGCGGCTGCCGGCGCAGCTGTAGTAGTAAGTGATATTTCACTTGAAAAAGCAACCACAGTAGCCGACGCAATCAAAGCGGCCGGGGGCATAAGCGCAGCCATTGCCTGCAACGTACTTGTTCCAGACGACCTGACCCGCCTCATCGACTTCACAGTAAACACCTTCGGCACTATCAACATACTTGTCAACAACGCCGGAATTGGTGGAGGCGGCCGGGAAAATCCATTTAAGATTGACCGCGCATACGTAGAGAAAATATATGCCATCAACGTCTTTGCACCCTGGCAACTTTGCAAACTTGCCGCTCCATATATGCAGAAATCCGGATATGGCAGCATCATCAACATCACGTCGATGAGCAGTATAAACACCAGTCCGGATATGGCCATCTACGGCTCATCGAAAGCGGCCCTCAATCATCTGGCGTCAAATCTTGCATTCGACTACGGCCCGATGGGAATACGTATCAACAACGTTGGTCCAGGGGCAACGCGTACCAAAGCCCTTGCGTCTGTCCTTACGCCCGAGATCGAAGCGAGAATGCTATCCCACACACCCATACATCGACTTGGAGAAGTAACTGACATTGCCGGCGCAGTGCTATATTTCGCATCTCCGGTCTCCTCCTGGGTCAGCGGACAGACCCTGATGGTAAACGGAGGCGGCGTTCAAACCCTTGACTAATCCCCACCAATATCCCAACAAAAATATTAGGTTCACTCCAGTATATTCATCTAAACCACTTTTCCGAAAATCTCTTTTATTATCTCGGGGAAATTGGTTAAATTTACGGGCTAAATGATGTTGATGATATGGAGTGTAGCGAAGAAAGGAATGGCATCCGGACTGTGGGGATGACGTTGATCACCGTAATTCTTCTTATGACAGGGATGGCGGCAAAAGGGCGCGTCAAACTGCCGGCAGTGATTGCGCCGGGAATGGTGGTGCAACGTAATGTGCCGATAAAACTATGGGGCAACGCTAACGGAGGTGAAACTGTCGTTGCAGGAATCAGAAAAGCTGATGAGAAAACACCTAAGGAGGCACAGACCACCGCCGACTACTCAGGCAGGTGGACACTGGAGCTTCCACCCGTAGAGCCAGGTGGCCCTTACGTCATAACAATCAATGAGAAAGTCATTGACAACGTGTTGTGTGGAGACGTTTATCTTTGCAGCGGGCAGTCGAATATGGAATTGCCCGTAAGGCGTGTCATGGATATGTTTGCCGATGAGATCGCATCTTATTCCAATGATCGGATCCGGGAGTTCAGGGTTCCCTCGACGTATGAGTTCCACTCCCCTATTGAGGATCTTAAAACTGGAGAATGGAAGCCTACCACCTCTGAGAATGTGATGAATTTCTCTGCCCTCGGTCATTTCTTTGCCAAAGAACTATATTCGAGAACGGGGGTGCCTGTCGGAATAATCAATTCAAGCTGGGGAGGAACTCCCATTGAAGCATGGATCAGCGAGGAGTCATTGAGAGGAGTGTCTCCGAGATCAATCAACGAGAAACTTCTTTATAAGGATGATGCTTACCGAGATCACATCAAAAAACTTGAGGCAGAAAATTTTAAACGATGGGGAGAGGCTCTTTTCTCAGGAGACCCTGGAATGAATGGCGCCATCAAATGGTATGAGCCCCGCTTTGATGATTCTGATTGGGAAACTGTGGATATCCTAAACGATAAAGGATGGTCCACCGACAGAGTAAACCCAATCAACGGCTCCCACTGGTTCAGGAAACGGATCAGTTTGACCGGAGCTCAAGCAAAAGATCCTGCGGTGTTGCGTCTTGGATGCATTGTTGATGCAGATTCAGTATATGTGAACGGAAAGTTTGTTGGAACCACTTCCTATCAATATCCTCCACGTATCTACCATGTGCCGGCTGAATTTCTCAAGAAGGGGGAAAACAACATTACCATTCGCCTGTTCAGCCAGCATGGGGCCGGCAGATTTGTTGAAGAGAAGCCATATAAACTCATAACCTCCAATGGCGAGATCTCTCTCAACGGAGAATGGAGATATCATATCGGGGCTCCTATGCCTGCTGGTCCTGACATGGAATTCTTTCATTACAAGCCGACGGTGCTCTTTAATTCCATGATTCATCCTCTCGCCAATATGAATATGGCGGGAGTGGTGTGGTATCAGGGGGAATCCAACGTGGAACGCCGGAATGAATATGGAGAGCTTCTGCAGACTATGATCAACGATTGGCGAAGGCTTTTCAAGAAGCCCGATATGCCTTTCTTCATCATCGAACTGGCTAATTTTCTTCACCCATCGGATTCGGAAGGACGAAAAGCATGGGCTGAGATGAGGAAAGTTCAGTCCGAGGTGGCACATAACACTCCCGTGACAACCCTGATAAGGAATTATGATCTTGGCGAATGGAACGACATCCACCCTCTCGACAAGAAAACTCTTGGTAAACGACTCGCTGACGAGGTTACAGGAAAGGGATATGATGGAAGCAAATTATGGCTTCCGGGAAAAAACGTGAAAGAGAGAGAGATTGCGGAGTGTGATATTAAAACTCCCACAACGATGATCGCAACCACTGAACTCAACGAGAGATGGAGGGGAGGAAAAAGGATTTCCCTGAAAATAATCAATGACGACTCTCTGGGGCGAGACGGCTATATTATAAAACCTGACTCTAACGAGATTACCCTTCTTGCCGCAACGGATGTAGGACTTTTATATGGCGCATATCATCTTTTACGTAATCAGGGTGTTGGAACAAGTCTTGATCATGAGCTTAGAGAAGTGCCCTCCTACGATTTAAGGATGTTGAACCATTGGGACAATCTTGACGGCACCGTGGAACGTGGATATGCAGGCAGAAGCATCTGGAAATGGGAAGAGTTGCCAGATTCTCTCTCTCCTCGCTATGAAGAATACGCTCGTGCCAACGCGTCAATAGGTATCAACGGAGTCGTGCTTAACAATGTCAACGCGTCATCACAAATTCTCTCTGAAGAATATATAAAGAAAGTGGCAGCCTTAGCGGATGTTTTCCGTCCCTACGGAATCAAGGTGTTCCTTTCGGCGAATTTCGCAGCCCCAATGCAGCTTGATTCCCTTCCGACAGCCGATCCTCTTGACGATAGAGTTGCGGAATGGTGGAGAGGGAAATGTCGGGAAATCTATCATATAATTCCCGATTTCGGAGGATTTCTGGTGAAGGCAAACTCTGAAGGTCAGCCCGGACCTTGTGATTACGGCAGAACACATTCCGATGGAGCCAACATGCTTGCAAGGGCGCTCAAGCCTCACGGTGGCCGGGTGATATGGAGAGCGTTTGTCTATTCACCTTCAGACGACGACAGAGCGAAACAGGCATATCTGGAGTTTCAACCGCTCAACGGACAATTCGACGACAACGTAATCATCCAGATAAAGAACGGCCCGATAGATTTCCAGCCCCGCGAACCATTCAGCCCTCTCTTCGGCGCAATGCCCTCAACCAAACAGATGGCTGAACTGCAGATCACCCAGGAATATCTCGGCCATAGCAATCATCTTGCATTTCTGGCGGATTCCTGGGAGGAATTCTTCAGTCATGTAAGTCCCGCCTCATTATCGGCTGTGGCTGGAGTTGCCAACGTGGGAGATGACTTGAATTGGACAGGTCATCCTTTCGCGCAGGCAAATTGGTATGCTTTCGGGCGTCTCTCATGGAATCCCTGCTTGACTTCTGAAGAAATCGCGCGCGAATGGCTGCGTCAGACGATTTACGCATCCGGTTCAATCCCGGAGGAGATAGAATGCAATCTCATGAGAATGATGCTCGGGAGCCGTGAGGCCGTAGTAGACTACATGATGCCCCTCGGTCTTCACCATCTTTTTGCTTTCGGCCATCACTACGGACCGGAGCCATGGTGTAAACGCGACGGAGCCCGACCGGATTGGCTTCCATCCTACTATCACCGTGCAGATTCTCGCGGATTAGGCTTCGACCGAACTTCAGGAGGGAGCGACGCTGTTTCACAATATCCCCCCAACTTTGCGGAAACTTATAATGACATTTCAACCTGTCCTGAAAATCTTCTCCTATGGTTTCATCATGTTGACTGGAACCACAAAATGAAGTCGGGGGCCACTCTCTGGGAAGAGCTTTGCCGGCATTATGATCGTGGATGCACCGCTGTTTCAGAAATGCAGAAATTATGGGAATCCTCGGCGCCCTTTATAGACCCCGGCCTTTATGCCGACGTTGCAAACCGGTTGAGGACACAGGCAAAGGACGCGGAATGGTGGAAAGATGCATGCCTTCTATATTTCCAGCAATTTTCAAAAATGGATTGGCCGAAAGACATCACACCTCCCTCCCGCAATCTCGATCATTTCAGAAGCATCGATCTCGGAATTACGAATTATGAATCCCCCTCGCCATCTTTGCTTGACTCCAAGAGATAGCTGCAATTTCCACATCGGGAGCAACCATTGCATATCATCCGGGAGCCGCACGATGCACAATGTTCCATAAAATACGGCACATAAATCTCCTGTGGAAACAGAGATTCCTCCAGCGGGTGCAAATCAAACCGTGGTTTCAGGAAATCATGACTTAACCCTGATTTAAAGGCCTGAAGACTTTGAATACGTTTAGACGGGATATGATATCTTTTACCCGATTTTATGAATATGGTTCCCGTCTCCAGAAAACCGAAAGTCACTTCATGTCTCTCACACTGTTCCGAAAGACTTCTCACCCACTCATAATGGCATGGACGGGCACCATCATAGTTTTCACCACCACAAGTAACCTCCTCAATCTCTCCTGAAGCAAGAAAATCCTCCGCATCGACGGGGCCAATGAGAGGGGCAGCCATGAAACCTTTATGTCGTGCAGGAGTGGAGAGCAATATCGGCAACCGCTCATTTGCCCGTCTTTGGTTTTCACAGGTAACAGATAGCATCACGTTCTCATAGCCTTCCCCCCAGTCAGGAGGAAGACACTGCTTCATTCGCGCGGCCCGCTTGGTGAGCAACCTGAATGCAACGTCAGGACGGGATCGAATCATTCTCCATGCCTCTGGACGCCATTCATCGGCTTCCTCCACAAAAAAATCTGTTGACAATCCCACAAACACCTGCATTCCTCCCCGCAGTTTGAAGCGCCCTCTTCTGTCTCTCTGCAGAGGAAGATTAAAGTTCAATGTGCGGGAAACTTTTGAAGTGTCAATTCCTCGTTTCCTGTCAAGAAAATACATGTAGCAATGCTCACACCCCTCACTGACCTTGCGGCATCCGTGCCATGGATTCCAGATGATCATTTTTCAGAAATCCTTTCATAATTTTCCACTGCCCAGGAAATGAGATTTCCAATTAGAGGGATAAGGCTTTCCCCCAACGAAGTAAGAGAATATTCAACCCTCGGGGGAATCTCCGGAAACAGCTCGCGAGAAATCAAACCAATGCTCTCCAGACTCTTGAGAGTATCGGTGAGCACCTTCGGAGAGATATCGGGAAGAGCTCTTCCGATCGCGCTGAACCTTGTGGACGGATTCTCTGCAAGAATACACAGAACAAGCATCGACCATTTTCCGGAAAACCGCGAAATAATATTTCTCACGGGACAATCCTCTATCCGCGTGAATTTTTTTAAATTTTCATGTTGAGACAATCGATTCATTATCAAAATTAGTTACCCGTAAGTAAGTGTCTTACTATCATGAAAGCTCTTGCACACTTACATAAAAAACACTTATTTTGCACTATCAAAATAAAAGTGGCTATCCACTGCAAAGTTACTAAATAAATTTAATAATCCAACATGAGCGACATCAAGATTCTGAACTCCGGCAATAAATTCGCCCACGCCTCTGTCGGGAATATTCTCGGCTTCGAGGGAAAACAATTTGTGAAAGACGCCACCGGCGCAACGTCATGCGAGATTTCTTTCGGAACGCTACCATCCGGAGCATCCATACCCTTCTTTCACTCTCACAAGGAGAATGAGGAGAACTATATCATTCTCACAGGATCCGGTAAATTTCAGGTCAACGACTCTGTTTTCGACATTGCAGCCGGCTCCGTGATCAGAGTTTCGACCCACTGCGACCGCAATCTCAAATGCACATCGCCAGACCCTATGACCTATATCTGCATTCAGGCAAAAGAGGGAAGTCTCGGAGGCTACACAATGACTGATGCCGAACTAACAGAACGAGAGAACCTTCTCTGATTCCAGTTCCTATCTTGCAAACGAGACCCGCAGCCGACATCGACTGCGGGTCTCTGATTTATTTTCTAAAGAATCTTACTGATATGACTGCATCACCTCAACAAGCTTATCGGCTTCAATATCTCCACTGTGGCGCCACACCTCTACACCCTCCTTGTAGACTATGAACGTCGGAACCGAGCTCACTTTTTGGGCATCAGATAAGGCGGTCTCCTTGTCAATATCGATTTGAAAGACGTTGTCGGTGCCTTCAAGAAGCATCTTCACTTTCTCCACCACCGGCATCATCTTCTGGCAATGCGGACACCATGTGGCATAAAACTCCACCACAACTACGGGTGAAGACTTGATAATCTCTGAATAATCCATTTTTTGTTTCTCAATTTGTTATATAATCTCTTACGACATTATAACGTTCATGAGACGCCTATGGTTTACGCTTGCGCCGACATATCTTCCTGGGATTTTTCAGCGGTATCCCGATGGCTGATAATTGACTTCATATTCTTCTGAGCCCATTCTGTAAGCTGAAGAATAATCGGCACAAGGGAGCGCCCTGTCTCACTCAGCGCGTATTCCACTCTTGGAGGAACCTCCTGATAATACGTTCTCTCCACAAGGCCATCTGCTTCCAGTGTCCTCAATGTTCCGGAAAGCACGCGGGATGAAATGTCGGGTATCTTGCGTCTGAGTTCATTATAACGGATGACGTCACTCTCGCTCAACACCAGAATCACAAGAAGAGCCCATTTATTCCCAAAACGGGCCACGACATTCCTTACCGGACAAATCTCTATTATCGAATTCAGCTGATCTTTCTTTCTCATTTCATTATTTTTTCCCGACACAAAGGTAGTAAAAATCCCACACAATCCAAACACTTGATTACCAATATGATTTTTTAAATTATTTTTTTCGCTGCAAATTATTGTTTCTCAGCAAAACCGATAAAAAGATTACCAGCTTTACAAAAATTCACCTCTTGACAAAGTCAGGGGAATAATATAACTTTGCTGACGTAAAGAGATTATCACCCTTAAATTATTACTACAATGACACGTATCGACAACGTAGCTTTTAAGCACACAGCACAGGCCTATCTCCGTGCTGCTGTAGAGAATGAGACCAGTTCATCCGCATGTGGTTCAGCATGTGGCGCAGGTGATGAAAAACCCGAGGCTAAACCGGCTGCTTGCGGTTCCGCATGTGGCGCAGGCGAAAAATAAAGCGCCGAAACCCTTCAGTACTCCAATGATGTGTGCCTTATATCAGACACATCATTGGAGTACTGCTCATAAAACCTACAATGGAATATTTTGCATTTCAATGGCATATCACCGACAGCTGTGACCAGCGTTGCGAACACTGCTACATTTTCTCAGAGGGCCATCCCCACATCATAGAAATGCCCCTTGAAAGGGCGAAGGAAGTGATCAGGCAATGTGTGGAAATGTGTGAAAGCATGCATAGGCTCCCCTATTTCTACATAACCGGTGGAGATCCTATTCTACACCGTGACTTCTGGAAAATCCTGGAGGAAATCAAGAAAAACGATATCCCATTCACGATTCTCGGGAATCCGTTTCATCTCACCGACGAAACATGCAGCCGGCTGAAGAAATATGGCTGTCAGAAATATCAGCTTTCCATTGACGGAATGAGAGATACCCATGATTCAATCCGTAAACCCGGGTCGTTTGACACAACAATTGAAAAAATAGGAGTATTAAAGCGCAACGGGATCCGGGTGGCCGTGATGTCGACCGTGTCAGGAACCAACATTAAGGAATTTCCGGATATCGTGGATCTGGTGGTTGAAAAAGGGGTCGATGTTTTCGCATTCGGTCGCTATTGTCCAACCTCAGAAGAGAAATCCACCCATATATCACCGGAAGAATACAGAGACTTCCTTGACACCATCTGGCATAAATTTGAAGAACATAAGAATTCCGGCACAATATTCAATCTAAAGGATCATCTCTGGACCCTATATCTTTATGAACAGGGACTTTTCAAGATCCCTGAAGAATGTCGGGAAGACACCATTTATGATGGATGTCATTGCGGCGACTGTCATTTCACCATCCTGCCAGACGGAAAAGTCATGGCATGCCGACGTTTTGATAGCGTAGTCGGCAACCTCTTTCAAACCAATATCCATAAACTCTGGATGGGCAAAGAGATGGATTTCTACCGGGAATATGAGAAGTTTGAAAAATGTGGGAAATGCGAACTCCTGCGTTTCTGCCGTGGATGTCCCGCGGTTGCCTTCGGCTATCATCGATCATTTTATGCTCCCGACCCACAATGCTGGAAAGAAATTTGAAAGAAATCTTTAAATAATGAAAGCAGTAGTATTGACAAGCCCCTGTGAGGCAAATGAAATCACTATTTCAGACATTCCCGTTCCCAATGTTAAACCAGGATGGATATTGATTCGAGTCAAAGCCTTTGGAATCAATCATTCTGAAGTGCTCCTAAGAAAATTTGAGATCGCTCAGTCCTATATTGCCAAACCAATCACACCGGGGATTGAGCTTGTTGGAGAAGTTGCAGATCCTTCTGATTCCAATTTCAGAAAGGGGCAACGAGTAATCGCAATGATGGGCGGAATGGGCCGCAGTTTCAACGGAAGTTATGCCGAATACGCCCTTCTCCCGGTCTCCCATGTTTTCAAAATTGAAAGCACACTGCCCTGGAATGAACTCGCCGCAATCCCCGAAACCTTTTACACGGCATACGGATCATTGTTCCTTTCGCTTCAACTTACCTCCAACGACACACTGCTTATCCGCGGTGGCACATCAACTGTAGGCTTAGCCGCTCTGCAGCTTGCAAAAGCCATCGGGGCAAGAGTTGTCTCAACAACAAGAAAAGAGACCAATCTCTCCATTCTTAAAAGTCTTGGTGCAGACCATGTGATTACGGAGGGCCCCGACTTCTCCCATAGGTTTCTGGAAATGATTCCGAATGGGGCTACTAAAGTGCTCGAGCTCATAGGGGCATCGACCATCAGGGAATCACTGAAACTCACGTCAACCCACGGAATCGTTTGCCACACCGGTCTTCTTGGCGGAGTCTATGGATTGAAACAATTCGATCCGATCAAAGAGATTCCGTCAGGAGTATATCTGACCGGATTCTACAGCAACTATCCATCCCAGACTCAGATTGACAAGATGATGACTTTGATCCACAGAGCCGGAATCCATCCGGTAATAGCAAAGACATTTCCTTTCACAAATATCTCCGACGCACATCTGCTCGCCGAACAACGAGGGATTATCGGTAAAATTTGTGTTGACATGTCCATAAATTGAAGTCAGGGCAATATCGAGGCGCAAATCCGCGTTTATTACGAAAACGACTGCACCATGACCAACACTAAACAATCTATAACAATCCGATTCCTGATGATGCTTACAATCTATCTTGTTGCGTTGACAGGAATCTTATATCTCGTAGGCTTATCCAAAGGTAGTTTCCCTACTATTTCCTATATTTTCGGAGTCGCATTGGGCATATTCACCTGCATACGATGGCTCCTTAAAAAAAAGGAAAGCCTTAATGAGGAGTGTGAGTGATGATCCGGATAGGCCGATATCAATTGAGTAGTGCCGCAGCTTCAATATTCGTTGCATTAATTCTTTTCAGCGGGATTGCCATTATCTCGGCGGTTTCTCAGGCACGTCCTGAATACCCGCTTCCACTTTCCCATGCCATCATTATAAATGAGGGCATCGCGTTGCTGTGCACTCTAATATATGGGGTGGTGCTCCACGTTCTTGTCTCCACATTCAGGCGTTCATGATTTCGCTGTTATCCGGGCATGCTTTCTCAGATGACGAACGATAGGAAATACGTGGCTATTGACCTCAAATCATTTTACGCTTCGGTGGAATGTGTGGAGCGGAAACTTGATCCATTGGACACCTGTCTGGTAGTGGCAGACTCATCAAGAACAGCAAAGACAATATGTCTCGCCGTCTCCCCGGCCCTTAAACAATACGGCACCGGAGGGCGACCCAGGCTTTTCGAGGTTAATCAGAAAGTCAGGGAGGCAAACCTGAAACGAGGTCGATCCGGGAAATCCTTCTCCAAGGCAGCCCTTGATTCAGATCCAGGATTGGCAATAGATTTCATTATCGCGCCCCCTCGCATGGCCCTCTACATCGACTACAGCACAAGAATCTACAAGACTTATCTGAAGTATGTCTCAGAAGAGGATGTGCATGTTTATTCCATAGATGAGGTCTTCATCGACGTGACTGACTACATCCGTCTCTACGGAATGACAGCCCACGATCTCGCCATGACAATGATCCGGGATGTTTTGAAAGAAACCGGAGTGACTGCGACTGCCGGAATCGGGTCAAATCTTTATCTTTGCAAGATCGCCATGGACATTGTGGCCAAGAAAATGCCCCCGGATAAAGATGGTGTGCGCATTGCGGAACTCGATGAGATGAGCTATCGGCGACAATTGTGGGATCATATTCCTCTAACCGACTTCTGGAGAGTGGGACGCGGAATCGCGCATCGGCTTGCTCCATACGGCATCCTCACCATGGGCGACATTGCAAGATGTTCCCTCCTTAATGAAGATCTCCTTTACCGACTTTTCGGGATAAATGCCGAACTTCTGATCGACCACGCCTGGGGTTGGGAACCAGTGACAATGAAGCTGGTGAGAAGCTATCGGCCGGAAACCAGAAGCATTAGTTCAGGACAGGTGCTGCAATCGCCCTACAATGTCTGGCAGGCACGTACAGTCATCCTTGAGATGGCAGATAATATCTCTCTGGAACTCATAGAGAAAAGACTTGTAACCGATCAAATAGTCTTGACTGTTGGCTACGATGTTGAGTCTCTGAAAGATCCGGCAATCAGCTCCCGCTACCGAGGAAAGGTCTCAATAGATTATTATGGCCGTCGCGTTCCGGTCCATTCACACGGAACCATAAATCTTGAGTATCCATCCTCTTCCGGAAAAATCATTTCCGAAAAAGTGGCTACCTTGTTTGATCAGATAATAAATCCTGATCTTCTTGTCAGGCGACTTACTCTTGCGATCAACCATCTCATATCCGAAACCGACCGAAAAGCACGCCGCGTTATCCCGCAACCTGACCTGTTTTCCGACTATGAGGAAATCGCCCGCCGACAAAAGGCTGAACTCGACGAACTTTCAAGAGAACGCAGGGGACAGGAAGCCATTCTCAGGATCAAGAAAACGTTTGGCAAAAATGCAATCCTCAAAGGATTGAACTTCGCCGACGGTGCAACTCAGAAAAACCGTAACCGACAGATCGGAGGCCACCATGAATAAATATGACGATATAATCGATCTTCCACATCATGTTTCCCAAAATCATCCCCGCATGTCAATGGAAAACAGAGCGGCGCAATTCGCTCCCTTCGCTGCCCTGAATGGTCACGACGAAGCGATAGCAGAGACTGCAAGAAGGGTGAATTCAAAAGAATCAACCACAACCGACGATGAAGGTTGAACTGTCAGGAGAGAAGTCGCGTTATAGAGAAAAAACACGACTGACATTTCATGGACTGGCTTTTATCCTCATTTCAATTAGTCATCGGATTCTTTCAGAAAAATCCGGTGATCCCTATTTTTCTCACTCTAGGGCTGGGATTCTGGCTCGGAAAGCTTAAGATCGGCTCTTTCTCGCTTGGCTCCGTTGCGGCCACTCTTATTGTGGGAGTAATCATCGGACAGATGAGAATCGCTATCCCCGACATTCTTAAAACTGTTTTCTTCCTACTCTTCCTTTTCTCTATAGGTTATAGTGTCGGGCCGCAGTTTTTCAAATCAATGAAAGGATCCGGACTGAAAATGGCCGGTTTCGCAGTGATCGAGGCCCTGTTATGTGCCGGTCTTGTGATCCTTGCCTCCCACCTTATGGGCTATGGTAATGCTGTTGCATCCGGACTTTTCGCAGGTTCGCAGACAGTTTCAGCTTCACTTGGACTGCTGAGCGACACCGTGAGAGAGATGCCTCTCCCCGATGCGACAAGAGAGAGCATGCTCCTGATCATCCCGGCATGCTATGCCGTGACCTACGTTTTTGGGACTGTTGGTTCTGCCTGGTTCCTTTCAAACATCGGCCCCAGAATGTTGGGTGGACTTGACAAGGTGAAAGAGGAAGTGAGCCGAATTGAAGAGGAGATGGATTCCAAAGATTCACAATCGTCGCCGTCCCTGATGCCTGCGAGCCGTCCGGTTATGTTTAGGGCATATCTTGTTGAAGACTGTTTTTTTGATTCCCCCCGCACCGTGCATGAAATAGAACAGAGATTTCTTGAGAATGGTAAAAGGGTCATGGTGGAACGGGCGAGGGTGGATGGTAGAATCGTCAATCCATTTGACGACCTTGTCATCAGCAAGGGAGATCAGATTGTTCTCGGTGGTCGACGAGCTGAAATAGTGGATCTTGAGCAAGCACCCGGCCCAGAGATTTCTGACCCTGAACTTCTGAACTTCGGAGCGGAGCGCACTCCGGTGACCGTTGCTGCAGGGAAGGCCGATGGCATTACTCTCGGAAAGTTGCGGCTACTTCCATGCATGGAGCGTGTCATTGTGGCATCTCTGAAACGAGCAGGAATGGCAATTCCTGTTAAAAACGGAACTGAACTTCATGCGGGCGATGTCATAACACTTGTCGGCTGGCCTTCAGATGTGGCTGAGGCAGCTACCGCGATAGGATATGCCGACAGAGACACCGACACCACCGACATGGTGTTCGTGGGGCTCGGCATCGCCGCAGGTTGCGTGCTTGGCGCCCTCTCAGTGAGAATCAACGGCATCCCTATGGCTCTTGGAACCAGTGTTGGAGCCCTGATTGCAGGATTGGTCCTCGGTTGGATGCGTGCCAGAAAACCATCTTTCGGTCACATCCCATCCTCAGTTCTCTGGATTTTCAATAATCTTGGCGTGAATATGTTTATCGCAGTGCTGGGCATCACGGCCGGCGGAGCTCTTCTTCATGGGCTCCGAGAAGCCGGATTCATGATTATTCTTGTCGGGGCAGTGCTGACAATTCTCAGTCTTGCAATCTCCATCCTTATAGCGAGAAAATTATTTCATTTCTCAACTCCGGAAACTTTGGGGTGTGTAGCCGGAGGAAGATGTGGAGTGGCTGCCATCGGAGCAATCCAGCAGACGCTCCAGAGCGATGTTCCTAACCTCGGATACACCGTCACTTATGCTGTGGCTAATATTGCCCTTGTGTTTTCGAGTCTGCTTGTTCTCTTTCTGACTTGATTTGTGGAAAAAGACATCTCTCTTGAGCATCTTTCAGCAAAAAATCATTAATTTTGTGCCATCGAATCTCCAATTTATTGAAACATGAAACATCTACCCCTCGCATTTTCCTCCCTTGTATTGTTAGCTACGAGTGTTGGCTGCAACTCCGGGAACGTCAATCCTATTGCTGAAAACAATTCCTCTGTTTCTTCCGACTCCATCGGCATCACAAACACAGTCATCGAGACCATCCTGTCGAGACGAAGCATCCGCGACTATCTCCCTCAACCGGTTGGCCGGGACACAATGGAGGTTATCGTCAAATGCGGCATCAACGCCCCGAGCGGTCTGAACAGACAGCCCTGGGAAGTGCGTGTGATTGATGACCCGGAGTTCATCAGGAGCGCCACAAAATTATATGTGGAAGAGAATCCTGAAGCTCTCGCCGACTCGAAGATGAGAAACATGTTCCGAAATGCCCCGACAATTGTCTTCATCGCAGCCGAAAACAATTCCCAGCTTGACTGCGGGCTGCTGACCGAGAATATGCTTCTTTCCGCATGGTCAATGGGGATAGGATCCTGCTGTCTTGGCGGTCCCGCAAGATTCATGAAAACCGAGAAAGCATCTGAACTGCTCAGACGCCTTGAATTTTCTGAAGGCTATGAGCTCGTTCTCGCCATCGGATTCGGATATCCTGCCGAGAGCCCTGAAGCCAGACCGCGGGATCTCTCGAAATCCAGATTCCTATAATTTATTTCGCCTTTTTTACAACATAGATTTCTCCCGGAGAAGTTTCGAGGTCATATTCATACGTGCGCAACAGGACCGGATACGTTTTGGAAGTTTCTTCCGAAACTATTGCGTCAGCCATTTGAGATCCGGCCATCAGTAGATTCCTGCAGTCGCCTGATGCAGGTTTAAGTCCCTCTCCTTCCAGCGGCACGTATGATCTCAATCTCACGGGTCCCCCTATCATGGATTCAATGCGGGCTTCAGAAAGCTGACCCTTATCCCATTTCATATCCACGGTGAAATTGCCTCTTCCTTTAAGACCTCTCACTTCTCCATGCCCCCAACTTTCAGGAATTGCAGGAAGGAGGTGCAACGCCCCGTCATGACTCTGAAGAAGCATTTCCGCGATTCCTGCCGTGAAGCCGAAATTGCCGTCGATCTGGAATGGGGGATGCGCATCAAAAAGATTGGGATAAAGCCGTCCTCCATCTCCTTCATAAATAATGGCACCCTCTGCCGGAGAAAGTAATGTCACGAAATTTCTGATGATCCGGTCGGCGTGATTCCCGTCGAGGAGTCTCGCCCAAAGATTCAGCTTCCAACCAATGCTCCATCCTGTAGCCATGTCTCCACGCTGTGTCAGGGAGTTTCGGGCACCTGAGAATGCCATAGGAGTCGACGAAGGGGTGATCTGATTCGATGGATAAAGGCCGTAAAGGTGCGAAACATGGCGATGCTGGTCATGAGGATCATCAGCATCTACGGTCCATTCCTGAAGTTGATCATGACGCCCCACCTTCATAGGTTGCAGCCGGGAGATAGCTTTTTTCAGTTTATCTTTATATGCGGAATCCTCACCCAGGATCTCAGCAGATTTAAGAGTATTGTTGAGGGCATCGTATGCAATCTGATTGTCCATTGTGCATCCTGCTGTTATCCAGGAACTCCCATATCCATGTTCCGGCGACATCGACGGGACAGTAACCAGATACCCGGTTTCCGGATGCTCCACCATTGCAGAGAGATAAAAATCTGCCGTACCCTTTATGACGGGATAATACTTTTTCAGAAACTCTTTATCTCCAGTAAAGAGATAATGCTCCCAGAGATGTGTGGCGAGCCACGCTCCGCCGTTGGGCCACATTCCATATTGAGCCATATCCACCGGGCCACAAATTCTCCAGAGATCCGTGTTGTGATGTGCGGTCCAGCCCTCTGCTCCATAGAGAGTCTTCGCCGTTTCCGAGCCGGTATGCGACAGATCCTCTATCAGACTGAATAACGGTTCATGACATTCAGTAAGATTTGTCACCTCAGCCGGCCAATAGTTCATCTCGGCGTTAATATTGATTGTATATTTGCTGTCCCATGGAGGCGTGTTGGAATCGTTCCAGACACCCTGCAGATTGGCCGCCTGGCCTCCGGGTTGAGAGGAACAGATCAAAAGATACCTTCCATATTGGAAGATCAATGCAAGAAGAGATGGATCGTAGGTGTTTCTGAAGTCAGCCACCCGTTTATCGGTATCCTCATTACCGGAACCACTTGAAGGAAGTTCAAGATAAACCCTGTCAAACTGTTCTTTATAAGCAGCCGTGTGAGCGGCTTTCAGGTCGTCAAAGCCTTTTTTAGAAGCTCCGGCAAGCAACGCATCCACCTGTTTCTGAGGATTTCCGCTGACATCATGATAATTCACGTAATTGGTTGCTGATGCAATATATAGAGTTGCAGATGAGGCACCGGTAACAATTATTTTCTCTCCAGAGCTTTTTACAGCTCCGTCGCAAACCACCTTGATGCCACATTTCGCTGTCAAAGCACCTGCCACTCCCTCCTGTTCACGTCCGTTCACAGTGACTGTCATCTCTCTTCCTCTAACTTTTACACTCCCATCTCCGGGGAGTTCGTAGGAAAGTGTGAAATCAAGAGCTTTCTTCCTGTCAGCAGTCAGCCTGACGGCAATCACTCCATCGGGAAGCGATGCGACAGTCTGACGCCGAAAGCTCACGTCGCCAACCTTATATGTTACCTCTGAAAATGCATCAGAAATGTTCAGCTCCCTATGATAGTCTGAAATCTCTCCCTTATGAGGGAAATCAATCAGGAGAGAACCGAGTGTCAGATATGACATTCCATGCTGCGGGGTTAAATAATATCTGTTCAGAAGATCTTCTGCCTCCTTCTCCTTACCCTCGAAAATAAGTTTGCGGATATCCTTCAGATGCGACAAGCCCTCAGGATTATTGTTATTATGCGGTCCTCCGGCCCAGAATGTCTCATCATTGAGCTGGATACGTTCCTGATCCACACCTCCGAAAATCATGGCACCCATTCTCGAGTTACCGACAGGTAGCGCTTCAACCCACATCTTCGCCGGACGTGAATAATTCAATTTCAATGGAGCGGCCTCCGCAAAAATTAACGGGAGGAACATTGCCATTGATATTAGTATCCCTTTTATTTTCATTGATTCTAAAATTTACGACACAAAGTAATTATCATCTATGGAATTGCCAGGAGTCGAACTGAACAAGGTCCGAATCATCCCCCTTCCCCTGAAACACGAAATAGAGGTCGTGTATGCCATCGCGTTTCTTCACCTTAGCAGATTTCTCCGTCCATTCCTCTCCGCAGGAAGCATCAAGAGTTGCTATAAGCTCGCCATTAGGGGCATCAAGACGCACTTCTATTCTTGATCCCGGCTTTCCGTTGCGGATGCGGGCAGCAAACCTTGAGGGCCCGGAGCCGAAATCCACCTCTCTCAGCTTTATCCAGTCGCCATTGTCGATATCCTTGACATATACACAATGAATGTTGTCATATCCTATTCCTATCCCCTCTTCCCAAGCGATCGTCTCTCCTTGCTGCACCACGTATGGATTCAACGGGGCAATACTTTTAAGAACTCCTCGCTTGTCATGATGCATATAAGGGAGGGAGCCGTCAGGATTGAATTCAAATGGAATCACGCTTGTAGTTCTCCGCTTGCTATGGGATTCGGGCAGACCCTCATCCATATAGAAGAAATACCATTGTCCCTTGAATTCACACATCCCGGTGTGGTTTCCCATTCCTCCATGCTCGTAGGCCCTCATGAGCTCGCCTCCATATTTCCATGGACCGAGTGGAGAATCTGCCCACGCCCAATAGGTGTCTTCCGGCACATGGGCAGCGTATGCCAGATAATATTTGTCTCCCCGCTTCGTGATCCAGGGGGCTTCCTCATAGTCATCGCCGAAAGCTTCCTTATCCTTTATATCAAACACCTTTATCTCCCCTTCGTAGCTGATCATGTCTTCATTAAGCTTCACAGCATAGAGGGCGTTGTTTCCCCAGTACATATAAGCCTGGCCATCGTCATCGATCAGCACTGTCGGATCAATATCCTCCCAACCATGACCGCTATAGGAAGTGTCTTCAGAATTGATAAGAAAATTCCTTCCTCCGAGCGGATTGGTAAAAGGGCCGTAAGGTGAATCCGAAACAAGAACTGGAATTCCGAAAGTGGATGTATAGAAATAATACTTTCCATTCCGATATGCCATCTGGGCGGCGTATGCAGAATTCTTGGCTCCGAAGCCCTCATTATTGAAAATGGGGGCGTGATGCGTCCAGTTCACCATATCGGTAGTCGTGAAACACAGATAGTCCCACATGATGAAATCATTCTCCGGCGCGATATTCTCATCATGTCCTGTATAGAGATAGAGAGTGTCGCCCACAACAAGTGGAGCCGGATCCGGTGTGAATTCAGTCTGGGATATAGGATTCTGAGCAATTGAAATTCCAATTGCCGTCAGAATCAAAAACAAAGTCGCAAAACGTTTCAATAAAATTCTATTTATCGGGTTCAACAACAATAACGGCTCCGCCCCGGGGTTTAAAATCAAGCGATCCTGGAATCTTTCCTATTTGAGAAATCTTCCATCCGTTTCCTTCATCACCATCTTCAAAGAGCACTCCCTTCACCTTTCCGGAAGCCAACCCAAGTCGCGAAACATCAATTCTGACACCATTGCGGGGTGAATCACTTCCGTTGATAGCTGAGATCCACCATCTGTCTCCATTCCTGCGGGCCATAACTACATATTCTCCCGGATAGCCATCGATCAGGATAGTTTCATCCCACACGGCCGGCAAATCCGACAGATAGGATTTCACCTCCTGAGGCTGCGCGAGAAAGCTCTCGGGACGGTCGGCAAGATGCTGGATTCCGGATTCATAAAGTGCGGTCAAGGCCAGCTCATGTGCGTTAGTGGTGATGTGCGGATGCTGGGAATCGCTGAAGGCACAGGGAGTATAATCCATTGATGCGATCACATTGCGGGTGAACGGAAGCATGGCATTGTGGGAGGCAGCCTTGTCGGTGAAAGTCGGGACATTATTATACCATTCCGCTCCATACACCCCTTCATTTGTCACGAAATTGGGATAGGTGCGCTGCCATCCTCGAGGAATCGTTGCTCCATGAAAGTTCACAAGCAATTTGTGGCGGGAAGCAGCCTGCAAAATCTCACTCATGAATTTGAGATTCCTGTTTGTATCCCCCGAAAAGAAATCAACTTTCACACCTTTCACTCCTATCTTCTCACACCACGCAAACTCCTTTTCAAGGTTTTCAGGTGTATTGAGACGATATTTCGGACCCGGAGCACCATCAACCCACCCTACTGAAGAATTATACCATATTAGCGGCTTGACTCCTTTACCGACAGCATAGGCCACAGCATCTTCCACAGTTTTTCCATCTTTCATCTCATCCCATTCCGCATCTATCAGCACGTAGGGGAGCTTCAGTTCGACTGCAAGATCAACATATTTCGCTATGATATCAAAATCGTTGGAGCCATGATTATAAGCCCAGTAAACCCATGAAGCGACACCGGGCTCCACCCATGATGTGTCTGGCAGGATGCATGGATCAGAATTATCCGTCACAAGGGTTGATTCAACCACATCACTTAATGATCCGGCAATAATTGTCTGCCATCCGCCGTTTTCAGGGCCATCTGCAACAAGATTGAACACGAGATTTTTAGACCCTTCACCTTTACCGGCGAAATGCATGCTGCTTCCCGCTTCCGATGGTTTTATTCCAGACTCCGTCAGAAGTGCAAACACTCCATCCCTATATTCTATCAACGCCGGATAACCAAAACGTTTCCCATCCATCTCAGGATCTTTAGGAAAGAATCCTTCATACCCTTCCGACCACTCCTGAAGCCAGCAATGTTCCGGAGCTTCTATTTCAATTCTTGAATTTCCCTTGCTTTTCCACGCCACTCCATCATTATAGAGTCGCATCGTCAGGGTGTCGCCAGAAGAAAGGAGATAATCCTGTTCCACGTATTTGTTGGAACACCATTTCCGTTTTCCGGTCTTCATCCAATAGCCCACATTGATCGTGGATGGAGTTCCCACCTTCTCAGCAGGTCCACACAAAAGCGTGACCAATGAAACGTCGCCCTTCCCAATGTCACACTTGATTTCCAGACCGGTGTCTCCCCTCTCGGCCACACTTATCCGATTGTTAGGAGAAGAGAAAGAAAATGCCTGTAGGGCCACACATATAGCAAAGAATGCCGAAGATATTCTTTTCTCCATCTTCTTCAAAGTTTAACAGTTGTCTTCTTTCCGTTATATCTCACCTCACGTTTTTTTCCGTCGGGTGTTGCAACCTGAAATGTGCGGTTTCTCAGCATTCCGTCAAAACCACCTTTTATCGCACCAATGGTAAGTTCCTTTCGGCGGTCGTTCCATTTCATGGGAATCTCAGAATATTTTCCATCAAGATAATTGTAGTTATCTCCTTCATCCTCATATAATACAAACTCGGCATCAGCTCCCGGATAGATATTTAAAGTGATGAAATCCCATGGCTTCTCATTGACATATTGCAGATCCTGTCCGATTGGGACTATGCTTCCCGCCTTCGCATAAAGGGGAGAGCGGGATATCGGAGCATCAGCTTTTATCTTCTGCCCTCCTTCATATTTCTCATTTGTCCAGAAATCAAACCATTCGGTTCCTGCAGGAAGATAAACCTCATATTCGGCAGACTTGTTCCAGTCGACAGCTGGCCAACCACCCTCTCCGGCATCCGAGGTCCTGTTCCATCCGGATTTCTCATCAGTCTTCACATCCTTATCGGCTGTGAACAGAGGATCAACTACCGGACAAACCAGCAGACTTGGACCAAACATGAACTGTCGCCCGTTGTTCCACGTGTTTCGATCTTCTTTAAAATCCATGAAGAGGGGACGCATGTAACTGTCGTCTTTTTCGCTGACTCTGCGTGCCTGACTGTAAATATACGGGAGAAGGCGATATCTCATCTTGATTGCATCCACAAGTGCATCATAGATGGGTTCTCCTGGTTGACCATAATAGTAAATCTCGCGGTAAACGTCGGTTCCATGACTACGCATCATAGGATTGAACAATCCAAACTGCATCCAGCGGGTGTAGAGTTCCTGGAACTGTGGATTCCGGGTTGCGGAGTTGTCGCCCCAGTTCCGGTTATATGAACCGGCGAAGAATCCGCCGATATCTGTATTTACATTGGGATTTCCCGTCAGAGTATGATTCAGGCATAGGGGTACCTGATTGCGTAACGACTCCCATGAGCTTGCCACATCGCCACTCCATGTATTGGCTCCATAACGCTGCTGTCCGGCAAAGAAGGATCGTGTAAGTATAAAGACGCGTTTATCCCGGTCTTCTGCCCGCTGATGACTGTCGACACCTCCTACCGTCATAAACGGGAACAGATTGCGCACGGAGCGATAGGATCCAGCCGAACATTCTTCGTCGAGATCCGAGTCCTTATACTGGTGGTGATCGGGATCGGTTGAATCCATCCACCAAGCATCAACACCCATATTGTGAAGACGTTTCAGATGGTTCCAATAGATCTGACGTGCTGTGTCGCTGTAGCAGTCATAAACTCTCACTCCCGACAGGTAATCTCTCCGAGGAGGCCATTCAGTAAGCCCGCTCTCAGGCCAGGTCTCAAAAGAGAACAACAGTCCCTTATCCTGCAGCTCTTTGAATTGTTTTGTCTGAGGTCCGAAACTTGCCCAGATACTGATGCTGAGATGAGCGTTGTTATCATGCACGAAATCGATCATCTCCTGAGCCCGGTCAAATTCAGGGCTGATGAATTCCATGGCGTTCCATGTGTAGTTGGATCCCCAGTATTGCCAATCCTGAATCATTCCGTCAATTGGGATTCCAAGTTTTCTATAGTTTGCAAGAACTTCCTTCAATTCTTCCTGCGATTTGTATCGTTCACGACTCTGATGAAAACCATAGGTCCAGAGAGGAAGCATCGGCACTTTTCCCGTGAGATAACGCATGTCGGCAATCACTCCGTCGGCATTCCCACCATACATGAAGTAATAGTCAATCATATCTCCCACCTGACTTTCAAGTTCAAGCGTTTCATTGTCGTCAAGCTGAGTCGGGGAATAATTGTCCCAATAGATGCCATATCCCTTTATGCTTTGGAAGAAATGGGCATAGTCCTCGAGATTCGACTGCTGCATAAGGCGATGCTCCCCCCGCTGCGACATTTTCCCGTTTTGCAACATTCCAACGCCATAGATCGGTTCTTCAGCTTCAAGTGCGAAACTCTGCATCACCTTGTAGGCACCTTTATCTATCCCCGATGTAATTGGAGTGAAACCATGCTTCCCTTCAGCCAGCAAGAGGCTTCCATCTGGCTTATAGAAGCTGATTTTTCCGTGCTTATTGTCAACCGTGACCGTAAGGGCAGATGTCTTGTAAGTCGTTTCATCTCCCTTTACAGTGCTTGCCACCTTGACATTCTCTGGCTTAGCTATAACCACAAGGGAATTTCTTTCCCGAGCCTTCTCCGCATCAGGATATTTTGTCACTCTTACGATCTCCGGGGTATAGAACTTCACCGACACACTTTCCGCTGCATTCAACGAGAAAATTGTCAATGTCATCACCCCCACAAAAAAGGTCTTGAATTTCATAATGATGGTCTATATCATTTATTTTTGAATTCGTGAAAAAAGTTTGATCAACTTCATTTATTCATAAAGCACTTCAAAATCCGAATAAGCCATGTGCTCTCCTCCCGACATTCCATCCGCCTCAAACCTAAGCTTTAAATTTTAATTTTTGTTTTCTTCCCGTTATAGTCGATCTTTTTTACCTTTCCGTCCTTACGGATGATGAACTGTCGCTTTTCCGGAGCTCCTACATAAGTTCCGACCGCATCGTCAATGGTCAGGATATTATGATCATCGTCCCAATTCATCCTGACACGCGTCCATTCTCCTTTCTCAAAATCATAATTGTCGCCTGCGTCATCATAAAGTGTGAATTCAGCATCACTACCCGGATATATATCTATTGTGACAGGTTTCCCGACTGAAGCGGCACTATATTCCACAGGTGCGGTAGTGATCACAATGCTTCCACCCTTGACGAATAATGGCAATCTTTCGAGAGGAGCTTCTGCCTCTGCAGTCTCTCCATCTTTCATCCTGCGCCCCGTCCAGAAGTCGATCCAGCCTCCCTTTGTTCGTGGAAGATAAACTCTCCTTGACGTGACACCCGGATCCGTCACCGGGCACACCATTATGTCACCAAACATATATTGGTCCTTGATGTCAAAGACATTCTTGTCTTCAGGAAAATCAAACGCGAGCGGGCGGGCCATTGAAAAGCCACTGTTCGTCTGGGCCGCTGCCATACTGTAGGTATAGGGAAGAAGGCTATAGCGCAATTTTATCATTTTTAATATTGCATCATAGTAGGGAGTTCCCTCTTCTCCAAACTGCCAGATTTCACGGGGAGTCTCAGTGCCGTGACTCCGCAACACCGGCAGGAATGTGCCGTATTGGAACATACGGGTATAGAATTCACGAAAACCCTCGTCGGCTACTCCGGCAGGAAATTCCCCTTTACGGAACCATCTTGGATCACTTCCGATGAAGAAACAACCCACATCGACAGTCCAATACGGATTTCCGGTTGCCATATAATTCAGTCCGGCAGGAATCTGCTGCTTGAATGAATTCCAGGAAGCATGCGTGTCGCCGTTCCAGACAATAGTGCCATAGCGCTGCTGCCCCGGGAAAGTGGAGCGCGTGAGATTGACCACGCGCTTCCTGTCGGTGGCAGCGCGCTGATGGTCATATATGCCTTTTGAATGATTGAAAGAATAAAGACAAGCCCTCTCAGCACCAAGAGATTCGGAAAGAATCTTGTCGTTCAGCTTCCACCGCCTTTCATGATCATCCCACGAATATGGTTTCCCATTCTCCGGTTCAGGCATCTGGTTCCAGTCTCCATCAAGGGGTTCGCTACTGTCGCACCACCATGCGTCAAACCCATTGCTGAAAAATTCCTTGTCAGCATATTCCCAATAAAGGTCACGTGCGGCTGGATTAAACACATCATAGACAGATCCCTCGAGCATGAATCCCTTTTCCCGGAAGTCCTTTTCCTCGGGGCAATACTGAGGATTTGGCCAAATGCTGATCATGATCTTGGCATTCATGGAATGGATGGAGTCGGCAAGAGCCTTAGGATCAGGATACATCTCACGATTCATCTTCATGTAGCCCCAGCCTTCAGGCCAATAATTCCAGTCCTGGACAATCATGTCGAGCGGAACATGTCTGCGTCTGTATTCCCGGACAGTGTTAATCAGATCTTCCGAGGAAACATAGCGTTCCTTCGACTGAATATAACCGAATGTGTAAAGAGGCATCATCGACACGTTGCCGGTCAGATATCGGTAGCCTTCAACGACATCTTCAGGAAGGGCTCCTTTAATGAAATAATAATCGAGCATGTTGGCAGCCTCCATCTCCATTTCCATGCCATAGACCGACGGATCTTCTGTCGGGCTGCTCTTATATTTCATTGAGCACCCTGCATCAAAAAGCAAACCATAGCCACCCGTGGAAACAACTACCGGAACAAAGGCCTTAAGATTGTGTTGTGTCAGAAAAAGCTCTTTGCCGAGGAGATTCATGTAATCCTCCATGTGGGATCCTAACCCATAGACCCCTTCTCCTGCATCATTCAGGAACCTCACGGAATATTTTGTCACCTTTCCAATCGTGTCACAGCTGACAACATCTTTAACCGTCACCTTTCCGTTGGCAGTATCCTCTAAATGAGCGGAGCTTTCATCATATCGGTTTTTCGTCTGCCATATCTGCTCAGCACCACGAGGGTTCGACGGGTCCTCACGAAATAACACTTTTCCTGTCGCCCGGTCAATAAAGCGGAGTCCTCCTTCCCCTTCCGGAATCTCAACGATGAGAGAATCCGACATCATTCTGACTAACCCATCTGTTTTCTCCTCTCTGACATTTACTGTCGGAGCGGGATAAACGCAGGCGCCTGTGGCGTTGTCGGCCAGCTTACCCTCAGGATTCCACCTCACTCTCACAATCGTTGGAGTGATGAAATCCACATAGGGCTGTGATGCCGTCGCCGACAACGCCACCGTAGCCATAAACATAGCAATCTTATTACCTTTCATTTTTTTAATCAATTTTGAACACCAACGACGACTTCATTTCTCCCATATCTTTAGGAAGAGTCACAGAGAGCCCATTTGCAGTCTGTCGCCAGTTGAGTTTTCCATCATATCCGAGAAGTGAAACGCTCTTGACAAGAGGCACATCCTTTCCCCCTTTCGCCAGCGAGGTGATGTTAAGCTTCGAGCCACCATCGGGAACCGTCATGCAGAACGCATATAGACTTCCATTCTTTCCGACGGTAAACCTGAAGTCTTTCGGGGAAAACTTGAAATCAGCATGCCATTTACCAAGACCGCCACCGGGAAGCGTGCGGAGCCTTCCATTGATGATCTCACCCTCTCCGAGTTTATGCCAGGCCTTGCTACCATAGACGGCTTCTCCATTCTTTTCCATCCATTCTCCAACCTCTTCCAGCATTTTCACGCATTCCGGATCGATCGAACCATCAGGCTGAAGACAGATGTTGAGGGCTGCGTTTCCGTCGCGGGCAATCGATTCAATGATAAAGCGGATCATCATGCCGGAATCATAAGTGAATCCAGGAGCATAAAACCAGTCGCCAACGGGAGCCTCGCGGATCCAGGGCTGATCGGTGATTATCTCCTGCGGGAAATCGAACTCCGCGGTATTGACTGCTCCATTGGTGGGCTTGCGGAATTTGATAATACTGAATACGTCAACTTCTCCCCTCTTCTTGAGAGTCTTGTTATAAAAATCGGCCATCACAAGAGGCATCGCATTCGCAACAAAACCTGTTCCCGTCCCGGTCCCAGTAAAAGGTCCCTGAACTGTTCCGTCCGTATATATGAAATCCGGATTGTAGTTTTCAGTGACATCCATTATGCGTTGAGCCCATTGCTTCACATACCACTTGGCAAAGTCAGTGTGGCGTGTGAATATCCCGTCTTTCGGAGGAGCCCACCCATTATGAGCGTTGTAGTCAACGGTTTCATATTCCCGGAGATCTACACCATAGAGCAAGCGAGGATCATATCCTTCCCACCATTTTCCAAGGCCATCAGCAAGTGTGAGATTGCCGTCGTAGGGAACACCTGCCTTCTCTCCCTTTGAATCGGAGCCGAAGGCTGTCTGCCACCACCACCACGTGTATTCATGATGGAAAGTGACGCCATATCGCATTCCCAATTTCTCACAAGCATCCGACCACTCCCGGAGAAGATCACGTTTCGGACCGATATTCACAGAATTCCAGGGCTGATATTTGGATTTCCAGAGGTCATAATTGTCATGATGCACCCCCTGAATCATCAAGAATCGGGCACCGGCCTTATGATAAAGCTTGGTGAGGAATTCCGGATCAAGTTTGTCAGGATTCCAGTCACGAAGAATATCCTTATATCCGATCTCGGAAGGGTGTCCGAAATTCTTATTGTGGTTTGAATATGCATGATGATTCTCGTTATATAGATTTCGTGCATACCAGTCGCCGCTCTCCCCTGCCGACTGCGGACCAAAATGCACCCAGATTCCGAATTTGGCATCGCGAAGCCATTCCGGCGTGCCGGGATAATTGGTTTCTATTGATTCCCAGTTAGCCTTGAATGGACCGGAAGCGATCGGCAGATCAAGTTTATATTCTTCAAATCCATCAAGGCTGCCGATTGGCTGACTATTGACCGGGAGCGGATCTGGAACTGCAGGAACAGGATCGACCATTGAGACAGGATGAGTGTCTTCCACCTTGAAATAATCGAAATCAGCGTGGCCTCCTGTGGATTTAGTGGCATAATCGAAAAGTGCATAGCGGTAGCCGCAGAAATCAGGCCAGTCATAGCGCATCTGAAGGGTATCTCCTATATTATGCCATCTTTTTCCATCAAGACTATAAAAGAAAGTTGCCTTGTCGGTCAAATCGGAAAAATCATGGTCAATCCGGAACCAGACATCATTCTGAGCCAAAGGGACAGAGCAGATCTCTTTTCCGGCAGCATCATCTTTGCTGGTGGCACGATGCATGACGACATGCTTGCCTGATTCATCTTTTTTCACCCCGACAAAACCATATTGATTCTGGAAGGATGCAAGACCGGCCACATCTCCATCTTTCATTCCAGAAGCATCCATCTTCACAGAGGCTGAGCATCGCGGACCATAGGTGCGTTGTGTCAGAGTATTGCGGGCATGACGTATGTCGGATGCCGTAGAAGTCGGTTTCAATCTGAGCCAACCTTCTCTGTCGGAAAGCGACCATCCATCGTTGTCTGGAACGTGATTCCATTGCCAACAAAGTTTGGGTGAAGCACCCCTTGCTCCGAAAATGGATTTGCTGACAGGTTGGTCCGGTTCATTGAATTCATCACTTTCAAACAGGCTGAGACGCTCAGTGCCTTTCACAGGTTTCGGATAGGTCATGGAAGCTCTCATGCCGTTTTCCCCCACAACCGGCCAGCCATCTTCAGTCCAATCAAGTGGGAACAGAACAGGCATCCTTCCCAATGCTCCGTAATCTTTAAAGAGATAGCACCACCATTTTCCGTCGGGAGTATCGACCATTCCTCCCTGTGCGATTCCATTAGTTGGAAGAACAGTCTCTCCTTTAGCATTGACCATCTCACCTCCAAAAAGAAGTCGTCCTTCCCATTCTCCACCTTTAAGCTTTCGGCTTCGCCACACAATCTCCTGACGTTGTCCATCCTTCCCCTGTATCATGAAGACGTAGTACCAACCGTTATGCTTATATGCATGATAACCCTCTGCCCTGAGACCTCGTGCAGGATTCTCCAGATTGGCGTAATCTATAAGCTTGACCGGTTTTCCGACACTCACATTCCAGTTTTTGTCAACTTTCATCTCCCGGAGATACATGGCGTGATCCTCGAAAGAGTCGGAAGGATGAAGCACATATTTCTTCATTTTCTTTCCCGTGTCTTCAAACAGCAGACCTGGATCATAGCATTTGTCGGTCGTGCTGACGTGCCATTTCCCATTTTCTATATCATCGGTCACGAAGAAATATGTTTTCCCTGTGGTGTTGCAGGTCATAATAATATAATACATCCCTTCGTAGGGATCATATCGGAGGTTGGCTGCCCATGATCCGTTGGAATAGTCGTTCTCTCCATTTTTCAAAGCGAATTTGTCGGCAGAATCTAAAACATCATAGGCATAGTTCACTATTTCCCAGTTCACCAGATCCTTGCTTTTCATTATTCCGCATCCCGGAGAGAAATGCATTGTGGTGGAAACCATATAGAAGTTATCACCGACCCTGATGATATCGGGATCAGGGACATCGGCAAAAATAATCGGGTTGGTAAATGTTCCGTCGCCATTATCCGCCACATGCTGAGACATGACTCCAAAAGTTGTTCCAAACAAGAAAGCTGGCACAAGAATTCTTCTTAGAGAGAAAGCCCTGAATCCAGATTTCAAGCTCTTGATGCGGAATCCGCGGTTTTCTTTATGTTTCATGATGCAGTCGTAAAAATTTTTCCAAAGTTATTAGATTTCTGATTGATGGAGATTGAACTTTATTGTCTTATAATAGGACAAAATAAGCATCTGCCGAAAAACACATTTAGTCGGCGCTATCATTATAGCTCAATCGATAAAGACGCGGGGTTGTGCCTGTGTGTTTCTTGAATAGGCGAGTGAAATAAGACACGTCTTCATAGCCAAGCCGATATGCAATCTCTTTTGTCATCAGTGATTCGGTGGCAAGCATCAGTTTGGCTTTCATCATTTTCCGTTCGATCAGGAATTGCGCCGGTGTACACCCGAGCTGAGTCCTGAAAAGCCGGATGAAATGACCGACTGACATGCATGCTTCTGAGGCAAGTTCCTCCACAGCTACGGGAGTATATATTCTGGTGTTGATCATCTTCAAGGCCTGATTGATTCTTTCGTCGGAAGCCTGGTATTTCGGACGCGCGAACTTAATGAATCTGCTCAGAAGTTGAGAAATGATGCCCATTGATTCCATTCTCACGCCAAGCGGCCGGCTACGGTTGAACTTCACACATTCGATCAGGGAATGCTCGTTATCGTAGAGACCTGGATCACTTGTTTTCAACTTCATCGCCTTATTGCTCTCAACCAAGCTGTCAAACAAAAGGTGGTCCACACTTTTCACATCAATCTCAAATGGAAAATCAAAAGATGAGAGAATATCTTCGCCATGCGAAGGTTCTTCGTAGATATGGACATAAAAATGATTGAAGACCCCTCCGCATATATCGGTATGGGTGGTGAAGGGGGGAATCATATACATGTGGCCAGGGGTGAGGTGGTGATAAACTCCATCTATCACCACCTCAGCTTCTCCCGCAGTCACAAGGTAGATTCGTGCGTAAGGGCTGTTTATGTCTTTGAAGTTCCAGTCTCCTCTATGGAATGCAACTCCAACATTCAACATCAGAAAATTGTCGATCATCTATCTTTTCTTCTGAAAAATCAGTCCGTGCCGTCAATTGTTATGATTTTTCCCTCTTTGTCGTAGTTAAGTTCACACACTTTGAGACTTCTAAGCCATGACTTCCCTCCTGAGGGGACACTGTCGTGATGGAAAAGATACCATTTACCGTCATATTCCACGATGCAATGGTGTGTGGTCCAGCCAACCACCGGAGTAAGAATCACCCCCTGGTAAACAAACGGTCCGTAGGGATTATCTCCAACCGCATAGCAGAGAAGATGGCTGTCGCCGGTGGAATATGAGAAATAATATTTCCCATTATATTTATGAACCCAGGAAGCTTCGAAGAAACGATGAGGATCATCTGCCCTCAGCGGATGTTCGGCTTCATCTACAACCTGAATGGGCTTAGGTTCCTCCGCAAACTGGAGCATATCTTTTGAAAGACGGGCACAACGGCTTGGAAGAGAGGATTCATCTCCTTCCGGGAGTTCAGCACTTTCAAGTGCCTTATTATCCTTATACCGCTGGAGCTGTCCTCCCCATAGTCCTCCGAAATATAGATAATATTCTTCCCCATCCTTCAGCACGCAGATATCCATCGAATAGCTTCCGCGAATAGGATCTGGTTCTGCAATAAAGGGTCCTTCAGGCCGATCAGCCACCGCAACCCCAATCCTGAAGATATCGTTTCGGTCTTTCAGCGGAAAATAGAGATAATATTTCCCGTTTTTCTCCGCACAGTCACAATCCCAAAGCTGACGTCCGGCCCATGGAATATCATCAATATCCAGTGCCTTTCCGTGATCAGTCACTTTCCCGGTCATAGGATTGCCATCGATCGAAAGCACATGCATGTCGCGCATCACGTATTGATCTCCGTTGTCGTTCTCAACATTTTCACACTCGATGTCGTGTGAAGGATAAATATATAACTTCCCTCCGAAAAGATGGACACTCGGATCGGCCATATAATCATCCGGGAAAAGATATCGTTTTTCTGTTGCCATAAGTTTTTATTCTTTCTTAAGATTCTGTTTCTCCTGAAGCTTTTTCGCCATAAAGGGTTTCATCTCAAAGTTTCTGTCAAACAAGAGCGGATAATCGGTGCGTCCCCGCATTGGGAAATTATTTTTCCAGGACATTCCATCCTGTGTTCCCCACCACGTGACACGTGAAATGACATCCGAATGTTTTTCAAGTATATTCATCACACTGTCCATCCTTTCGTTCCAACGTTCGGAAACGTCTTCAGGCAAACCTGCCGTGTAAGGATTAAACCGGCTTTCAAACTCAGCCTTATCGCTTATATTCGCACCCATCATAACCGTGGGGAGGGCCGACATGTCAAGTTCTGTAATCATCACGTTGACACCGGTGCCCGATAGAGCCTCGATCGATTTCTCATATTCCTCCAGCTCAGGATAGTCCATTCCGATATGGCTTTGCATTCCAACCCCGTCGATTCTCACACCGCGTTCCCGGAGTTTTCCGATGAGTTTCACGTATGCCTCCCGCTTCTCCGGAAGAAACATGGAATAGTCGTTTATGTAAAGTTCCGCTTCAGGATCAGCCTCGTGGGCATACTCAAAAGCAAGAGGGATGAACTCCTCTCCCAATATCTCATAAAAAGGAGAATTGCGGAAAGAGCCGTCGTCAAGAATGGCTTCGTTGACAACATCCCAGCCTTTCACCCGCCCTTTATAGCGGCCAACAAGCGCTGATATATGGTTTTTAATATGTTCTTTCAGCACTTCCGGTGAAACCGGATTGCCATCGCTGTCGCGATTGAACCAAGGGGCAAGTTGCGAATGCCAGATTAAGGCATGGCCTATTATCGTCATGCCACGATCCTCTCCGTATTTCACAAATTTATCAGCATCTTCCCATTCAAAGACTCCCTCTTCCGGTTGAATCTCCTCCTGCTTCATGCAGTTTTCAGCCACAATGGAATTGAAATGAAGGCTCACTATAGAGTCGGCTTTGGGATCATTCCCGTTTACATGTCTGGCAGGAATTGCCGCTCCGATAAGGAAATCATCCTGATAATAATCTTTCACAGTCATTGTGTCAGGTTCCGAAGACCTGCACCCGCCTCCTAATGACAGGACAATGGAGGCACATATCGTCAGTTTATCAATCATCAGTTTTTTCATTTGAACGGGTTCTTTGTTCGATTTCCCGATTGATCTCATCGATCCGGGCATCATCAAGCTCATAACGCGAGATTATGAACATGGCTACAAACAATAATATTGCGGGAATAACGGCCACAAGCCAGAGAATGCCCTGCTGTGCAAAAAGAGTCTGCGACTGAGCCTCTTTGTCGAAACCGACAAAAGCAAGCACAAGCCCAGGCACAACCCCTCCGAGCGCCATACCGGCTTTATAGAAGATTCCCGTAAGGGCATTGACAATCCCGGAGATTCTTCGTCCGTGAGTGTATTCTCCAAATGAAATGACTTCCGGAACAAGTGCCCACATGTAACCGGTGGCCACGATCACTCCCGTCGATTTAACAAACTGGGAGATATAAACCAAAACTATGTGGCGGGCAAGAGATGGAACCATCGACACCACGTAGAGCATGATCATACCCACGATCGCAATAAGAAGGAAGAGATTAAACATTCCACGTTTCCCTATCCTTTTTTTGATAGCTGGAATAAGAGGCATGAAAATGAACGCCGGAATAGATCCGAGACCCATAAATACTGAAAGTTCCTCGGCTGTTCCATGAATGTTATAGTTGATGTAGTAGGCTCCGGCTGCATTTCCAATCGCCATCATGGCAAACGCAGTGACAAAGAAAAAAGCGAGGACTCGAAGAGGACGGTTATGGACGAATTCCATCCATAAATCGGAAACCTTCACATTTTCAGTGGCCGATTTCTCCATTACCACCCTCTCCCGACACTGAGTGAAGCAGAAGATAAGCAATATCAGTCCGATCAGTCCATAGAGCGTCATTGTGGCGAGCCAGGCGCTGTCGTTCATCGACATGTCGCTTGATTCTGCAGGATCAAACAGCTTAAGAATAATGGGGATTCCCATTCCTACAGCCAGACCGCCGACATTGGCCATGAACATCCTCACAGAAGTGAGCTTGGTGATTTCTGAAGTATCTCTTGTCAGTGAGGCATTCAAAGCGCCGTATGGCACATTCACGAGAGTATAGCACATTGAAAGTCCTACATAAGTTATATAGGCATAGAGCAATGATCCGGAAAAACCATTCCAGAAACAAAGAATAGCGAATCCTGTCAGGGGGATTCCTCCAAGAATCAGATAAGAACGATATTTTCCCATGCGGGGAGAATGCTTGTCGACAAACGTTCCGACAAGAGGATCCCATATCACATCAATAATCCTGACGATCAAAAACATAACCGCAGCCACCGCTGGATCAAGCCCATATACGTTTGTATAAAAGAAGAGCAGATACATGCTGATGGTCTGATAAATAAGATTCTGTGCCAGATCGCCGGATCCGAACCCTACACATTGAAGCATCGAAAGTTTATAGAAGCCCTTCGAAGAACCTCCTCCGTCAGTTTTATTTTCCATTGGTTATTCTTTTTTCGTATTTCCCATTATTCCGAGCATGGTCTCGGCATATCGTTTCCCAAGTTCCCTATACGCCGGGGCTGTGAAATGGAGGCCATCCCCCTTCTGTGGAAGTCCGGCGGATGAAACCACATGGGCAGACGGAAGCGTTTCCGGGAGCTTGGATATTATAGCATTCATTCCTCCGCAGACACCACCCATTTCGGTCGAGACCACTTCCCCTGCGATCAACGGCACAGAGTCTGGATTAAGGTTAAGGTCGGATATTAAATCCTGATAGATCCTCTTCACCTTCTCACACCATTCCACGTCTCCGTTGTTGGATTCTCCCTGATGGAGAAGAATCCCTTTGATCACTCCATCCTTCTGTGCCTCGCGTGCACATGAGATCAGTCTTTTATAGGGTTCATTGTCGTAGGCTGCCATATAGTTTCTGAACCAGTCGGCTTCCTGATCAACACCTGCGGGATCATAATCCTTGGATAAATGCTCGATTCGGCAGCCCCCGATCGCAACCGGAACCACACCGACAGTTATATTTTCCGGTTGATTGGCCAGCATGGCGCGTCCGAAATAATCCATCAGAGTCAGACCGGTATATTCCCTCACGAGAGGAGGTTCGGCCTTATACCATTCTCCGATCTTACGTTCGGGAGAAGAAAAATCTGCAGTGGCCATAACCTTGAACCGCGCAGGAATATCTTGACGATCAACTGGTTCTATTTCAGCGTTTCCCTCCATGTTCGATTGTCCGATGCAGAGATAGATATGAAAATCCGGATCTGGTTCCTTTCTTTGCGCACAGCCGGTCGCAATAAAAAAGATGAGCCCGAGAAACGAAATTACGCTTTTCCTGAGTTCCATAAGACAATACTATTCTTTTTTTAGGATCCAGTAGTCGAAGTTGAAGAGCTTCGGCCCTTTACGTCCCTTGAAGACAAAGAAAAGATCATGCACTCCTTTCACAGGTTGTTCTACGGGAACCTCCAGATATTTCCAATTCTCCCAACCTCCGGTTCCGGGAACACTGACAGTGGCAATGACCGGCCCTCCGACACTATCAGTGCGCACTTCCAGCGTGCCTCCTCTAAGGGCGCTTGCAACAGACGCACCGAACCGTTTTGATTCGTTATTTCCAAAGTCAACGTTAGCAACCTGAATAAAATCTCCGTCATGAATATTGCTGACATAGATTCCAGTGGAGGAATTAGGCTCGGAAGAAACTCCTTTCGACCATGCCATCGTCTCCGCCTCCACCCTCCTGAAGGGATTGAACGTCTCTATTGCCGGAGCTCCGGTTTCCGTAGGAAGGATCTCAGGGAATGTCCCGTCGGCATTATATTCAAATGGTTCCACACAGATGCTTCGGCCAAACCCTCCCCCGCCGGGAAGATTGCCCGTGTGATAAAAGAAATAGGATTTTCCTTTATAGTCCACAACTCCCGAGTGATTGGTGAATGAGTTTGTTTCGTTTTTCTGGGGCATTATAACTCCTTTATATTTCCAGGGACCGGTGGGTTTCTTACTCATGGAATAGGCGATATGCTCCGGAATACCACCGGCAGCATAGATCAGATAATAATTCCCTTTCCGTTTAAAGAACCAGGGCCCTTCTGTATAGGATGACCTATACTCTTTTCCCGGCTCCATCGGCACCTCCTTACCAAGACCGAACCCCTGCGAATCTGGCACAATTTTCTGAACTTCTCCTTCAAATGAGATCATGTCTTCATTCAGTTTCACATAATAGATGGTCGGATTTCCCCAGTAAAGATAAGCCTGGCCGTCATCGTCTATGAAAACGGTTGGATCAATGTAGTCCCAGCTTCCATCAGCAAGTGGCTTTCCGATGGCATCCTTGAATGGTCCGGTTGGAGAATCTCCCACGGCAACCCCGATTGCCATGGCACCCGTCAGTTTTGAATGAAGAGGCACATACAGATAGAACTTACCATTCCTCTCCACACACTGTGGAGCCCAAGCACGGTCATCTCCCCAGCTGAAATCCTCTATCGCCAGAGGCGACCCATGATCTGTCCAGTTAACCATGTCAGTAGTGGAATAGACACGCCATTCCTGCATCCAGAAGAAGTCGGCACCATTCTCATCATGTCCGGTGTAGACGTATAGAGTGTCGTTGTGAACCATCGGAGCCGGATCTGTTGTGAAACAGGTCTGCACGAGAGGGTTTATGGCCTCTGCCTCCGAAAAGGCAAGGGCCACCCCTGTTAGTGCGATTCCATATAATAGCTTTTTCATCATCGCAAAATTTAGGATAGTTCCTGAATTATTTTGTTTCAGCTGATGAAGCATACATTCCGACAACCGTTCCGGTGAAACCACCGGCAACAGCTGTAGATGTATAGCCGGCATCTACATTCTCGGCAACGGTCTGCCACGTTTTTCCGTCATCGGTGGAGAACGAGAAGTTGTAGTTCAACCCTTTCCCTTCCACCCGGAGATCAAAGTTCGAGAGATCGGCAGGGACTTCTGTTTCTGCGATTGTTGAACCTCCATCCTCTCCTATTTTGCGAACCTCTATCTTATGAGTGTCGCCATCTTTTGTTCTTGCAAGCAGATACTGATGGGTCTCATCCTTGAAAATGAGCAGTCCTGCCACCTGATTATCTGTCTCCGGGAGGAACGAGAGATGTGTGTCGGCTGTGAAATTATGATGGTTGACCGTGCGGCAAACGAATGGAAGCACCTCTTTATCTCCCGATTTCACATCAGCACATTTGATCGTGAGAAACCCGGGATTCTCCGTGAGCGAATAATATTCAGTTGCCGGGCCGCGGAGTGTCATCCACTTCACTCCTAAAGTTGAGTCGGAGAATTCCTCTGTTTCAGAATAGTTGCCGAAAGTCAGGTCTTCACCCCGCACAGTTCCGGGTTTATCGACAACAAGAGGAACAGTCTCATCCTTATCAAGGAAATAAGGCCACCCATCTTCTGTCCAGCGCACGGGGAGCATGAAAGTCTCTCTTCCGAGATTCTCTTTGTCTTGTGCAACAGGCCGACACGCGAGGAAAACGCCCCACCAATCTCCTTCCGGCGTCTTCACGAGATCGGCATGTCCGGCACAGGTAACCGGATTCTCGCGATTGGGGTCAAGCGTGCGCTGAGTGAGGATTGGATTTCCTTCCCATGGGGTGTAAGGGCCGAACGGAGTGTCTCCTCTATAGATCACTTCGCTATGCCAGCCGCTTGTGCCTCCCTCCGCTGTCATAAGATAATATTTCCCGTCAATTTTATAAATATGCGGGCCCTCACACCAGATCGGTTTCTCTTCAGGACGGCATCCTTTATTGACCACAATTTTGCGTTCACCGACACATTTATCCGTAGCAGTGTCGAACTCCACCACCCTTACAGTGCGGTGGCCCGGATATTCCGGCTTCCCATCCGGCGCATCATCGTTGTTGACTATATATCCCTTTCCGTCTTCATCAAAGAAAAAGGCCGGATCAATTCCCTGGACTTCAGGCAGCATGATGGGATCACTCCATTCGCCGAATGGATCTTGTGTTTTCACAAAGAAATTTCCTGCTCCGACATTAGTAGTGATCATATAATACGTCTTATTGGCAGGATTATATGAAATGGCGGGAGCGAAGATTCCTCCGCTCACATGCTGGTGTTCCATGTTGACAAGCTGAGAAGGACGGCTAAGTACATGGCCAACCTGTTTCCAGTTGACAAGGTCGCGGCTGTGATAGAGGGGCACTCCGGGGAAGAATGTGAAACTGGAGGTGGCAAGAAAATAATCCCCTTCTCCATTCGTGCAGATCGACGGATCTGAATTCCATCCTGCAAGAACAGGATTGTAGTAGGAACTTTCATTAGGGAGAGGATTGCTGTTGTAGTAGTCATCATTTCCCTCATAGCTGAAGGAATCAAAGATGGCAACAGAGCTTTGGGGATCAATCCCTTTAGCTTTGGAGGCACACCCGGCGCTAACCATCAGAAGTCCGCAGGAGAGTCCTAAAAGAGTGATGTTTCGTTTCATGTGTATAAGTGTTTTTTCTTTATTTCAAATTTTGGGAAGGTTTCATTTGTCAGGACTGGTGAACACCTTGAAACTGTCAATATCAACGTATCCTCCTGCCTCACGGGTGGCATAGTTGAAGATGGCATAGCGTGTCCCCATAAAGAATCTTCGATAGTCGAAGATCATCTTAAATGGTTGGCCTATGCTTTCCCATTCATTTCCGTCAAAACTATAGGAAAATGTCGCGATGTCCTGACCTGGACGGAAATCAGTGTCGATTCTCAGGAATACCACATCTGATTCAAGCGGAAGCCTTACCCAATCGACCGATGACACGTCGGCCACTTCATGATGTTCGCCAAGAGCCACAGATGTCGTTCCGCAAACGAGATATTTACCATCATCATCCGCTTCTATCCTTAGCAAACCGGAATCTCCGTTAAACGCTGCAAATCCCGCCATATCGCCGGGGCGCATTCCGGATGTCTCAAGTTTTACAACAGCATTCCCTCCAGGCCCTTCCATCCGCTGAGAGATCGTGTTTGGAGCATCGAAAAGGTTATTGACAACCCGTGATGTCTTCAATCGCAGATAGCCGGGACGCTCTGTCAGCGACCACACTGAATCTATCGGATTGTGGTTCCACTGCCAAAGAATTGACTTTTTCCCATCAGAGAAATCATCTGACTCACTCACCACGTTCCGGGCTCCAGGCTCAATGAATTTCGTTACTTTATATGGCACTTTTCCGTTGCTGTCACCAAGCATGGGTACGCCAGCAGTAAAATTACAGGGATTCAGAGTCAGCACTCTTCCCACACCGCCACGATCCTGGAATATCATGCCCCACCACTCGCCATTCTGGTCATCGACGATACAACCTTGGCCAACGAATGGGAAGCCGCCGAATTCAGACTCCAGAACAACATATTTTTCGTAGGGACCGGTGATATTGTCGGCCACATAGCACAACTGACGGCGAGGCTTGCCTGCCGGCCATGAAATCACAAATGCATAATATTTACCATTATGTTTAATCACGCGACTTCCTTCATGAAGGCCGGTCTCAGTGCTGTCAGGCTGAATAACCACCTGATCAATTCCCCCCTCCTTGACTCCTGACAGATCTTCTTTAAGCTCTCGGACACGTATCGGGCCGCCCGCATAAAAAACGTATGCTTTGCCGTCATCATCCAGAAGAAGGGAAGCGTCGTGGAAATGGTCAGTGCGTGTGAGGAGTGTCCAGGGACCGGCTGGATTCTCCGAAGTATAAATATAGGAACGATACGGATGGTCGTTAGGAGAGAAAAGAACGTAGAACCTTCCGTCGCGATAACGGATGGAGGTGGCCCACTGACCTTTCCCATATACAGTTCCGTCAATGAGATCATATTTAGGAGTATCTTCCAGCCGATCAAACACGTATCCAATCGTTTCCCAGTTCACCAGATCTTTTGAACGCATCACGGGGCAGCCGGGCATCAGATGCATCGTGGTGGTCACCATATAAAAATAATCTCCCACTCTGATGACGTCGGGATCTGGGGCATCCGCCCAAATCACGGGGTTATGGAAAGTGCCGGAGTTTTGTTGCGCGTCTGCCGGAGGGCTTAAAACCGTAATTACGGCTGTGAGGCCGGCAGCCAATATTCCTATTATCCTATTTTTCATTTTTCGCGGTCATTGAGATATTATGTGCAAACTTAACGAAAAAAGTCGGGATCACACAACGAAAAAAGAACCAAATCCGATTTTTATCAATTTTGTTACAGAAAAAAATCATGAAAGTCCTATTTTGCCCCCTTTCTGACATTGAAATTTCATGATATGTTTTTTTTTGAAAAAATTTTTCTAACTTTGCCTTTGTGATTTCCCCGCACTGTTCCAAACGTTCATCAATAGTGCGTCAAGATTACCTTGGAATTTTATTACCATCATAATATCCTACTTAAATGGAAAAGAAAGAATTCTTCCCCTCGATCGGGAAAATAAAATTCGAGGGAACGTCAAGTTTCAATCCCCTCGCGTTCCGCTACTATGATGCGGAGAAAGTGATCCTCGGCAAGCCGATGAAAGACTGGCTGAAATTCGCAATGGCATGGTGGCACACACTTTGCGCCGAAGGCGGCGACCAGTTTGGAGTCGGCACCAAGAAATTCCCTTGGAATTCGGCAGAATGTCCAATCCAGCGTGCGAAAGACAAAGTGGATGCCGGTTTCGAGATCATGCAGAAACTTGGAATCGAGTATTTCTGTTTCCATGACGTGGATCTCGTAGACGAAGGTAATTCTGTTGCCGAATATGAGGCCAACCTCAAGACTATCGTGGCTTATATTAAAGAAAAAATGCAGGAAACAGGCATCAAGAACCTCTGGGGCACCGCCAATGTTTTCTCCAACGCCCGCTATATGAACGGAGCGGCCACGAATCCTGACTTCGACGTAGTTGCCCGCGCTGCGGTTCAGATCAAGAATGCTATTGATGCCACCATCGAACTCGGTGGTCAGAACTATGTGTTCTGGGGTGGACGTGAAGGCTATATGAGCCTTCTCAACACCGATCAGAAACGTGAGAAGGAACATCTCGCAACCATGTTGCGCATGGCCCGCGATTATGGCCGTTCCAAAGGCTTCACCGGCACATTCCTTATTGAGCCGAAACCTATGGAGCCTTCGAAACATCAGTATGATGTTGACACCGAGACCGTGATAGGATTCCTCAAGGAGCATGGTCTCGACAAGGATTTCAAGGTCAACATTGAGGTTAATCACGCCACTCTCGCCGGCCACACTTTCGAACATGAACTTGCCGTGGCTGTCGACAACGGAATGCTCGGAAGCATCGACGCCAACCGCGGGGACTATCAGAACGGTTGGGACACCGACCAGTTCCCCATTGACAATTATGAACTTACCCAGGCCATGATGCAGGTGATCCGCAATGGTGGGTTCGGAAACGGAGGAACTAACTTTGACGCGAAGACCCGCCGCAATTCTACTGATCTTGAAGACATTTTCATCGCCCATATAGCCGGCATGGATGCCATGGCCCGCGCTCTTGAATCGGCAGCCAACGTTCTGGAAAAATCTCCTTATAAGAAAATGCTCGCCGACCGCTATGCATCTTTCGACAGCGGCAAGGGCAAGGAATTCGAGGAGGGAAAACTCTCTCTCGAGCAGCTCGCTGCAATCGGCGCTGAGGTCAACGAACCTGCTGTCACCTCCGGAAAGCAGGAACTCTATGAGGCTATCGTTAATATGTATGCCTGAGCCTGAGCGTCTATGTATCTTTTAGGCTACGACATAGGAAGTTCTTCCGTGAAAGCGGCACTCGTTGATGCCCTTTCCGGAAAATGTGTGGCTTCCGCGTTCTTCCCGAAAAGCGAAGCGCCGATTAAGGCGCTTCGCGAGGGTTGGGCGGAGCAACGGCCCGACGACTGGTGGAACTATCTCAAGGATGCAACGGCCGAAGTGCTTTCGGAAAGCAACGTTGATCCTGCAGGGATAAAAGCAATCGGTATCAGCTTCCAGATGCATGGTCTGGTTGCCGTAGACCGTAATGGGAAAGTATTACGTGATGCGATAATCTGGTGTGACTCTCGCGGTGTGCCTTTCGGAGAGAAGGCATTTTCAGAAATTGGTGCCGAAAACTGTCTGAACCATATCTTGAACTCTCCTGGTAATTTCACAGCCTCCAAGCTGGCCTGGTTGAAAGAGAACGAACCCGACACATTCTCTAAAATCTGGAAGGTGATGTTGCCCGGAGACTACATAGCCATGAAAATGACCGGAGAGCTTTGCACGACTCCTGAAGGTCTTTCTGAATATATGCTTTGGGATTTCAAGGAAAATGCTCCCGCATCTTTCCTCATGGACTATTTCGGATTTCCTATGGATATCCTCCCGGAAGTAAAGCCCACTTTCTCCGAGCAAGGCAAACTTACGGATGAAGCTGCGCGTGAACTCGGGCTGGCCCCCGGGACACCCGTTACCTACAGAGCCGGTGATCAGCCGAACAATGCCCTTTCTCTCAATGTGTTCAATCCCGGCGAAGTGGCCTCTACAGCCGGAACATCGGGAGTTGTCTATGGCATTAACGGCACGGTTGATTATGATCCGCGCTCTCGGGTGAATAATTTCGCCCATGTAAATCACAGCAGCCTTCAGACACGTGTCGGAGTGATGACCTGCATCAATGGAACAGGAATTCTCAACACCTGGGTGAAACGCAACATTGCTCCGCAAGGCATCTCTTACGCCGACATGAATATCCTCGCGGAGGAAGTGCCCGTAGGAAGCCAGGGGGTGACAGTCCTTCCCTTCGGAAATGGAGCCGAACGAATCCTTGAAAATCGCCAGATAGGTTGCTCTTTCCACGGAATCAACTTCAATATCCACGATCGTCGCCACATTATCCGTGCCTCGCAGGAAGGGATCGTATTCTCTTTCATGTATGGCATGGAAATCATGAAGGGAATCGGAATGGATATCACAAGAATCCACGCTGGAAACGCCAACATGTTCCTCAGCCCCGTGTTCCGCGAAACGCTTGCATCAGTATCTGGAGCGACAATCGATCTCATTGATACCGACGGAGCTGCCGGAGCCGCCAGAGGGGCTGGAATAGGAGCTGGAATATACTCAGGTCCGGAGGAGGCTTTTGCCTCGCTGAAAGTTCTGGAAACAGTTTATCCGGCAAGCGACAGAGCACCCTACCTTGAGGCATATTCCCATTGGAAAAACACTCTGATTAAGGCAATTGAAGATTTTAACACTTGATTAAGACGCCTTATTTCGTTTTTTTTACTAATTTTGCAGCGTGATTCCGAAAGAATAATGTGAATCACGCTGCAAATGTTTCATAGCTTAAATATATCATCTTTAGATTTCAAATTTGCCCCGGTTGTGATGAACTGGGGATTTCTGGAGAATTGGAAAAGCACAGCTCCGGCTGCTCTTTTATGATTCATTTTTCTCCAGGCATCATGCCTTATGCATGATGTCAATTCTATCCATCTACATTTTTAATTCCTAATGAAGAACAATCTTCGATTGCTCGCAGGGTTGCTATGCGCCGCTCTGCCGGGCGCCGGAGCATGCGTATATGGGCAGACTGTCATCACACTTGATGAAATCTTCAAGACTGCCGAGGCGAACAGCGCACAACTCCGCCCATCATTTTCCGCTCTTGAGGAGACGGAAAAAGAGATTGCAGTAGCACGTTCCGGACGACTCCCGGACATCAATGCATCGTTTTCTCTTAGTTATATCGGCGACGGATTCACCGTAAACCGCAAACTGGGTGATTATCAGAAAGCTCCAATCCCTCATCTTGGAACTGGACTTTCCATAAATATTTCCCAACCACTATTCACCGGGGGCGCTATATCCAACGCCATTGATCTCGCCGGTCTGAAATCAACAGCTGCCCGTTATGAAAAGGATTTCAAGCGTGATAACATAAGATTTCAGCTAACTGGATTCTATCTCGACATTTATAAGTGCTCAAATCTTAAGCATGTAATTGAGGGAAATCTGTCGGCAGCCAGACAGGTGCTCGAAGAAATGCAGGCTCGATATGAACAGGGAACTGCCCTTCGCAACGACATAACCCGCTACGAACTTCTGGTTGCTAACCTTGAGCTCAGTCTGGTTAGAATCGAAAACACCCTGAAGATTCTTAACAACAATCTAGTGACAACTGCCGGACTTCCGGAGAACACTATCATCGTGCCGGATTCCACAATTCTTGACCGCTCGCTCCCTGTTGAATCGGAGAATTGGTGGCACGCGGAAGCTGAAGCCAATGCCCCTTCAATCGCTCTCGCCCGCAACGGGGTGGAAATAAGCAAGAAATCGGAAGCCATTGTCAGAGCAGGACTACTTCCTAAAATCGGCATCCAGGCTGCCTGGACAATCGATGGCCCAATACTCGTGGAAGTGCCCCCGATAAATCGCAATCTCAGCTATTGGTATGTCGGGATTGGTGTCGGATATGATATTTCTTCTCTTTATAAAGGGAATAAATCACTATCCAGAAGCCGGATTGCGGTGAAGAATGCTAAAGAACGTCTTGACGCCAGCCGTGAGGAACTAAGCATGCTCGTCAAAGCCGACCATCTGAAATATCTTGAGGCCTTCGAAGAGCTGAAATCACGTGAAAAGAGCGTGGAGCTGGCAGAACGCAACTATAAAACCACGGCAACACGATATTCCTCCGACATGGCGTTGATCACCGATATGCTCGACGCCGCAAACTCCAGGCTTGAGGCGCAGCAGGAACTCGTAAACGCCAGAATCAACATTATCTACTACTATTATAAACTTCTATTTACTTCCGGAATAATATGAAACACAGAACAAAGAAAATAATTTCCTATATTCTCAGTCTGGTTGTGATTGCCGTAGCCGTAATCTGGACAGCTGGCAAATTCATCCACCTCGGGAAGGTGGAATTCACCGACAATGCGCAGGTGTGTCGGAGAATTGTTCCCGTCAACAGCAGGGTACAAGGATATATCAAGGAGATACGATTCAAGGAATACGAGAAGGTGATGAAAGGAGACACCCTCGTTGTTATCGACGATGCCGACATGCGTCTTGGTGTGGCTAAAGCCAGGGCCGACTATCAGGCCGCACTCGCCGGACACAACGTGGCGGATCGTTCGGTGGCATCAGCATCTGCCAACGTGGCAGTAAGCGACGCTTCCCTGAATGAGGCCAAGGTGCTTATGGATATGGCTGCAATCGATCTATCACGCTTCGAGAAACTCCTCGAGAACGATGCTGTCACCCGGCGGCAGTATGATGCGGCTAAAACGGATTTTGAGGCGAAAAAAGCCAGATATGAGATGCTTTCTCGTCAGAAAAGAGCCTCATCTTCGGTTGTCGACATTAACAGGCAGAGAATCTCACAATCTGAAGCGGCTATAGAACTTGCCGAGGCTATGCTCGCCACTGCAGAACTCAACCTCAGCTACACGGTAATTCTTGCTCCATGCGATGGATACACATCCCGTAAGGAAATCCGGGAGGGGCAGCTTGTCCAGCCGGGACAGACACTACTTGACGTTGTGGAGTCGGGAGATGTATGGGTGGATGCAAACTATAAGGAAACTCAACTCCGGAACATTAAACCCGGTAATCAGGTGGAGATCACCGTCGATGCTTTCCCGGGAGAGACGTTCCACGGAACTGTCACCTCCATCTCCACAGCCTCCGGAGCATCCCTTTCCCTTATTCCGCAAGATAACTCCGCAGGCAACTTCGTGAAAGTGAGACAACGCATCCCCATAAGGATAGATTTCTCAACCGACAACAATTCGGAAGAGCTTGAAAAACTCCGTGCCGGGATGAATGTGGAATGTAGAGTGAAATATTGACATGTCTGACTGGAATGCTCCCCAGGGACCTTTCGACATTCCCGAAGTGCCCTCTTTTATTCCCAGGAAACTGAAACCCTGGCTCTTTATTCTCTTCGTGCTTATCGTTCAGTTTTCAGGAGGAGTCTACCTGGCTTCCGCATCGGCGATGGTCGGCACCACCGCCCTTATGCAGGAAGACATCCTGATGGCCGGATATGCATCGCTTATCGGTATGGCCGTTAATTTCGCGGTGATGTTCAGGATTAAGTTCCGTTTCTCCACAAGGACTCAGCTCCTTGTGGCAGGAACCGTGCTTATTGCCGCCAACATGATTTGCGCATTAACATCAAGTGTCCCCGTCCTTGTGATCACATGTCTTATCGCAGGATGGTTCCGAATGCAAGCCACACTTGCCTGCAACTCTACAATCCAACTCTGGATCACTCCTTCAAGAGACATGGCTGTCTTCTTCTGCTATGTTTTCATAATTGTGGATAGCGTGATCCAGCTTTCTGGAATTGCGGCCATCTACATTGACTTCTATTCCAAGTGGGAATACATGCACTGGATAATGATCGCCCTCCTTGCCTTGATGATGGTGATGGTTCTGTTTCTGGTGAGGCCCATGAGAGGCCCCATGTATATTCCCCTTCTTGGAATCGACTGGCTCGGGGCTATTCTTTGGGCCGGCTTCATGCTATGCTTTGCATTTATCTGTCTATATGGAAATTTCTACGACTGGTGGGAGGCCGCCGAAATCCGCGGAGCAACAATTCTTGGAATGGCATGTCTGCTCATCAATCTGTGGCGCGCCACATTCCTTCATCATCCATATATTTCATTTCCTGCGCTATGCAACAGAAGTGTTGTCAACGCCACTCTTGTATATCTCGTTTTCAACACTCTTTTGGCCACAGAACACGTGTTTGAACACTCCTATGCGTCAACCATCCTTGGATTTGACGATACCAACCTCATTGACCTCAATTGGTTTGTGCTGGCAGGAATTTTCATCGGATGCATCTTCACATATTTCACTTTCGCTCTAAGAAAATGGAGATACAAGACAATGGCAGCCATTGCCTTCTCTCTTGCAGCACTCTATCTTGCCTACTTCTATTTCCTGATAGACTACGGAGTGGAAAAAGAGATGCTCTTCATCCCGCTTTTCATCAGAGGAATGGCCTCAGTCATAATCACGATAGTTTTACTTACCTCCATAGTTCAGAGCGGGCTTCCCTTCACCGTATTCCCACAGGCCGTGGCAGTCAACGGTTTCACAGGAGCTGTGATGGGAGCCACGCTTGGTCCGGCAGTAATCGGGGAACTACTTCGCCACACCATGGCAAAGAACCTCTCGCTCATCAGCAGAAACATTGTAGATTTCAACCCCGAAGTTGATGGACGCTCCTTATTCGGAATAATCGGCACTATACAGAGCCAGGCACTGACAGTTTCCATGAAAGAGATCTTCGGCTGGCTCCTCATTGCCGCAATCCTCTCCGTGATCCTCATTCTCCTCTCCTACAGCACCCTCCGCCCCTGGGCCATTTTCCCCAAATGGAAATCCCTCCGCCGCCACCTCTTCTTTTTAGTGAAAAAAGAATATCCTAAGAGATTACCAGGATAGAGTCAATGGATGCTAAATAACCGGCGGCTCGGAGCTGCAAGGAGGAGGGCGCGGAGGGAGAGGTAGGTGAGGAAGGCGGTCCAGAGGAGGTCGTTGCCGGGAAGATGGCCGGATGTGGGGATAAAGGCGACCGCAAAAAACATCAGCGCGGCCAGCGACGTGGCTCCCAATAATCTACGGGTCATCGTCATCCCGATATAGAATCCATCGAAAATAAACGCTCCGACTGATAAAGGAGGCAATAACAACACTACCCATCTCATCTCTCCGACCCTTCTTAATATATCGGGATTGTCTGTTATCAATCCCGATATTGTTGTGCTTCCAAAATAATATATCGTGAAAAAGAGTGTCGCCACCCCGGCTGACCACCATAGAAGCTGGCGCACACACCTCCCTATCATGGTCTTATTGTTCTCCCCTTTAAATCTACCGGTCAGGGCTTCTCCGGCAAATGCGAAACCATCCATAAAATAGGAGAAGAATATGAAAAACTGCATCAGGACGGCATTTGCTCCAAGGGTGACTGTGCCGAGTCTTGCGCCTACCGACGTGACGGTCATCGAAACAGCCATGATGCAGAATGATCGGAAAAATATGTCTGTATTTACCCTGAAGAATTTTCCAAGCCCATCTCCTTTTACAATCTCGCGGCATAAGGGTCTTCCTTCAGGACCTCTGAATAGAAGAACATATCGAGCGCCGAGGCGCCGGGACAGCAGAACTGCAATAAAGAATCCAATCCATTGGGCCACGAGCGTACCCCAAGCGACTCCCACAAATCCGAAATCACAGACAAAAACGAAAATGACGCTAAGGAGAATATTGACCAAATTCGATACAATGGCGGTGACCATAGGATAAACCGTGTTTTGCATTCCGATCATCCAACCGGAAAGGGCCATGGTGCCCAAAAGTGCCGGAGCTCCGCATATACATACGGAATAATATTCTCCGGCAAGCACTCCGACATCAGGAGAAGCACCAGAAAGCATCAGCAGTAACGGTCTGAGAGCCGGCGAGAGTATTATCAGCAATGTCCCTGCACTGACAGCAACAGCCAACGCACGCCACACCACCATTATTTTCTCACGCCTATCCCCTTTTCCATAAGCTTCTGCAGCGAGGCCGGTAGTCCCCATCCGAAGAAAACCGAAAAGCCAATATGCCATGTTGATCATCATCGTGCCAACTGCAATTGCACCTAAAGCATCCGCGGAGCCCAGATGCCCGGAAACGGCGGTATCGCTAAGTGAAAGTAGCGGAACAGTGATGTTGCTGACTATAGCAGGAATTGCCAGCCGGAGAATCTGCCGGTTGGTCCATCTGCTTCCATATAATTCATTTGTTGTAGGTTTCATTCGGATTACTCGCTCTACGGATGCAAAGTTAGCCATAATATCTGTCACGACATTGGTCGGCAAGTTTTTTTTGATTAATTTTGCAATCCACAAACTACTTTCATCATGAAAACCAACCTCTTTTTAGGAGCGGCCGCCGCCATGACCATATTTCCATCTCTCCTGATGGCCAAAGAAGAAGTCAGAAAGCCCAATATACTTTACATTATGTGTGATGATATGGGATATGGCGATCTCGGGTGCTACGGACAGAAATATATTGCTACCCCGAGTATCGACAAGCTGGCTAAAGAAGGGATGAGGTTCACGCAAGCTTATTCCGGGAGTCCTGTTTCAGCCCCGACAAGAGCCACACTGATGACAGGCCAACATTCTGGCCACACACTCGTCAGAGGCAACAAGGAATATTGGCGCGACAAGCTCAACATGAAATATGGAGATAATCTCGATTATTCGGTAGTGGGACAACAACCCTACGACACGGCTCATATCATCATTCCGGAGATTTTCAAAGACAACGGCTATGCCACCGGAATGTTTGGCAAATGGGCCGGAGGCTACGAAGGTTCACCATCCACTCCCGATAAACGCGGCATCGATGAATTTTATGGATATATATGTCAGTTTCAGGCCCATCTATATTATCCTAATTTCATGAACGAATATAGTCGCGAACGAGGAGACAACGAAGTGAAACGCGTCACTCTTGAACAGAATATACAGCATGCGATGTTTGGAGACGACTATCTCAACCGGGAACAGTATTCTGCCGATCTGATCCACGAGAAAGCGCTTGAATGGCTTGATTCAAGAAAACCGGATGAACCATTCATAGGATTTTTCACATACACTCTTCCACATGCTGAGCTCATCCAACCCCGCGACTCCATCCTCACCCATTATGAAACCATGTTCTCTCCCTCCAATGAGAAAATCTTCAAGGGGAACGAGGATTCACGCTATAATCCTACTTCGATCGCACATTCCCAATTTGCCGGAATGATCACCCGACTTGATTTTATGGTTGGAGAGATCATGGATAAACTCAAGGAGAAGGGTCTTGATGACAATACGATCGTGATATTCACATCAGACAACGGTCCTCATGAGGAGGGAGGAGCGGATCCAACTTTCTTTAACCGCGATGGACTTCTGAAAGGCATCAAACGTTCAACACACGAGGGAGGAATCCGCATTCCGTTTATCGTGCGTTGGCCCGGGAAAGTAGAGGCCGGAAGTGAAAACGACCATCCCTTTGCGTTCTATGACCTTATGGCTACATTCTGCGATATGGCGGGAATCGATAACTATGAGGAGAAATACCGCAATCCGAATGTAGAAAATGATTGGTTCGACGGAATATCCATTCTCCCTACCATTCTGGGAGACAACGACAACCAGAAGAAACACGACTACCTTTATTGGGAATTCCATGAAACCGACATGATCGGCGTCAGAGAGGGAGACTGGAAACTTGTTGTGGAGAAGGGGAAATGCCGTCTTTACAATCTTGCTGAAGATCTCCATGAAGACAACGACGTAGCAGCCATCCATCCAGACATTGTGGAACGGATGAAGGGATATATCAAGGAAGCCCACACTCCATCCGAATATTTCAAAATCACTTTACCAGACTAATTCCCTGAAATGCCAAGGATTGTCGCATCAGTATTAATAGCGTTGTTCGTGAACTTTGTTTTCGCGGACACGCTATTCATACACACACATCGCGACTCTCTGGGCCACAGAATCACCCATTCCCATCCCTACTGTCCTCAATCGAACCATAGCCATTCATCACAATCACTGGATCAGATTGCTGGATTCAACATGACGGCAGCCTGCATGAAGGCGACTACTGCCGAAAGGCTCTTACCAAGGTTTGATATCTTTTTGACAAAGATAAATACAAGGATAACCACTCCTTCTTTTTTTAAACCTGAAGTTTCCATTCCACTTCGGGCTCCCCCTATTGTCTGAGCATAATCTTTCTCTCCTTAATTAATAGATTTTGAAATAATAGATTTTGCAATATAGTCGCGGAATTATTTCCCCGGATATGTTGCGACTAACACTACCCACATTTTTTCTCAAAATAAACGCAATGCTCAGGCATATTATCTATCTGGCGGTTGCAATAGCATCCGTAATGCCACTATATTCATACACTACTTCTGCTCCGGTTCCTTCAGATGCCAATATCGGCGGCCATGTGGTCGATGCCAACACCGGCGAACACATCCCATTCTGTACAGTCTCAATCAAAGGGACCACCACCGGAGTGCTTACCGACGGATCAGGTCACTACGTTTTCCGGCATCTTAAACCAGGCACCTATATGATTGAAGCCTCCTTTGCGGGGTTTGCATCCCAGACATTAAAAGCAGAAGCAATTGCCGGGAAGACTCTCGAGCTAAATTTTGAACTTAAGCCAGACGCCTTTATGCTTGATCAGGTGGTTGTCACGTCTTCAAAAAGCGAAGTGAAGCGAAGAGAGAGCCCCTCGCTGGTCAATGTTACGACCGGCAGGCTACTGACAGATGTCGGTGCATGTTCCCTTGCCGACGGCCTTGATTTCCAACCGGGAGTCAGAGTTGAAAACGATTGTCAGAACTGCGGCTTCACCCAAGTGAGAATCAATGGTCTTGACGGGCATTACTCCCAGATACTCATGAATTCCCGGCCCGTCTTCTCCGCCCTCACAGGAGTATATGGTCTTGAGCAGATTCCCGCCAATATGATCGACCGTATCGAGGTTATGCGAGGTGGAGGTTCGGCACTATTCGGCTCTTCGGCAATCGGAGGAACTATCAACATCATAACGAAAGACCCGATCGTAAACTCAGCACAAGCTTCCCACACTCTGACATCGATAGGACCATCAGCCTCTCTTGACAACAACACGACATTCAATGCCTCAGTGGTTACAGACAATAACAAAGCAGGAATAATGGTCTACGGACAGAGTCGTTTCCGCGACGGCTATGACCATGACAAGGATGGATTCACCGAAGTTGCTCAACTAAAAAGCCAGACCCTTGGCGGAAGAACATTTTTCAAGACATCCGAAGACACCAAACTATCGGTGGAATATCATGCGACCCACGAATACAGGAGGGGAGGCGATCAACTTGACCAGCAACCTCACATGGCGATGGTGGCCGAACAGGCGGAACACAACATTCAGGCAGCCGAAGCCACTTTTGACATCTGGCCTTTCGACCATAAGGACCATGCCTCCATTTTTGCCGCGCTCCAAAACACCCAACGAAAAAGCTATTACGGATCAGAAATGGATCCTGACGCATACGGCCGCACATCCGACATTGTGGTCACCGCTGGATCCCAATGGTCTCATCCATTCGAACGTCTTTTATTCATGCCCTCTCAACTTATCGGAGGCATCGAATATTCCTACAACCGCCTTCACGACATCACCCTTGGATATGACCACGACGTTGCTCAAACCGTAAATATCTTCAGTGCTTATGCGCAAAATGAATGGAGAGACGAAAGATGGGGATTTCTTATCGGAGCCCGGGTAGATAAACACTCCCTCATCAATCATGCCATCATCTCTCCGCGTGCCAACATCCGATTCAATCCTTCCGATCATTTCAATTTCCGTCTCTCATATTCCACGGGATTCCGCTCCCCCCAGGCGTATGACGAGGATTTCCACGTTGCTATTGTAGGAGGGGAGAGAGTGGTGACCATTCTTGCCCCCAACCTGAAGGAGGAAAGCTCACAGAGTTTCAGCATCTCTTCAGACATGTATGCCACAATCGGAGATGTGCAGACCAATTTCCTTGTTGAAGGATTCTTCACCGACCTCAAGGATGTTTTCGCACTGCGGCAACTTGAGCTGCCGGATGCGGCAGGAAACACAGTTCTTGAACGCTATAACGGCTCCGGAGCAACCGTGGCCGGCCTCAACCTTGAAATGAAAGCCTATTTCTCAGACCATTTCGACATGCAGGCAGGAATCACTCTCCAAAAAAGCCGCTATAAAAAACCTGAATACTGGAGCGATAACCCTGATGTTGCTCCCGAGAAGCATTTATTCCGCACTCCAGACATATATGGTTATCTCACAGCCAGAGTTGGAATCACCAAACGTCTGAATGCAATGCTGACCGGCAATCTAACCGGTCCGATGACAGTTCAACATCTCGCCGGTTCGGGAACGCCTGTAGACGTAGCAGTCAAGACTCCGACCTTTTTCGATGCATCTCTCCGGTTTTCTTATTGCTTTAAGATTTTCAATGGATGCGATCTTGATATTACGGCAGGAGTGACCAACATTTTCAACTCCTACCAGAATGATTTCGATCAGGGATTCAATCGTGACTCAGGATATATCTATGGCCCCGCGCTTCCAAGATGCATAACGGCAGGAGTCAGTGTCAGTCTATGATTATTTTGAAAAAAGTGGAAGATTTTTTCCTGACTGATAACATTTTTCGTAGAAAAATTCTTTTTTTCAAAAAAAATTTATCCAGTCACACAACAAAACACACACCACATACGTTATGTCGGTGTAATCGGAATTCCCCGATTGCTTAAAATTGAGCTTTTGTAAAAAATATTTACCATCCATATTGTACGCTTCATTATGGAAACAAATAGAACAGAAATAATCTCGGTTGACCCCGGACGTAAAACGCTCGGAGCTCTATACAGCACAGTCAACCCTTCTATTCTTGAGACAGCATCCAGAACTGTGTGCTCCGAAAGAAAAAGCGTAATGAGTGAAGTCAACGCAATGTTGCCGACGTCTGCTCCCGGAGTGGATCGTTTTGGCGTCTATATGCTTTCCTTCCGGATTTTTCTGGCCTCCATGTTGGCAACTTCAGGCATCCTGATATTGTCGGGACATCTCACCGCACCCACATCACCTCTGCCCGCTCTCCACTATGCTATTTTTGAAATAATTACCGGCGTATCTCTTGGATTGGGACTCTTCACCCGTTTCTCCATGGGCGCCATCACCCTCCTCTTCACAGCTTCCGCTGTTGAATCGCTGGTGGCTGGAGTTTTCGACATGCAGGCATTCCTGTCGTTCTTCGGTTGCCTATGGTTCTTCACTGCAGGATCAGGCAAATATTCCTGTGATTTCCTTATCAAGAAAGGATTGAGAAAAAGAGCCATCAAACGCAGACATCGTCTTCAGGAAGATCGTCTCTCCTATCGCGCAATGTTCTGCGACTGAACATGGAAGGCATAAAGAAAGGATTCAACAGACATTACGAAGAAGAATAACCGGATATAAATACGATATGTGCTCCGTCCATCTATTCGAATAGATGGACGTTTTTTTCACCATTTAATAAACAGCTTTAAGAAAAAATAGAATGGCCACGGTTTCAACCGTGGCCATTCTATTTTTTCTTGATAGAGAGGATCAATCAATTCTGATGAGGCTGAACGTTAATAAACTTGCGTCCCTCTTTTCCTGTAGAGAAGACAACCACACCATCAATAAGAGCGAACAAAGTATGATCTTTGCCCATTCCTACGTTGAGACCAGGATGATGCTGGGTTCCACGCTGACGCTTCAGGATGTTGCCTGCCTTGCAGTTTGACCCACCATAGATTTTCACACCGAGTCGTTTGCTTTCTGATTCACGGCCGTTCTTTGAACTGCCGACACCTTTTTTATGTGCCATATCCGATGAGTTCTGTTAATTACTTTTCAATTGATTTAATCATCACCTTTGTGAACTGCTGACGATGACCGTTTTTACGACGATAACCCTTGCGGCGTTTCTTCTTGAATACGATCACCTTCTCACCCTTTACAAGGGGTTCGAGAACTTCACAATTCACCTTTGCACCTTCAACGGCAGGCACTCCGACTGTAACATCGCCGTCGGCGTCAAGAAGAAGAACCTTGTCGAACGACACTGCGTCGCCAGCCTTCACATCATCGCCGAGATGGTGGACATAGAGGTATTTTCCCTCTTCAGCCTTAAACTGCTGTCCTTTGATTTCTACGATAGCGTACATTTACTATTTTATTGAAATTCAATTATATCCGTTAGGCGGTAGACTTCTGTCCACGCTTTTTTGAGCCATGGCGGAATTAGCGACTGCAAATTTAGGCATTTTTTTTCATTCTGGCAAGCCGGATCTCTCTTTTTCCATTTTTTTCGCTAATTTTGCATCGAATTTTAAAAACACAATATATAACACTTCTAATGATACACTTCAACTGCGATTATATGGCCGGTGCTCACCCGGAGGTCCTCAAAATATTATGCGACACCAATATGCTTAAAACAGAGGGCTACGGCAACGACCCATTTACTGCGATAGCACGCAGGATCATTCTGGATGCATGCGGACTCGAAAAAGGATCCGTTTATTTTCTTCAGGGTGGCACACAAACCAACAAAACCGTAATCGACCGACTTCTTTCAAGAAACGATGGGGTTCTATGCTGCGAATCAGGACATATCAATGTGCATGAATCCGGTGCAATTGAGGCTGATGGCCACAAGGTTTTACCACTCCCCGGAACAAAAGGTAAAATTAGCGCAGCGGAGATAAGAAACTATGTAGAAAACTTCTACAACGACGACACATATATTCACATGGTGCGCCCGTCAATGGTCTATATCTCCCATCCGACCGAATTCGGAACCCTTTATTCACTAAATGAGCTGACAGCAATCTCCCAAACCTGTCAGGATCTCCAGATTCCTCTTTTTATCGATGGTGCACGCCTTGCATACGGAATCGCTTCTCCGGAAACTGATGTAACAATCAAAGACATTGCGCGATTAGCAGACGTATTTTATATAGGAGGGACAAAATGCGGGGCCCTCTTCGGAGAAGCTGTAGTGACGCGAAGACCGGAACTACTTCCCCGTTTCGATTCGATGATGAAGCTCCATGGAGCCCTTCTCGCCAAAGGCCGACTTGTTTCAATTCAATTTAAAGCCCTCTTTTCACATGATCTTTACTTCCGCATTGGCCAACACGCTGACAACCTGGCAATGAAACTTAAAGAGGGATTCCGGCGCAAGGGATATGCAACATTTATGGATTCACCTACCAACCAACAATTTTTCATTCTTCCAAATGAAAAAATCGACTCACTTAAAACCGAAGTGGGGTTTGAACTATGGGGTCCCCGCGGCGAAAGTGAGTCGGTGGTAAGATTCGTGACCGATTGGTCTACAACAGAAGATGATGTTGACCGTCTTCTGTCGCTGTTATAAGCGACAGAAGAAACGGCCATTATTTAGATTATTTCCCGGCAGAGGGGATTACGCTGAACGTTGACGCGTCGGCACCACTTCCCGGATTCAGGCGAGAGCCGTCTGACGTCCAGAACGCATCACCTCCGGAGCCTCCGTTACGGATTGAGAATGCTCCATCACCGGTTTTTATGATTTCAAAAGTGTGCCATGAATCCTCGAATGGATTCACCCCGAATGCCACACGCTCATTGAGATAACGTTTATCCCATTCATTCCGGATGGAATAGCGCCCTGTGGTGGGTTCCAGAGTGACGATCCAGAGCTGGCGTCCCGGATTAACAACATCTGGCTCTGACTGAAGAGTCGGGAATTTACTTCCGTTTACATTTGTGAGATACTTATCACCCACCTTGATATAGTATAAGCCATTCTCAACAACCTGCTCAGGGAACAGACCATCAGGGTAGGGATTTCCAGCCTTCTTGAACTCATCAATCTGTGATGCGACAGCTCTCTTGATAAAGGGCTCGATATGAAGCGATCCTGTGTGAGGCTTAACCGACTGAATGGAACCCTCAAATCCACGGCTGACAATCTTATCTGCTTTGTCAGATAGATCCTTAAAATTCTGATAGGCTGAAATGAATGATGAAGAATCGCCATTCCCATTGGCTTTTGCCATCTCAACAGCAAGCAAACCCCGCTGGCCCTGCAAACCATAATACTCTATGAACTCACGGATCTCATCGACCATCCTGTTACCCTTTAGTGAAAGCAATTCGTCGGCAGCATCCTTCATCTTTTTGAAATAAGCTGCAAACAGGTCGGCATTCGCCGGGTCGATCTCCGGATTCCAATTAAGAATCGTCTTAAATTCCGGGCTCTCTCCATAAAGACGCATGTTGTGTCCGTTAGGAGCCACATCAACATTATCGATACAGAATTGTCTGAACGCCGAGGCATGTCCGGGCATCAGAACCTCCATCGAGCGTTCCCAATCGGCAGCGGCATCATAAACAACCGGATTCCAACAATAATCAGCTAATGAATACAATGATACTTTTGAAGCCTCCGCATACTGCATAGGATTTGAACAGAAGGCACTCACCACACCATAGACGTCGCTTCCGTTTTCGATAGTAGGACCCATAAGGAGGTTGTGCTGTCCATAATCATTAACAGGATAGTTAAGCCAGATAAATGGCTTACGCCCCGTCTGTTCAATAAACCATGTGCAATCAGGCGACTGGATCATGTCTACCACAGTGTTTCCGGTCCACATGATATTGATTCCGTCATAAAGGCCGTTACCCATCGTCGAGAGATAATCGCCGCTTGTCCAAGCTTTGTTATACTGTGTGGGGCATACACTCAGCGGCTCCACATCTCCCTTCTTATTGACAAATTCATCTGTGAGGAAATTAAGGTAGCTTACCTGATCGTTGACGCTCTTCGCCGAAATATCATCAAAGAAAATGGCAAACGAACGGATTCCGAGATCATACATCTGATTGAATTTTTCAAGAGCCTTGGCCCGATCCTCGGCAGTAACGATGGAATTGCTGGGATGCATAGCCCAGACAAACTTCACCTTATTGTCAGCTGCATTTTTCACAAGCTCCCTGATCTTCTCCGCCTCAGCAGCCGGATAAGGATCAAACCAGCGGCTGTGATGATAGGGATCATCTTTGGGCCCATAAACATAAAGATTCATCTTATTTTTGCCATAGAAATCAAACTGGCTAAGACGATCCTCGAAACTCCAGGGGTTGCCATAGAACCCCTCTATGACACCTCGCAATCCTGTCATCGGATAGTCAACCACGGTTGCCTCCATCACTTCAGGAGAGGAGATAATCTGAAGCAATGTCTGAACGCCATAGAACGCGCCGGCGTCATCAGCTCCGGCAATCACAATCTTGTCTGGTTTCACGTCAAGATAATATCCCTCTGCTTTTTCAGGAATTAGATCAGCATACTGAGCAATTGCCTTATCACCTTTTTTACCGACAACAATTTCAATTTTGCCATCATTCCCATCCTTTAATCCGGATTGGAGACCGGAGGATAGGAGCTGTTGGGTTGCTGAATCCGGGATTCCTGAAATCCTATAGGATGCCGAACTGGAATCAAATGCTTTCTTGCCCCAGGAAATTTTCTGAGGGACCGGAGAAACGTCAACTCGCTGGGCTGTTGCAGAGAATGAACAGCCAAGCGCCATGACGCAAATCGGAAGAATGGAGTGTTTCATGCAAAAATTCATTTTGTGGAGTCGCTGAGACAGGACTCCTGATATTTAATATGCAAAATTACAATAAATTTGCATAAACAAAAATTTTTATTTTATTTTTAGAAGGGCTTGAAGAAGGCAGAAAGGAAGGCTTGGTTATTGCCGCCACAAAATGATTGCCAGTTGCAATCATTGAATGCGTCTCAAGCCAATTGGCTCTACAAAACCAATTTTTCTTCTTTTTTGCTTGTAGGATCCGGAAGCAAATAGTAATTTTGCAAATGTTCAAATACAATCATATTTAGGAAAATGATCAAAACCATATACCTTGCAGGAGGATGCTTCTGGGGCACCGCCCACCTCTTCTCTCTTGTGCCGGGGGTTGAATCCGCAACTGCCGGTTATGCCAACTCCATAGTGGAAAATCCGGATTATAAACTCGTTTGCACCGGAACCACAAATGCAGCGGAGACCGTAAAAGTTGACTATGATCCTGACGTCAACTCCCTTTCATCACTTCTGCGGTTATATTTCAAAAGCATTGATCCTCTGTCGATAAATCGTCAGGGAGGAGATTCCGGCACACAATACCGCACCGGCATTTATTACACAGATCCCTCGGATCAGCCAGTTATCGAGGCTGAGCTGGCAACTCTTCAGCGCAGGCATAAGGAACCGCTGGCTATAGAATTCAAACCTCTTGAAAATTTTTATCCAGCTGAAGACTATCATCAGGATTATCTCTACAAAAATCCCGACGGATATTGCCACGTGAATCCCGCACTTTTCAAAGAAGCGAAAACCATGAAGTCGGATTCAAAAGTTTCTGATGCGGAAACGCGTGAGGAGCTCCGCAAGCGCCTCACTCCTCTGGAGTGGGAAGTGACTCAAAACGGAGCCACCGAACGACCATTCATCAATGAATATGACCATGAATTCCGCAAAGGAATTTACGTAGATAAAATTGATGGAGAACCCCTCTTCGTCTCTGCTGAGAAATATGATTCAGGCTGCGGATGGCCCGCATTCTCGCGCCCGATCGACAGCAGTCTGATATCTGAACATCTCGACACAAGCTATGGAAGGATCCGCACAGAAGTGAGATCCTCCAAATCCGGTTCACATTTAGGCCATGTCTTCAACGATGGTCCTGAGGAAAAGGGTGGCTTAAGATATTGCATAAACTCTGCATCTCTGCGCTTTATACCTCTTGAAAAAATGGAGGAAGAGGGCTACGGGAAATATATCCCGCTTGTGGAATAACACCCTCTCAGAATGTCGATAAGTTTTTTAGCCACCACAGCTACCGCCCTGATAATTGCGGCTGTTCCTGCCCCACAACGCCGGGACAGTCTCTTTTCGCGGGTTCCGCTGTCTTTGACTGAAAGACCTGTTGAAAGATTTGGCGCCATCAAGACTAACGCCATTCCCTGGTGTGGAGGAATAATGAATGTTACAGCAGAGTTTCAGATTTCTGAAAAGATTTCAGTCGAAATTCCTCTTTGGTATGCACCATGGTTTCAAACCGAACGTCATGCGCTCCGAGTGGCAGCGTTGCAACCTGGAATGCGATGGTGGCTCGGGACCTCTGGAGATGGTCATTTCTTCGGACCACATCTATCCGTGGCATGGTATAATCTCAAGAATGGCGACTTCCGATATCAGGATAGAGGGCGCCCGGCAATAGGAGGAGGAATAACCTACGGCTACTCCTTGCGACTACGTGATAACTGGAACCTTGAATTCAGCATTGGCGCCGGGTGGCTTTCACTGCGCTACGACCGGTTTCATAACGTTTCAAACGGAGCTCATATCGATCTTCGGCAAACATCATATTTCGGGATTGACCATGCCGGAATCAGCATTTCCTATCATTTCCCGTTATGAAAAATATCCTCCTCATATCCATCAATTTATTGATTTTATGCCTGCTCTCCGGATGCATACATACCTACCCGGATGCCGATGCAGAAGATCCGACACTCGTTGACGTCCGACTTCGTCTTAAGTTTCCGGAATCATGGGACAAAATCTCCCATATTCCCGCACGCGGCAGCAAGCTTGCGGCAGATCCAGACCTAAGAATAGTGGTCAGTATGAGTGCATCGGGAAAGAATATCGGTCTTCATAAAACCTTTATTGACAGGGATGCACTCAAAGAGGATATCAGCATCACACTCCCCTTCCAAGTGAGGAATCAGGAGCATATTCTGAATGTCTGGGTCGACTATTCCGACACAGAGGCTGATCAGGGACGATGTTATGACATCTCCAATCTCTCCTCCATCTCCTATATCCATCCTCATGGAGAACGGAAAGCTTTTGATGATTGCTTTACAGCTACCTGCAAATGGCGACCCGATGAATCCGCAAACCGGACATCCACAGAGGTAATACTTCAACGTCCGAACGCACGCTTCCGACTTGTGGCGCAAGATTACTCCCGCTTCATCCAGATTCATGATAAGGAAATAAGGCGAGGCGAATCATATTTTGTCAAAATTTCCTATAAGACACCAGTTCACAGGAAATACGATCTCCTTGAAGATCTTCCTGTTGAACCTCTCAACGACATCTCATTCTCTTCTCCTTTGGAGATCCTGACAATAGAGGGCGTGGAAGTAGAACTCGCTTCCGACCTTTTGTTCGTCACATCGGAACAATCCACTGTTATGATTGACCTTACGGTCCTTAACTCCGCCCTTATGCCCGTAGCATCCATTTCCGGGATAGAGATTCCGCTTGAACGTGGAAAGATAACTACGATAACCGGGAAACTACTAACCAATCTCCTCTCCACCGGAATAACCATCGACAATGAATGGGGAGAAGAGGTGGAAATAATAATTGACGATCCAGAAAACGAAAGTATATAACCCAAATATTATATTTATGAAACCTAACCTAACCAAACGAATGAAGGCATGGAGTGCCGTGGCCATCGGAATATTGTTCCTTGCCACTGCAGGCGTATCCTGCACCTCCACCGAAGTGATTCAGCCAGAACCTCCCGCTGATTCCAACACGATCTCAATCTCCGTGTCTACTCCCGACGCCCTCTCCGGCACAAGAGCAGATGAAGCACACCCTGGAATGAAACTTCGCTACACAGCAAAGCTATTCAAAGGAGACAATCCTCCTGGAGCAGCAGCACAGGATCCTGAAAACGAGAAGTTTGTTGCACGTCAAGAGATAATTCCTGCAGAATCCGGCTCAAATACATTTGTATTCAAAGCCGAACAAGGAAACTATTGCGTAGCTCTGTTTGCTGACTATATCGATGCCTCAGCAACCATTGATGAAAATGGTCATTTTCCTGATAAATATTATGACACGACTTCGAATACGGACTATACCAACATGTTGGCTTTTCATTCAAAAGATGGCAACACTGTCTATCATAATAACCTCATCAATAACGAAGACTTTGATTGTTTCTATGCATTACACAAGGTTAAGAAAGAAATCAATGTTTATGAAAGCGATGTAATCTTGACAAGGGCGGTTTGCAAAATTCGTCTTTGCGATTCCTCAAACGTGCTTTATGGCGTGGATAATATAGAATTGACGAAATTTTCTTATCTATCGCAATTCAGTCATATAAATAAGGGTTCTGGAGAGCAAACCAATGTGGCGGACGAATGTCTACCCGAAGCATTCTCTCCGAATAGAGGTGCAGACAATGAACTATTTTGGTTTTATACATTTGGGAGTCATGGAAACAGTATTGGAAATATCGCTTTCAAGATTTCAGGACAAGAGGG
>CAYROR010000010.1:0-54703 GCA_964425935.1 uncultured Sangeribacter sp.
GGCCGACATCGTGGCTCAGGCCGGCAAGAAGGGAACCGTGACCATCGCCACCAATATGGCGGGCCGAGGCACCGACATAAAGCTGACCCCCGAGGTGAAGGCTGCGGGAGGACTCGCCATTATCGGCACTGAGCGTCATGAATCGCGGCGTGTCGACCGTCAGCTCCGCGGTCGTGCCGGACGTCAGGGCGACCCCGGTTCGTCTGTTTTCTTCGTTTCGTTTGAAGACACCGTCATGCGTCTCTTTGCCAACGAGCGCATTGTCAAGACCCTCGACCGTCTCGGCTTTGAGGAGGGAGACATGATCGAGAGCAATATGGTGACCAAATCGATCGAGAACGCTCAGAAGAGAGTGGAGGAGAATAACTTCGGAATCCGCAAGCGCCTTGTGGAATATGACGACGTGATGAACGCCCAGAGAAAAGGCGTGTATGGCCGCCGCCAGAATGCCCTCAAGGGTGAGAGAATCGGTTCCGACATCGCCAACATGATCTTCGAGACCGCTCAGGAACTTGCAGGCCGCAGATATGAGGGTGGATACCGTGAATTTGATGAGGAGGTGCGCAAGTCTCTTGCCGTAGAACTCCCCTTCACCGAAGAGGAATATGCTAAGCTCGACCCCATGGAGATCACGGAGCGTCTTGCCGAAACAGCCATGCACACCTACAACCGCAACAAGCAGAAGATGGCCGAGGGCGCTGCTCCCTACATCAAGGAGTTTGTTGAGGAGAAGGGTGCTACGGGTCTTGTCGGGGTTCCGGTGACCGATGGCCGCAGGATGTATAATATCCGGTGTGACATTCAGGAAGCCTACGAAAACAACTGTGCTCCTCTCACCAAGGCATGGGAGAAGACGGTGCTTCTCTCTTCAATCGATAAGGCTTGGCAGGAGCAGCTCCGCGAGATGGATGAGCTCCGCAAGTCGGTTCAGAATGCCTCCTACGAGCAGAAGGATCCTCTCGTGATCTATAAGCTGGAGGCCTACGAGCTCTGGAAGAAGATGCTTTGGGAGATGAACTCTAAATCTGTGGCAACGCTGATGCGTGGCAAGCTTGCAGTGCCCGACTATGCTGAGGCGAAAGCCGCCGAGAAGGCCGCCCGTGAGGCTCAGGAAGCTGCCAAGGCTGCAGCCGCAGCCCGCAGTCAGCAGCAGGAGATCCGCCGCGAATATAATTATGCCGGCGCTCCCAATCCCTACGCCAACTACAGCACCACCCGCGACAGCTATCCCGGAGAGAGCGCGCAGCGCCAGGCGGCTCAGAACGTAAACCGTCCCGCGCCGCAGCGTCAGCCGCTGAAAGCGCAGCCGAAGGTGGGGCGTAATGATCCTTGTCCCTGCGGCAGCGGAAAGAAATACAAGAATTGCCACGGCCGCGGCCTTTGATAGGTTAAGCCTGCGAAAGACTTAGAAACTGACAGGGACATCTCTTAGCTAAGAGATGTCCCTGTCAGTTTCTAAGGTATCAAGGAATAATTTCCGAGAAATCTTTCAGAAGGAGAGAAGAGTTACGTAAAGGAATATTCCGAAGAAAAACGACAGCAAAGTGAGCATGTTAGCTTTCCGGGCCGTTTCATGCGCCTCTTTCTCCCGGGTTCGGAGAACTGGATTATTCTGCTCTCCGGCGCTATCCCGGTTTCCGGCAACGTTTCTCTCCGAAAGGATAGCCTTCCATTCTTTTCTGACTTTCAGGCAATAGGCCACAGCCATTATCCCTGTAGGTGGGAAAGCAAGGATCGCGAGGAATGCTCCGGGAAGTGAAACTTTCGGCTGCACTGAAAAGTCTTTCATATTTTCGATCTCCTCGAGAGTCGGAATTTTAGCTTCTCCACGCGAAAGAATTTCAAACCGGGTGGGATATGGGGATTGTTCAGGAGATGGTTCAGAAACATTCTGATTGGTCTCCACCGCCGCTGGAGCCGGATGCATCAGATCGTAGAGACGGTTTCGAAACAGTCGGCATATATCAGCCACATCCTCCGCTTTCTCCCAATCGGCCATATCCTTACACCAGACGTAGGTGGAAGGCCTTACTCCGGCCTCCGGAAGCTCGGAAAGCTCGAAAGGCCCTTTCTGCTCGCCCTCTATGATGGCGTAGTATTTCATAGGAAACGCGAAAGCGGGAAATAGTTGAAGCTGATACCCGTCACGATAAGCCCTATTCCTGCAAGGATGAGGCCAATGATTGTCATTGTGCGGGCGATGCCGTTGGCCTGGTCGCCCATCTGGTCGAATCCCCCGGCATAAAGATTGTTGGCCTTATTGGCATTTATGATTCCAATTATTCCGAAGATAGCTCCTACGCAACTGAAAATAAGGCCTGTGATGGTGGCGATGATGGCCCAGGGGAGCCAGTTTGTCCTCAGGTTTGGATTCGTGTTGGCGTAAGGGTTCTGTTGCTGGCGTGAGAAGTTATTGAAGTTCGTCTGCCTTGCCTCCTGGAATCTGAAGGATGACCCTGTGTTGTATTGGGGATTATTCGCGAAGTCATTTCCGAAAGGGGGAGGAGTGGCAGAAAAATGCTGCATGATCTCCGGCTGAGTGGATGCATCCGCCCAGTCGGCCATGCCGCTGCGCCACACTGGAGTCTCCGGAGTGAGACCATTGGCGATAAGCTCAGTGACGGTGTAGGGCCCTTTCTGCATTCCGTTGATCATGGCAAACCAGCGTGGTTCCTCTTCAGGATTGATGGATTGGCCTGCCGATTGATATGTCATCAGCTGTTCGATTTCCGGGAGTTCGTTAGCCTTGACCCAGTCTTTCAGCCCATAGCGCCAGATGAGAGTTTCTCCGGAGATATTTCTGCGGATGAGTTCCTCTTTCGAGAGCGGTCCGACTTGAAGTCCGTCGACAATTATGTAGTATTCCTGATTCATTGTTTTTTGTTGTGCGTCGCGTTAATCTTGCACGCAAAGTTACTTAAAAAATGAAACAGATGAAAGAAAGATGGGCTTAAATTTGCAGAGATGAAAAATATTTTCTAATTTTGTGGCGGATAAAAGAAGGACCGCGATGGTTGGTCTTTTATATTATTGGCCGTGATGGTCAATCCCCTTTATAGATAAACGATGTAATTATATTTGCTTGAAAGCGGTAGTAGCTCAGTTGGTAGAGCATCAGCTTCCCAAGCTGAGGGTCACGAGTTCGAGCCTCGCCTACCGCTCTTTCTCACAAAGGTGAAGCAATTTTTGCTTCACCTTTGCTGTTAGAATGCACGGGGCATTTGTGAAAAAAATTTGCCTGGAGAAGCAATCCAAAAAGGGGTGATTTTTGTTTGGATTGTATGGGATATATGAATATTTCATACATCCAACACGATTCCACACCAGATGAAAAAGAGAAAAATCTTCTTGACTGTATGGCTGTTGACTGCTTTTGCAGCGTCGGCACAGAATACGTCGGAAATCCTCCGCGATTCCCTTCCGGAGCATTGGAGTTTCACTCCGCAAACCACCCAGACCCTTCCGACGGAAGACAACTGGTGGACGCATTTCAACGATTCAACACTGAATTTTTTAATGAAAAAGGCCATTGACAATAACTATAATGTCGCGATGGCCGTGAAGCGTATCGAGATGGCGCGTCTCGCAATCAAGGAGGCTCAGTCGGGCTATTATCCCACGGTTGGCGTGAGCGGAAGCTGGACCGCTTCCCAAAGCAGCGGAGCCTTGGAAAAACCTGTGGTCTCCTCCTCCCGCTCAAGCTCCTTCTCTCTTGGAGCCACCGTCAACTGGGAGATCGATCTTTTCGGACGCATCCATGAGTCGGCAAAAATGAAGAAGGCCGCTTATCAGGCTTCAAGAGCCGAATATGACGGGGTGATGGTGAGCCTTTGCGCTAATCTCGCCACCGCCTATATCCAGCTTCGCACGGCTCAGCGGCAATATGAGGTGGCGCATGCCCACATAGCTTCTCAGGAGAATGTGGTCAGGCTCACTGAGGCCCGTTTCGAGGCTGAACTTGCTGATAAACTTGACGTCACACAAGCAAAGATAGTGCTTTATTCCACTCAGGCCTCCCTCCCGGCGCTGTCGTCGCAGATCAGGACGCTCGCCAACGGGATTTGCGTTCTCTGCGGCGAATATCCCGGCGAACTGGCCCAGATGCTGATGAAGCCGGCTCCGATGCCGGAGTTCGACGCCACGATTCAGGTGGGGATCCCGGCCGATATCCTGCGCCGCCGTCCGGATATCGTTGAGGCGGAAATGACCCTGGCTGAGAATGCCGCCGCTGTCGGGGTGGCAAAGAAGGATTTCCTCCCAACCCTCACCATCGACGGCAGCATCGGCACTGAAGCCAGAAAGGGTGGAGATCTTTTCGGAAACAATTCGTTGAGCTATTCCGTGGGGCCGACACTCAGCTGGACCCTTTTCGATGGTTTTGCCCGGAACTACCGCACGGCGGAAGCCCGGCTGCAGTTTCAGTCGGCCATCGACAACTATAACCTCACGGTGCTCAATGCCATTGAGGAGGCCGATAATGCCATCGTGGAGCATCACTTCGCGCTCCGCACGATCGAAATCACCGGGAAGGTGATGGAGGAGAGCCGGAAGTCGCTCAACTATGCCATCGATCTCTACAAGTCAGGGCTCACGGCTTTCTCCAATGTGGTCGACGGCCAGATGAGCTGGCTTGAAAATGAAAATTCCATAGTCGTGGCCCAGGGAAAATCCCTGACCACATTAATCGCCATCTATCAGGCCTTGGGCGGTGGATGGTCACCAGAAAACACAATATCCCCAGAGCCATGAGGAAAATGATCATCATGTTGGCGGCGGTTGCCATGCTGCCGTTTGTCTCCTGCAAGAAAAAGGAGAAATCCGTTGAACATTCAGTCGCTACGATCGATGTTGCGGCTGCAGTTGAGGATTCAGTAGTTCTCCACAAGACTTATCCCGGCTACATATCCTCGAATCTTAACGTGGGGGTTGTGGCTCAGGTGGATGGTAGATTGCTTAAGAAATGCTATGACGCCGGATCTTACGTGAAGAAAGGTCAAGTGCTCTTCACGATTGACCCCACCCTATATCGCGATGAGGTGGAGCGTGCGGAAGCGGCTCTCGCCTCCGCCATCAGCGCCAGGAATTATGCCGCCAGCCACAACGAGGCTGTGAAGAAGGCTCTGGAATCTGACGCCGTCTCAAGGATGGAAGCCCTTCAGGCTGAGAGCAATCTCGAGCAGGCGGAAGCCCAGATAAAGACCTGCCGCGCACAACTCAACACAGCGAAGACCAACCTCGGCTACTGCACGGTGACCGCCCCGATCTCCGGATTGATATCCGACTCGGAGATCTCGGAAGGAAATTACCTCAGCGGTGCGGCATCGCCGGTGGAGCTCTGCAGGATATTCGACAATTCCAAGATGGTAGCCACTTTTGAAATAGAAGACGCCCAATATGAGAAGATGGTGGGACGCACCTCCGGCATCAGTTCCCCGCTCTATAGGAACGTGCCCCTGAATTTCCGCGACAAGCTTCTCCACAACTATTCGGCCGATCTCACATACGAGGCACCCTCGGTGGCACTCTCCACAGGAACCATCCTGCTGAAGGGTGACGTGGCGAGCATTGACAATGAGCTGAAAGACGGTATGTATGTCACTGTCGATCTCCCATACGGCGTGGATCCTCATGCGGTTCTCGTCAAGGATGCCTCAATCGGCACGGATCAGTTGGGAAAATACGTTTATCTCGTCAATGATTCCAACAAGGTTGTCTATACCCATGTCGAGGTGGGAGAGCTCTATCAGGATTCCCTCAGGATCATCACCGAGGGAGTGAAGAAGGGAGACCTCTACGTCACCAAAGCACTCCTGACCGTCAGAAACGGAGAGATAGTGAACCCGGTAAAAGTCAATTAAAAGGAAGATCCCATGTTTTCAAAATTCTTTATAGAACGTCCGATCTTCGCGACTGTTCTCGCCATCCTCATGATCTTTGCCGGAATCATGACGGTAAGGACTTTGCCGGTGGCCCAATATCCCGACATCACGCCTCCTACGGTGATGGTCAACGCCAGTTATCCCGGCGCGGATGCCGAGACTGTGGCGCGGGCCATCGGAGTGCCGATAGAGGAGCAGGTCAACGGCACCGAGGGAATGCTCTATATGAGTTCAAGCTCCGGAAGCGACGGCAGCTATAACCTTACGATCACTTTTGAGAACGGCACCAATATCGATGATGCCGCCATCGACGTGCAGAACCGCATCCAGGAGGCACAGGGTTCCCTGCCGACTGCCGTGACGGAACAGGGGGTGAGCGTGTCGAAGCAGAGCAGCAACAACGTTCTTTTCGTGGCTCTCGAAACTGACAGGCCTGAACTCTATGACGCCCTTTATCTCACCAACTACGCGCAGCTTCATATCGTCGATCCCCTTTCCCGCGTGGAAGGAGTCGGAGGCGTGGGAGCATTCGGAGGTGGAGAATACAGTATGCGGGTGTGGCTTGATCCGGAGGCCATGAGAATCCGACAGCTCACACCATCCGACGTCGTGGCCGCAATCCAGGCACAGAATATGGAGGTTTCCGCGGGCGCCGTCGGCACGGCTCCGGGAAACACCACCTCGCAATTTGAATACACCCTCACAAGCCAGGGGCAGCTCTCGAGTGCCGAGGAGTTTGGAAATATCGTCTTGCGGAGCGACGCCACCGGAATCCTCCGTTTGCGTGACGTGGCGAGAGTGGAGCTCGGAAGCAGCAGTTATTCGTCGGTGGCCAAGGTCAACGGCCATGAGACGGCTCTGATCGGAGTGGAGCAGCTTCCGGGAGCGAATGCCCTTGATGTGGCAAACGGAGCTATTGCCGAGCTCGACCGCCTGTCGCAATATTTCCCTGATGGCATTCATTATAGGGTGGTGCTGAATTCAACGGATTTCGTCCATGCCTCCATCGATGAGGTGGTGGTCACATTTGTTGAGACTTCGCTGATCGTCATGGTTGTGATTCTCCTATTCCTCCAGAACTGGCGAGCAGTGGTAATCCCTATGCTGACCATCCCGGTTTCGCTGATCGCCACATTCGCCGTCATGAAGATAATGGGATTCTCGCTCAACACCCTCACTCTCTTCGGCCTTGTGCTCGCGATTGCCATTGTGGTCGACGACGCGATAGTGGTGGTTGAAGACTGTTCGCGACTTGTCGACAAGGGGATAATGACCAGAAGGCAGGCTGCAGAGCAATCGATGAAGGAGTTGCAGGGGCCTGTGGTCGGGGAGGTGCTGGTGCTTCTCTCGGTGTTTATCCCTACGGCATTCGTGAGCGGAATCACCGGCGAGCTCTACAAACAGTTTGCCCTTACGATCGCCGTTTCAACCGCCTTCTCCGGCTTCAATGCGCTGACGTTGACTCCGGCGCTCTGCGCCCTCTTCCTCACTCCGCGCAAGCCAACCTCATTCTTCATCTATAAATGGTTTAACAAAGGGTGGGACAAGGTGCTCGCCCTCTATGAGAAGATCATCGACACCATGCTCGGCCATGCCGCCGTTTCCCTTTCGGTGTTTCTCGTGATCGCAGCGGCAGCCATCTATGGATTTGTGAAGTGGCCCACGAGTTATATCCCGCAAGAGGATATGGGTTATTTCATGACCTCCATCCAGTTGCCAACCGGAGCGTCGCTCGAGAGGACTGAAAAGATTGTTGACAGGCTTTCGGCCGAGATCCAGAAAAATCCCTACGTAAAGGATGTGATGGCCACTTCGGGCCAGTCGATGGCCGGTGGAGGATCATCCTCCAATTTCGGCTCCCTGTTCGTGATTCTCAAGCCTTGGAAGGAGAGGGGCAAGAAGGGCACCATCGACAAGGTTATGGCATACGCCGACAGCGTGGCGTCGTGCCAGCAGGAGGCAATAGTGTTCTCCATGAATCCACCCGCAATCCCCGGCCTTGGCAATTCTTCCGGACTTGAGATGCAGCTCCTCGACATCAATAGTCTCGGCACTGCCGAAATGGTGAAGGCCCTCCGGGAGGTGCAGGATCGGGCGAAGGATGATCCCCGCATAGAATCCGTCACTACGATGTATCAGGGCCTCGTGCCGCAATATGCAGTCAAGATCGACCGCGACAGGGTTCAGCTTCAGGGAATGAATATAGAAGATGTCTATAATGTGCTGTCGGCTTATATGGGAGGTGGCTACGTCAATGACTTCGTGGATTTCGGCCGCCTTTTCCAGGTCACTCTCAAGGGCGACGCCTCGTCGCGGGGAACCGCACAGGATATCCTGAAACTCTCAGTGAAAAACAGTGAGGGGAAAATGGTGCCGTTCAGCACATTCTGTTCCATCGTGCCGACGATGGGCGATCCAAGCGTTTCGCGCTACAACATGTATGAAACGGCATCGCTCAACGCCACTCCGTCCGATGGTGTGAGCTCCTCGGAGGGAATCAAGGCGATGGAGGAGATTGTGAAGGAGGCTCTCGGCAAGAATTATTCCTACGCCTGGACGGGAATCGCCTATCAGGAAACTCAGGCAGGCACAACGATCAGCTTCGTCTTTATCTTCGCCATCATCATGACCATTCTTGTGCTGGCCGCCCAATATGAGAGCTGGACAGATCCGATTGCCGTTGTCCTCAGCATGCCTGTGGCTATTCTCGGCACCGTCCTCGGGTGTATCATAATGGGGCAGAGCATCAGCATCTACACTCAGATCGGCCTGATCCTGCTGCTCGGCATGTCGGCCAAGAATGCCATCCTGATAGTGGAATATGCGATGGACTTCCGCAAGTCGGGAAAGAGCATCCGCCAGAGTGCCCATGATGCCGGAGTGATCAGGTTCCGCCCGATCATGATGACCGCGCTCGCGTTTGTGTTCGGAGTCATGCCGATGATGTTTGCCACAGGAGCCGGAGCCAACAGCCGCATAGAACTCGGCACCGCCGTTGTGTTTGGAATGGCTCTCAACGCGTTGATAGGCACTCTCTTCGTTCCGAATTTCTGGGAATTCATGCAGACAGTGAATGAGAAATGGCTATCCGGCCTTTTCAAGGATCCTGCTCCTGCTTCCTCACAGGTTGGAAATACCTCCGAATCAGTTGCGCAATCCGGCAACGCCTCCGGTGCCGCTCCGCAATCGGGAGACGCCTCCGGCAGTGAGACGATATAAAGCGGGAAGGATGATATAATAATCGCCCCGGCTGTAAGCGCTTACGGCCGGGGCGTTTTATAAATGGTTGTTCCTGATTATTTCTTCAAGCGTGAGATTACGTTGAGAAGCTGGTCGCCCATGCCGATTGTATAGCCGGTGGAAACCCAAACTATCCTGTTGAAGGTGTCGGCCACGACAAACACAGGGTTCACGGCATCTTCAAGATGGAGCGAGGAGAGGATCTCCTGGCGCGACACGTTGCCATTGTCGATTCCGAAGACCACGTTGTCGGGCAGATTCGGGAAAGCGTCTTTGTTAAATCTTGCGGCGTCGGCCTCGCTGTCGAAGAGAAGCATGATCTTCATTCCGGATCGGGAGAGATCGGCGGCAGCCGCTGAGATGTCGTTGAGGGCGTGGGTAGAGGGTTCATGATTCGGCGAGATGAGGGCCGCAACGTAATATCCGCGTCCGGTGGTGGAGAGGATGCTCTTGTCGGAATCCGTCTGCATGTCGTGGTAGATGTTTTCGGCGTTGAGGCTTCCGATCACGCTCAGTTCGGAATCGTCTGCCCTCACGGTCAGCTCAAGCTTTTCATCTTCTCCGGGTTCAATGGTGAAGAATTCGCACCGCGCGAGCACACCGCCGTTGGCGAGACGCTGGCCTGACGTCATCACATACTGGCCCGGCTCCAATTCCACCGGCTCCTTGAAGATTGAGCCGACAGTGCCGTCTTCAGGAAATTCAAGCTGCCGTGCCTTCCCCCCGTCGATACGGGAGATGGAGAACTGGGAATAATATTTCGGATCAATGATGTGTCCCTGCGGCTTGAATCCCACCGAAAGGGTGCCCTTTTTCGCGGAAGATGGTGCCGGATCAGCGGTTTTCCCCGAAAGATCAACAGTTTTCCATTCGTTGGCCGCAAGATATTGGGTGGCGCCTGTGATCGGGTCGATGCGTGCGGGAATTCCGAGTGTCCTCGCCGCTGCCACGAAGAAGATGGAACGCGAGAGCCTGTCAGCTTTCCTTTCGCGGAGCACTGCTCCGGGGCTCATCCTGAGCGACTGCGGATTTTCATTGTCGGCAAGCGCGATGTTCTTGAGAGTCCATGCCAACAGTCCCTCCGGACCGGAGGCCTTGAGAGAGGAGGGAAGGTTTTTGCGAAGGTCAGAGCGCCAGGGATAGAGATGCTCGTTTTCCACCCTGGGATTCATCACGTAGTTGTAGTAGATATTGTCGGCGAGTCCGGTCTCCTTCTGGGGCATGGAATTATTCATGGCGTCGGTGATCACGTCTGCGGGGATATCGCGGAGGTCTTTCTCGGAGACAACCCCGAGAAGATTCTCAAGCGTGGATCGCCTGTCGGCCGGAAGCGCCTTCAGTGCGTCTTCAAGAGTCTTATGGTTTCCTCGGGAGGCAACGAGATATCCGGCCATTTTCGAGACATCGGCTTTCCCGCACCATTGGGTGGCTAAGGCTTCCGCAGAAGCGGAGGTGGCGAAAGTGGCGCAATAGGCGCCTCTGATCGAATCCTCTTCCTGCATCCGAGCATTGTTGATGCGTCTCTGCTCATCGGTCACAGCCGGAAGGGAGGCTCCGGAGGGGGGAGGAGTGAGGTCAAGATCGATTGTGCCTGCGAAGCCGGGAGTTTTGTCGATGATGAGTTCCACAGTCTCGGGGCTACCGGAGGGGCGCGCTTTTGTGAAGCCGAAATTCTTTCCGTCGGAGGCCCAGACGATCATGTCGCCCAGACCGGCCTTTAGGGTTGCCATGCCGTTGGTGTCGGCTTTCTTCGTCACGGCGGGATAGAATTCCGAATAGTTGTAGATGCAGAAATTCACGTCGGCTCCCGCAGCCGGTTTCCCGTCGGGAGTGAGCACCTTAACCTTGATTTCACCCGTCGGGGCGTAGTTCTGGGTCACGTTGATGCGAGTGGTGAGCGGTTCGCGATAGAGCACTTCCTCAGGGCCATCGTAGTCTCCGGCCACGTTGGTGCTCATGAGGAGTCCTCTCGACGCCGGATCGTTGAACCATGCGAGATTCAGCACCGGTTCAGGTTCGCAGGCGCCCAGGAAATACCATTTCCCGTTGGCCCAGGCCTCCACCCATGCGTGATTATCGTCGGTGTGTGCCCAGCGGGGAGTATATATCTGCCGTGCCGGGATACCCACGGAGCGAAGGGCCGCTACAGTGAAGGTGGATTCCTCTCCGCATCGGCCGATTGCCTGGCTCACAGAGGAGAGAGGCGACGAGGTGCGGCCATCCGAGGGACGGTAGGTCACTTTTTCATGACACCAATGGTTCACTTCAAGAATTGCCTCCTCCATGCTCAGGTTCTTCACGCGGTCTTTCAGTTCCTCATAGAAGATTGTTCTCGAATCGTCGAGATGTTCGTTGTTCACCCTCACAGGGAGAACAAAATGCCTGAATTCCCTTTCAGGCACGATCTTTCCCCAGGGCATCTCTTCGCGGGCGCGGAGAGAGGCGTCGACGTTGCGTTCATGAAACTCTCTGGGATAATCGGCCTTGTCAGGCAAGGGCATTATGGAATAGAGGAAATCAAGAGCCTCTTTGCGGTCGAGGGCCATTGCCGAGAAGGCTATGAGGAGGGCTGAGAAGAGGAATAACTTGCGCATCTTGAAGGTTGGTTTATGAAATTTCAGATGATAGAGGTCGGTGAATATCGGTTATCTTTTTGCGCCGAGCGCGCTTTTCAGGAGTGCTGCCACAACATCGGGCGAGGTGGTGAGATGAGAATATTCATCAGCACCCTGTGCCCCCATGGTGACGTTGGGACGACGGAATCTCATTTTGCTCGCCCTGGGTCTGCGGGCGGTGGAATGAACGGCCCCGACTCCTGTTGCCGCGATAAGGTCGGCGGCATTCGCGGGTGTGACGCCGGCTCCGGCCATGATGAGGATTCTGTCGCCGGCAAGATTCACGAGCTGGGAGAGCATCGGGATTCCGCGCACGGCGTTCTGGGTCAATCCCGAAGTGAGGATGCAGTCGCAGCCGATCGAGATGATCTCCTCAAGAGCTTGGCCGGGATTCTTGCAGAGGTCGAAAGCCCTGTGAAAGGTCACGTTTATGTGGCGGTCGGAAGCCGACCGGGCAGCATTGACGAGTCTTGAACACAGAGGGATGTCGATGTTTCCCTCCGCGTCGAGCGCCCCGATGACGATTCCGTTTGCTCCGGCGGCAATCGCCTCCCTGATGTCTTGTTCCATCATTTCGGTTTCCTCCGGAGTATAGAGGAAATCGCCCGAACGAGGTCGGATAAGGATGTTGACAAGAGGAATCCCCATTGCCACGGCTGCCTTGATCATGCCGATTGATGGAGTGATTCCCCCTTCGAGCAGGCCGGAGCAGAGCTCGATGCGTTGAGCTCCTCCGGCGTGTGCGGCTGCTACGCTTGCGATGTCACCGCAGCATATCTCAACCTGAATATCGTTCATATCTCACATTCAATGATAAAGTCAGCTCCCGAGGGGATCTCCGCGAGGTGCATGACGGTGTGTTCTCCGGTGCGTGAGAATTTCACGGGTTTCCCGGATGCAAATTCTTTAGCTTTCTTGATTTTCACGTCGCCCGGAATGAGGATGGCATTGGTTTCCGGAGTCATCACGTGGAGGAAGAGTCGGTTTCCCTTGCGGGTAGAGGTTCCCCATGACTGAGCGGGGAAAGGTCCGGCTTCAGTGGCATAGATTGTCTCGCCGTTGTCGCGGAGCCATGCTCCCATTTCGCGAAGGCGTTCCACTCCGGTGGCCGGGAGTTCACCGTTAGGCTGCGGGCCGAGGTTCATGAGGAGGTTGGCTCCCATTCCGGCGGCTTTCACGAGATAACGTATAAGGGTGTCGGTGTCCTTGTAGTCCTGGTCCATGATTTTATAGCCCCACATTCCGTTCATGGTGTTGCAGGTTTCGAGTGGTAGCCGGCTCACTGACTGTCCGGAAAGGCCGGCCGTGTTCTCTCCGGGGAGGTCGCGCTCGAAAATCTGGATGTCTTCTCCGGGGAAAGGAGTCTGATGATGGTTGTTGCCGATCATGCAGGAGGGCTGGAGCTTATGGATGAGTGCATACTGATCGTCGAGTTCCCAGTTGAACGGCGTGGCATCGGAATCATGATCCCACCATCCGTCGAACCAGATGGCGCGGATGGGCCCATAGTTGGTGAGCAGCTCCGTGAGCTGGTTGTTCATGAACTGATAGTATGATTTCCAGTTGGCTTTCGAGGAATCGCGGCCGGTGGAGTGGCCCGTTCTTCCGAGTGGATAGTCATCGCGCATCCAGTCGAGGTGGGAATAATAAAGATGGAGGGCAATTCCCTGCTTCTGACATTCTTCGGAGAGTTCCTTCAGGATGTCGCGTCCGAAAGGAGTGCCGTCGACGATGTTGTAGTCGCTCTCATTAGTCTTGAACATGGAGAAGCCGTCGTGATGGCGTGAGGTGATGCAGATATATTTCGCTCCGGAGTCCTTGATGGCGCTGACCCATTCTTTAGCATTGAAATCGGCCGGGCAGAATCCCCGCGCTGCTTTTTTATATTCGTCAGCTTTCGCTCCCCAGTTGAGATACCATTCTCCCTGGGCGAACATGCTGTAGATTCCCCAGTGGAGGAAAATTCCGAAACGGTCTTCAGCAAACTGCTTTTTGGATGCTTCAACCTCCGGTGAGGGGAGATAATCATTAGCCTTGACGCCGACGCATGGGGCTGACAGAAGGGTCGCCAAAGCGAGGCTTGAGAATAAATTCTTGATATTCATGATGTTCTGATGAATGATTAGTTTCAATGGTATGGCTTGCGGAATCTCTTCCGCGGAACTGAGGCGTGAAGTTAGTAAAAGATTCTGAAATACACAACAACACGCCGATAAATGCAAGATAATTTTGTGCGGTTCGCGTCGGGACGGTTGTGAGCGACGGGAATGGTGCAAATCTGGCAAATGTGTCCGCGAAAAGTGTCCGAATTCGGACAGGTGTCCGAATTCGGACACCTCTGCAGAAATTGAATATTCTGATAGTCAAATAATTGTGATTTTGGCACGATATTTGCATGTAGGAAAAGCAGAAAATAAAAATGTTACACTATATGGACAGACAGATAACAAAAGAGGAGAAAGATCGCGAAAAGAGAAAACAGCTTTTTAAAGTTGGGCTCGTGGCATTGGCAGTGATTGCGATTGTTTGCGGGATCATCTTCTTTATCGAGGAGAAGGTCAGCGAGAAGAGCCTGATTATCAAGACTGCCGATGTCGGCACGATAGAGAGCAGTGTTTCAGCCTCCGGGAAGGTGGTGCCGCTCTATGAGGTGACGATTGTTTCTCCTGTGGCTACTAAGATCATGGAGATCTATTGCAACGAAGGCGACACGGTGGTGCCGGGAGAATCCCTGCTCCGTCTGGATCTTCAGTCGACTGAAACAGAATATCGCAAGGCCAACGACCAGCTGAACATGAAACGAAATGAGATCGAGCAGGCGTCGCTCAGCGTGACAACTCATCTCACTGATCTTGAAATGAGAATCAAGACCAAGGAGATGGCGGTGAGCCATCTGGGGGCAGAAGTGGCCAATGAGAAGCGTCTCGATTCCATCGGAAGCGGCACGGGCGATAGGATCCGGGAAGCCGAACTGGCATACGAGACCGGAAAGCTTGAGCTGGCACAGATGAAGATGCAGCTGGAGAATGAGAGGAAATCGCAGGCTGCGGCGTTCCGGAGCAAGCAGCTCGAAGGGGAGATATATCAGAGGAATTTCGAGGCGATGAAGCGCACTCTTGACGATGCAAGGGTGTCGGCTCCGAAGGCAGGCACGGTAACCTATCTTAATAAGTCGCTCGGAACGAGCATATCCGCGGGAGAACGGCTGGCAGTTGTTTCCGACCTGACGAAATTTAAGATTTTAGGTCAGATCGCGGAGTCCAATTCCGGTAAACTCGCCATTGGAGTGCCGGTTAACGTAAGAGTGGGACGCGACATAATCAAGGGACGGATCTCTACGGTGTCGCCCCAAAGTCAGAACGGACTGGTGGATTTCACGGTGGTTCTTGAAAATGAGGATGATCCTCATCTTCGTTCCGGTTTGCGCACGGAACTCAATGTGGTCTACGATGTTAAGGATGACGTTGTGAGGATTCCGACAGGCAACTTTTTCCAGGGTCCGGGAGTCTATCAGCTATTTGTGAAGACAGCCGAAGATAGGCTTGAACGTCGCGACGTCTCTCTCGGCGACAGCAATTTCGACTATGTGGAGGTGATTTCGGGAATTGAGCCCGGCGAAAATGTGGTTCTGAATGATATGTCAGACTACATCAAGAAACACACCTTAGGGCTTAAGTGAGCTCGTCCGACCCCGGTCCGACCACTCTCAAAACTCTAACAACTCTAACAACTCTAACAACTCTAACAACTAAATATGGATATCATCACACTTAAGGAAGTCAGCAAGATCTACCGCACCAAGGATGTGGAGACCCTTGCACTGGAGAACGTGAACCTTGCGATCAAAGAGGGAGAATTTGTCAGCATCATGGGCCCTTCGGGCTGCGGCAAATCCACGCTGCTCAACATTATCGGACTGCTCGACAACGCCACCACCGGCAGTGTCAACATCCTCGACACCGATATCAGGAATCTCGGCGACAAACGTCTCTCTGACTTCCGCAACCATAATATCGGATTCGTGTTCCAGAGTTTCCATCTGATTCCGTCGCTCAACGTCGCCGACAACGTAGCGCTGCCGCTGAGCTACCGTCCCGGGGTCAGCCACAAGGAGCGCAAGGAACGTGTGGAGGAGGTTCTTTCGCGTCTGGGTCTTGCCCACCGCATGCGTCATCTTCCGGGTCAGCTTTCCGGCGGACAGTGCCAGCGCGTGGCGATAGCGCGAGCCATCGTGGGGGATCCGCGGATCATCCTTGCCGACGAGCCCACCGGAAACCTTGACTCGAAGATGGGTCAGGAGGTTATGGACATCCTCCATCAGCTCAACAGGGAGGATGGACGCACGATAGTTATGGTGACCCACAACGAGAGTCAGGCCCGCATGACCGACCGGATCATCCGCTTCTTCGACGGCCGACAGGTGGTCTAAAAACTCTAAAGTTCTAACAACTCTCAAAACTTTAAAGACTCTCAAAACTTTAACAACTCAAAAAAATGGAATATTTGAAACAGATATATTATGAGATGCGGCATCAGAAGATGATGACGTGGGTGTCGATATCGGGCACCGCGTTGGCGATCTTCCTGGTGATGGTATTCTACATAAAAGATAATGCGATTACTATTGAAATGAAGCCGGAATCCAACCGCTCCCGGATCCTTGTCGGAAAGTTTTATCATTTGAGATCTTTGAAAGGTGGTGATTCTTCAGCAAGTTTCAATCGTGAATTCGGGAAGAAGATATATGAGGGCCTTGATGGTATTGAGAGGATCTCATACGCTTCTTCTGCAGGAATGACACATGAGGTTGGTCTTTCTTCAGAAAAGACATATACTGTGGATGCGAATCGGGTGGATAATGAATTCTGGAACATCTGTGATTTCACTTTTATCGATGGTCGTCCGTTTGATGAGGCGGAGGTGGCAGATAATGTCGATGTGGTTGTAATAACCAGATCTGTGGCCCGGAAAGTCTTCGATGAGGAGAAAGTGGCCGGTCGGGAGATTCTGGTTGATATGAAGCCAAGAAAGGTAGTGGGTGTGGTGGAGGATGTTTCTCCGATACTCCGCACCGCCTACGGCCAGATATTTACCGTCTTCCCAAAATATGAAAAAAACGAGAATATTTGGGGTAGTATTCCATACGGCGGCAACACAAAGGTGATCCTTCTTATGGATGAGAATGCAAAATTGGAAGACATAAAGAGTCAGGTGCAGAATCGGTATAAAATGATGGATGAGGAACTGAAGAAGGAGAATTATGAAATGGTATATCATGATAGCCCATATACCGCAGAGGCCCTGACAATGGTTCATGGGTCTAATTCAACTCCGGATGTAAAGGGGAAGCATCGCAAAAATATGTTTATCTATTGCATCCTGATCCTGCTTCCGGCTATTAATCTGAGTTCGATGACGCGGAGCCGCCTGCGCCACAGAATTTCTGAGATCGGAGTCAGACGGGCGTTCGGAGCCTCGAAGCTAAAGATTATATCCCAACTTTTCGGAGAGAATTTCATCATCACGGTTTTGGGAGGGGCAATCGGTCTTGTGTTATGTTTCCTTTTCTCTACGTTGATTTCCCATCTCTTTTTTGATTTCGTTGATTCTTTTTCCGGATTCGGAATGGCAAGGTATGAAGCGGTGCGTCCTGATTTCAATATGATCTTCACCTGGAGCACATTCTTCATTGCGCTCGGGATCTGTTTTGTGCTGAATATCGTCAGTGCTACGGTTCCTTCATGGAAAGCCGCCTCCGTGCCCCCAGCAATAGCGATTAACAAAGTGAAATGAAAAATCTCTATTCCCAAAAAATATGAAAAGAGTTTTATTAAAGCAGTTCTTCAACGAATGGCGCGATAACTTCTGGCTTATTGTTGAATTTATTCTGGTGTTTGTGACTGTCTGGGCGATCGTAGCCTATATATTAGCCATGACCCGTAACTTGTGGCTCCCGATGGGAATGTCGCCGGAGAATATCTATCAGATTTCGGTCAAATATCTCGACAGATCGAGTGCGGAATATATAGCCCCTGAGAATGGACACACTGACTATATCGGTCAGCGGAATGAGCTTATGCGTCGCTTAAGGGAGAATGAAAACGTTGAATATGTGGCACTCCACTGGAATGGCCTTCCTTATAATTACAATTTAAGTGGCTATTGGTATTTACCTCTGGATTTTCCTGATTCAATTCCATATATTGCAAACGTACGACATGGATCGGAGGAACTGATTGATGTCTTGAAGCCTGAACCTATTGACGGCACCTCGATCGAGGAATTGAAAGAGATTTTTAAGAGAGGAGATATGATTCTTTCTGCGAATAATAATTATGCCCAGCAGGGGAGGGATATCTGGAATCTCAGGGGGAAAAGGATGATTTTCCCGAATGATTCCTCCAGGTCGTTCAGAGTATCTGCAATTATCAACTCGATCAGGAGAAATGATTATGAGGATCCGGAATATGGAACATCTCTTGTTTATGTGCCTGAGGACTCAGAAAACAGCTGGTCCCAGACTATTGCAATCAGGGTAAAACCCGGAATGGGCAAGAAATTTGAGGAGGATTTTAATACAGACTTGAGCCTACGTAAATTCGGGAACGTCTATGTGTGCGAAATTGTAAGTATTGAAAATATGAAAAGGGCTGCGCTTAAAAACGCCGATAGTGAGGTGAGAATCATGCTTGTTTGCATTGCATTCCTGATCTTCACGATCTTCCTGGGACTTCTCGGCACGTTCTGGTTCCGGGTTCAGAAGAGAGTCGGGGAGATAGCCATCCGAAAGGTATGTGGAGCCACAAATAGTCAGGTGTTCCGACGTCTTTTCAGCGAAGGATTCTTGGTTTATGGTATTGCGGTGGTAATCAGTTCCGTATTCGTATGGATCTTCCACGAGAAGATTGCTTCGCTTGTCTATAGTTTTCCAAAAGAGTTTTTCATTGCTGAGCTGATTGCACTTCTGATTTGCGCACTTGGGCTTCTGATCAGTCTTTATGCTCCAGCCCGCAGGGTACTGAAGATTGATCCAGCCATAGCTATCAAGGAGGAGTAAGGCGACCGATTGGTGGTCCGACCCCAGTCCGATCATTGTCCGACCATTGTCCGACCCTGGTCTGACCCCTGTCCGACCCTGGTCTGACCCCGGTCCGACTTCGGTCCGACCACTCTCAAAACTTTAACAACTTTCAAAACTCTAACAACTCTAACAACTAAATATGGATATCATCACACTTAAGGAAGTCAGCAAGATCTACCGCACCAAGGATGTGGAGACCCTTGCACTGGAGAACGTGAACCTTGCGATCAAAGAGGGAGAATTTGTCAGCATCATGGGCCCTTCGGGCTGCGGCAAATCCACGCTGCTCAACATTATCGGACTGCTCGACAACGCCACCACCGGCAGTGTCAACATCCTCGACACCGATATCAGGAATCTCGGCGACAAACGTCTCTCTGACTTCCGCAACCATAATATCGGATTCGTGTTCCAGAGTTTCCATCTGATTCCGTCGCTCAACGTCGCCGACAACGTAGCGCTGCCGCTGAGCTACCGTCCCGGGGTCAGCCACAAGGAGCGCAAGGAACGTGTGGAGGAGGTTCTTTCGCGTCTGGGTCTTGCCCACCGCATGCGTCATCTTCCGGGTCAGCTTTCCGGCGGACAGTGCCAGCGCGTGGCGATAGCGCGAGCCATCGTGGGGGATCCGCGGATCATCCTTGCCGACGAGCCCACCGGAAACCTTGACTCGAAGATGGGTCAGGAGGTTATGGACATCCTCCATCAGCTCAACAGGGAGGATGGACGCACGATAGTTATGGTGACCCACAACGAGAGTCAGGCCCGCATGACCGACCGGATCATCCGCTTCTTCGACGGCCGACAGGTGGTCTAAAAACTCTAAAGCTCTAACAACTCTCAAAACTTTAAAGACTCTCAAAACTCTAAAGACTTTAAAGACTCTCAAAACTTTAACAACTCCAAAAAATGGAATATTTAAAACAGATATATTATGAGATGCGACATCAGAAGATGATGACGTGGGTGTCGATATCGGGCACCGCGTTAGCGATCTTTCTGGTGATGGTGTTCTTCTTTAAGGAGAGTGCCATGACTGTCAGCATACCTCCCCTGTCGGAACGATCACGTATTCTGATGGGAAAATACCTCGAAATGCGACAGGAGCAGAGCAGTAACTCCGGATCATTCAGCCGGGAAACTGGAAGAAAAATTTATGGAGACCTTGACGGAGTGGAGCGCATGTCGTTTATCTCGAGCTGGTCAGGTGCCGCCGATGTCAGCACCTCGGCAGAGAATGCATTCAGCGCCACCACCGTTTCGGTCGACGATGAATTCTGGAACATCTGCGACTTCACTTTTATCGATGGCCGACCGTTTGAGGCTGCAGAAGTGAAGGATAATGTTCCGGTTGTCGTGGTGACGCGTTCCATAGCAAGAAAACTCTTCAATAAAGATAAGGTCTCCGGACAGGAGATCCTTCTTGACATGATCCCCTACCGGATTGTGGGCGTTGTCAATGATCCATCACCGTTGTTCAGCGACATCTACGGAGAAATATATAAGGTTTTTCCGAATGAGGAGAGCACCTGGGGCCCAATGGATATGATGGGAGAGGCAATGGCACTCCTCCTGATGGAGAAGGGCTCGTCGGAAGAGGATATCCGGACACAGGTGAAAACCCGGTATAATCTCCTGAATCAGGAAACCATGAAAGAGAATTGGAGTGTGGTTTATCACGAGCAGCCATATAATGCGGAGACTCTTGCCGGGAGCCTTTTCGGTTCAAACAATTCTCCCGATATGTCAACAAAAAACCGCCAGAATCTGCTGATATATGGCATCCTCATCCTTTTGCCGGCAATCAATCTCAGTTCTATGACCCGGAGCCGCCTGCGCCACAGAATCTCGGAGATCGGCGTGCGCCGTGCGTTCGGAGCTTCAAAACTGAAGATCATCACCCAGCTATTCGGAGAAAACTTCATCATCACCGTCATTGGCGGAGCCATAGGTCTTCTTTTCTGCTTCCTCTTCACGGTGACGTTGTCTCACTATTTCATTGAGTTCGGTGATCCCTGGAGCAACATGATGGGAACCACCACCGGAGTCAGACCCACTTTCAGCATGCTCTTCACCTGGAGCACCTTCTTCGTGGCTTTGGGTGTATGCTTCTTGCTCAATATTTTGAGTGCTACGATTCCATCGTGGAAAGCATCTTCAGTGCCCCCGGCAATAGCGATCAATAAAGTGAAGTGACACCCCTCCTACAGCTAAAGATATGAAAAGAGATCTGTTAAAACAATTTTTCAACGAATGGCGCGACAATGTCTGGCTCATTGTTGAATTTCTGATTGTCCTGCTGACGATCTGGGTGATCGTGGGCTATACAATGGGGGTGGTTGCCCCTCTGAAACAGCCGATCGGAATCTCTCCGGAAAATATTTTCCAAATCAAGGTGAAGAAAATATCAGACAGAAGTCCGCAATATGTGACTTCCGAAGATGGCACAGAAACCTATTTGTCTGATCGCAATGAGTTGCTTCGTCGTCTGAAGGAGAACGAGTTCGTGGAATACGTAGCCATCCATTCAAACGGACTCCCCTATAATTACAGTTATATGGGCAGCTCGATGTTGCCTCTTGATTGGGTGGACTCGGTTGAGTATTACCAGAACATCCGTCAGGGTTCGCCGGAATTACCGATGGTTCTCAAGCTTGAGCCGATCGACGGCTCGAGCCGTGAAGATCTGATGGAGGCGATGAAAAAGGGAGATGTGATCATCTCAAATAATGAATACTATGAGGCAAGCGGAAGAGATCCGTTGAAACTCAAGGGTCATAGACTCATCATGGGTAAAGACTCCACGAGATCCTATAAGGTTGGTGGAGTAATCCGCACCCTGAAAAGAGGAGATTTCGAGACCAATGGATCCGGCACTCTCTATATCCCTCTTGATGCGGAGAGAGACTGGACTCAGCTCCTTGTCGTCAGGGTTAAACCCGGAATGGAACAGAAATTCCGGGAGGCCTTCAACACCAACTATTCCCTGCGCAGAGCCGGAAACGTCTATCTTACCGACATCATAAGCATTGAGGATATGCGCTCCTCAAACCGCAAATCATTCGACATCAAAGTGCGCCTGATGGTGGTCTGCATTTTCTTCCTGATCGTGACAATTCTGCTTGGTCTTTTAGGCACATTCTGGTTTCGCGTTCAGCAGAGGGTCGGAGAAATTGCCATCCGCAAGGTTTGCGGAGCCACGAAGGGTCAGGTGTTCCGCCGTCTGCTGGGGGAGGGTTTCATCATTTATGGTTGCGCAGCCGTTGTAGCCACTCTCTTTGTGTGGCCTTTCTGTGGGAAATTGATGCCCATGCTTGAAATAGGGTGGGTTGATCTTCTGATCGCAGAGCTTATCGCATTGACGATATGTGCGTTCGGGCTCTTCATCAGTCTCTATGCGCCTGCCAGGAAAGTCATGAATATCGAACCCGCGTTAGCAATAAAAGATGAATAATCCCGGCCGGTATGAAAAAGATTCTTAGTGTTATAAATGGTATAGTTATTTTGTTGACTGTGTTTCCTGCCTTCGGGCAGGAAACGCAAACACTGACGCTCTCCCTTCAGGATGCCATCCTCCGGGCCCGAACCAACAGCGTGGATGCGGAGGTTGCCATCAATCAACTGAAAAGTTCTTATTGGAGCTATCGTTCCTACAGGGCAGAACTTCTGCCGGAGGTGTCGCTCAACGCCACTCTGCCGGCCTATCGCCAGCAATATTCTCCATACATGAATAGTCAGGGAAGCTATGAATTCGTGCGCAACAACTATCTTCAGCTCAACGGCGAGCTTTCGGTTTCGCAGAATATCTGGCTCACCGGGGGCAAGATGGCCGTGACGAGCTCGCTCGACTATTACCGGCAACTCGGCTCGGGAGCCTTCAACCGCTTCATGTCGATCCCGGTGGCCGTTACTTTCTCTCAGCCGATCTTCGGCTTCAACCGCCTGAAATGGAGCCGCAAGGTGGAGCCTGTGAGATATGAGGAGGCTCAGGCGTCGTTTCTGAGTGCCACCGAGAATGTGGCCACTTCGACGATTCAATACTATTTCTCCCTTCTGATGGCAAAGGAGAATCTTCAGATCGCGCGCCAGAATCTCGAGAAATCGGAACGCCTTTATGAAGTGGCCAAGGAGAAACGCGAGATGGGACGCATCAGCCAGAACGATCTCCTTCAGATGGAGCTCAACCTCCTGAATGCCCGCACGTCGCTGACCGACTGCGAGAGCAGCCTGAAGAGCAACATGTTTCAGCTACGATCGTTTCTTGATTTTTCGGAAGACCTTGATATCATCCCCGACATTCCGCTCGATGTTCCGGAGGTTGATATCCCTTATTCCCTGGCTGAGGAGAAGGCTCTTGCCAATAATAAATTCGCCCATCAGATGCTCCGCCGGCAGCTTGAGGCAGACTATGAGGTGGCGCGGGCCAAAGGGCAGCAGCGCGAGATCAACCTCTATGCACAGCTGGGCTACACCGGCACAGACCAGACTCTGGGTGGAGGCTACCGGAACCTGCGCGACAATCAGATCGTTCAGATCGGGTTTAACATCCCGATTCTCGACTGGGGCCGCAGAAAGGGGCAGGTGAAGGTGGCCGAAAGCCAGCGCAAGCTGGTGGAGAGCCAGGTGAGGCAGGAGAGCATGAATTTCCGCCAGAATCTCTTTATCCTCGTGGAGCGCTACAGCAATCAGCTGCGTCAGCTGCAGACCGCACGACGTGCCGACGAGATTGCCGGAAAACGCTACGACACTAATGTGGAGACCTTCCTGATAGGGAAGATTTCCACCCTCGACCTCAACGACTCCCGGGTGAAGAAAGACGAGGCGAGACGCGAATACGTCAACGAGCTTTATCTTTTCTGGCTCTACTACTACCAGATCAGGAGCCTCACCCTCTGGGACTGGATGAATGATTCTCCGATCTCGGCAGACTTCGATAAAATTGTTCATTCAAATTGATGTTGAATCCGCGGAAAATCGTAAATTTGTGGTATGATTCTGATAATAGATGACGATGAAGCCGTAAGGATGTCGCTTGGGTTCCTGCTCAGAAAAGCGGGATATGGCGTAAGGGTGGCCTCTTCTCCGGAAGAGGCTCTCGGTCTTGTGCGACAGATGGCGTTTGAACTCATCCTTATGGATATGAACTATTCGATCTCCACCGATGGCCGGGAGGGCCTCGAGCTGCTCCGGAAGGTGAAGATATTCCAGCCGGAGACTCCCGTGATTCTCATCACGGCCTGGGGCAGCATTCAGCTGGCCGTGGAGGGAATGAGAAACGGAGCCTACGACTTCCTGACCAAGCCCTGGGACAACCGTACACTCCTTCAGCGGATAGAGACGGTGGTCAGTCTGAACCATGAATCGTCGGAACCTCAGATCAACACATTTGACCGATGCGGCATCATTGGAAACGATCCGGCACTTGTGGAGCTCCTTTCGACAGTGGAGCGGGTAGCTCCCACGGATGCTCCGGTGCTTATCCTCGGAGAAAACGGCAGCGGAAAGGAACTCATTGCGAAGGCAATCCATGAAAACAGCCGGAGAAAGCAGAATCCCCTGGTGATGGTCAACCTCGGGGGGATCGCCCAGTCGCTTTTCGAGAGCGAGATGTTTGGCTACGCCAAAGGAGCATTCACCGGAGCCGTGGGCGACAGGAAGGGACGGTTTGAGATGGCCGACACCGGCACTATCTTTCTCGATGAGATCGGCGACCTCGACATGTCGTGTCAGGTGAAACTGCTGCGGGTTCTCCAGCAACACACGTTTGAACCCCTCGGCGACAGCCGCCCGAAGAAAGTTGACATCAGGGTGGTCTGCGCCACTAACGCCGACCTCCCGGCAATGGTGAAGAGAAAGACTTTCCGCGAAGACCTTTTCTACCGCATCAATCTCATCACCCTCCGCCTCCCCTCTCTTCGCGAGCGTCGCGGCGATATCCCGGCCCTCGTGGCCCATTTCAAGTCGCTTTCGGCTGCGGCCTACGGCATTGAAGTGCCGGAGATCACTTCCGAAGCGATGGAATATCTGGAGCGACTTTCCTACCCCGGGAATATCCGGCAGTTGCGCAACATGGTGGAGAGGGCTGTGCTGACAGGGGGGAGAAGAATAGGCCTACAGGCTTTTTCCGAGCAGGAGGGTGCTGAAGCGGAAGTGGCTCCCGCCGCTACCGAGACTCTGATCAATACGGAGCGGGATGCTATTGAGGTTGCTCTTGAACGCAGCGGGGGCAATCTTTCACATGCCGCGAGGATTCTCGGAGTGACGCGCCAGACGCTCTATCGCCGCATGGCGGCTCACGGAATCAAACGTGGCGCTCAAACTGAAGACTGATCAAAAGGATGGCTGTTATTCTTTTCATATTGCTCTTTCTCTCTATTGGCGCAACCATTGTGTTGCCTTATCTCCCCTTTGAGACTCCGTTGTGGCTGATCCCTGCCATTTCGGTCTTCTCTCTTGGAGTGGCGGTCATCATCTGGAGATCGGTTATCCTTCCGCGCAACATAGTCAGAAACGGACTTTATCTGATCGCGGCCCAGGATTTCGGAAGTCGCCTCCGGAAGGTCAACGAGCCTGAGAGCGACAGGATAGTCCGCCTTTTCAATGATATGATCGACCGTCTGCACAACGAACGGCTCCAGAATCTTGAGCGGGAGAGTTTCCTTCATCTTCTTGTGGAGGCTTCGCCGATGGGAGTCGCGATAGCCGATTTCGACGGACATCTGGCTCTGGTGAATCCGTCGTTCCGGAAAATCGCGGGATTGCCTGATGATCTCGATCTCTCGGGAATGAGTGTCGACGAACTCCCGTCGGACATTGCCGAGTTCATGTCGACAGTGCCTCTGGGGAAGACTGAAGTGATCGGTTCCGGCGATATGAAACGCTATAGGCTCTATCATAATTCATTTATCCAGATAGGGTTTCCGCGGGAGTTCTTCATGCTGGAGGATATTTCGGCAGAGGTGAGACACGCCGAAAGAATGGCTTACGAGAAGGTGATCCGCACGATCTCACATGAGGTCAACAACACTATGGGTGGAGTTAGATCGCTTCTCGATATGCTCCTTGACATCTCTACCGACAGCGATCTGCGCGACGTCATTACCAGTTGCGACAACCGGTGTGGCCGGATGTGTGAATTTGTGGAATCCTACGCTGACGTTGTCAGGGTTCCGGATCCTGTGATTGCGGAGGGGAACCTGAACCGGGAGATGAGGGAGATGTTGCCTTTCCTGAAGATGAGCTATGGGTCGGCCGATATCGTTTTCGAGATGGGAGATGGCGACATGACGGCACGCTATGATTCGGGAATGATCCAGCAGGTTGTGGTCAACGTGGTTAAAAATGCCGTCGAGAGCATGAAGGAGGGTAGAGGCCATATAGTCATCTCCACCCACAGGGATTCCCGAGGTGTGACGGTTGATATTGCCAATGATGGCGCTCCGATCTCCCCAGACGTCGCCGCCAATCTGTTTCATCCATTCTTCACGACCAAAACAACCGGTCGGGGTCTTGGCCTCACGCTCGTTTCGGAGATCCTGACGCGCCATGAAGTGCGTTTCAGTCTGCGCACCCTCTCCGATGGCCTCACTCATTTCCGGATGACTTTCTGATGCTCAGGGGGAAGAAATGAAAAAAGAGAGGTTCCCGAAGAAACCTCTCTGCAATCGACATTTATGAAATTTATACCGTCGAATGAAAAGCTATGTTTTTCGCCGCTTAAAGCACCTTGATGGTGATAGAGCCATCGGGAGCCACGTTGACGTCGAGCTTGGTGCCCGGCGCGAATGTGATCTCATTGCCGTTGAAATATTTGCGGCCGTTTGAGGGAGTGCCTGTGCCGCCTTCCACGGGATGAAGGGCTTTGTTGAAGTCGAAACCCTTCACGGGGGCCGGACCGGAAGCCGGTTTCTTTTCGGCGGCCTTCGGCGTTTCGGTTGCTGCGGGAGCGCTCTCGAATTCAATGAGAGGTTCGTCAGTGCCGATGACGTCGCCAACGTTCACGAGCACCTGTTTCACAACTCCGCTCATATCGGAAGCGAGATCGTTTTCCATCTTCATGGCCTCATAGACCATTATTGTGTCGCCCTTGCCGACCGAGTCGCCGGGCTTGACTTTAATCTCCATGACAGTTCCGCCCATGGGAGCGCGGAACACTGGTCCTGTGGTTTCCATCTTGTTTTTCTTTTCTTGAGTAGCGGAGGCTTTGGCTTCGTGGGTGGCCTCATATTCCGCTTTGCGTTTGTTGGTCAGATATGTTTTAGCCACTGCGGGGAGAAGCTCCAGAAGTAGATATTCCTCCTCGTTGGCGGCGAGTTTCACTCCTCCGAACTGTTCGAGCACGGGATTCTCCGGTTTCTTATAGGATGTCACGTCGAAAGGTTTCTCTTCGGCGCTCCCGGTGATTTTCTCGCGGAAGGCGGGATCCACAGCCACAGGAGTGTGGCCGTATTCACCCTTCACGAGAGAGATGAACTGGTTGCTCTTCGTGGTGTAGTCGGGCTTGCCGTTGCGGCGGTCGAGCGCGAGGGAAACAGCCTGCGAGCCTACAATCTGGCTCGTGGGAGTGACCAGAGGCACCAGACCGGCGTCGCGGCGCACTTTCGGAATGAGGTTCATGGCCTCTTCAAGCACGTCTTCGGCCTTGAGGGCACGCAGATTAGCCACCATGTTGGAATACATTCCTCCGGGCACTTCGGCGTTTTTGACAATCTCATTGGGTTTCGGAAGTCCGAAATAAGCCTCAATCTTATGGCAGGCATCGAGAAGGGCCTGCTCATCGTTGGCCTTGGCGGCCTCGATTGCCTTATCGAATTCAGCATTGATCTCTGCCGGCATGTCGCGCATTGCCTCGTCGAAGTCTTTCTGCCAGGAATCCTTGTTGAGGTCGAAGGGGGCGAGAGCGAGACGTGCCTCCTTCAGGGCCGCGCGGATCTCGGCCACAGCCTCCATGTTTGCCTCGACTTCAATTCCGAGACGGTCGCAGAAGATTTTCACAAGCTCGATGGCTGGAGCCGCAGATCCGCCTCCGAACCACCAGATATTTGTGTCGACGATGTCAACTCCCTGGATGATGGCGGTCAGGACGGAAGCCAGGCCATACCCGGGAGTGCAGTGGGTGTGGAAATCCACGGGGACGGAGAGGGCGGCCTTCAGCTTCGGCATCAGGGTGAAGATGCGTGAAGGATTCACGAGGCCAGCCATGTCTTTAAGGGTGATCATCTTCGCTCCGAGTTTCTCCATCTCCACGGCGAGGTTCACGAAATAGTCGTCGGTGAAGATACGCTCGTTTTCAGGAGTCCCCTTGGGGTCGATCGTGTAGCACACTGCCGTGTCGGGGATGGCCTGATTGCCGTTGAGTCCGTTGAACTCGTTGATCATCCTGATGGAGCTCTTTATGTTGTCAAGGTCGTTGAGCGCGTCGAAAATACGCATGACGTTCAGACCGTTCTCGATCGCTTTCTTATAGAAGCCTTCGAGCACCGAGTCGGGATAGGGGACATAGCCGAAGAGATTTCTTCCGCGCGAAAGAGCGGAAAGGAGAGAAATTCCCTTCATCGCTTTGGAACACTCGCGCAGACGATCCCAGGGGCTTTCACCGAGATAACGCATCACGGAGTCGGGCACGGCGCCTCCCCACACTTCCATGATGAAGAAGCCTGCCTTCCGGTAGAGCGGGAGAAGCTTGTCGATGTTCTCCTGTTTCATGCGGGTGGCGAAAAGCGACTGCTGGCCGTCGCGGAGCGTCAAGTCTCTGATTTGAAGTTTTCTTGCCATGTTTTAGGTTTTGGATTGCCAAGACATAGATATATTTTTGCCAAAATTAATGATAAAATCTTTATCTGCGAAATTTTTTTCCTCTTTTGCGCCATTTTCTCCCGCCTTTATTAATTTTGCACCGTAATTCCGGGCCCAAAAAATTCCGGGAATCAGTTTTTCAAGATGTGGATAGCTCTCGCCCTGATCTCTGCTCTCTGTCTCGGTTTCTATGACGTGTTCAAGAAACTGTCGCTCCGTTCCAACGATGTGTTGATGGTGCTGATGCTCAACACTCTCTTCGGAGTGGTCTATATGTCGCCGTTTCTTGCGGTGCAGTTTGCCGATGGGAATTTCGGTTTTGGAAACACCCTCTCCGGACATCTCCAGATTCTGGTAAAGGCCATCATTGTTCTTTGTTCGTGGCTGCTGGGCTATTATGCCATCAAGCATCTGCCGCTGACCGTGCAGGGACCCATCAATGCCTCGCGGCCTGTGATGGTGCTTTTAGGAGGAGTGCTGATCTTCGGCGAGCGCCTGAATCTCCTGCAATGGAGTGGTATCATTATGGGGCTCCTCTCTCTATTCCTGATTTCGAGGATCGGGGCTAAGGAGGGTTTCTCCATAAAGCATTCCCGCTGGATATGGATGTCGGTCGGGGCCACGATGCTTGGCGCTGTCAGTGCGCTCTATGACAAGTATCTCATGCGCTCGTTCGCACCGCTTGAGGTGCAAGGATGGTTTTCGCTCTATCAGTGTGTGATCATGACAGCAGTGATTCTTCTGATCCGCCGGTTGCGGAGAGACGGGTCGGAGGCGCCACGCTTCCAATGGCGCTGGACTATTCCATTCATAGCTCTGTTTCTGACGGTTGCCGATATGGCTTATTTCTATTCCCTGTCGGTTGAAGGGTCTCTGATAGTTGTTGTCTCGATGATAAGGCGAGGGAGTGTGGTGGTCAGTTTCCTCTTTGGGGTCTTCGCGCTCCATGAGAGGAATATCGGTCCGAAGCTGATCGATCTGGGCATCCTGCTTGTCAGTCTTGCTCTCCTGATTGCAGGAAGCTGAAGGGAGTTTTTGGAGTTTTTGGAGTTTTTAGAGTTTTAAGAGTTTTAAGAGTTTTAAGAGTTTTTGGAGTTTTTGGAGTTTTTGGAGTTTTTGAGAGTTGGGTAATTGATGGTTAGGTTTTTTTTTGTTAACTTTGCAGAAATTCAAAAGTGCAGAATCATGAACTCTCCGGTGGCAAAATACCCTGTAGGAATACAGACATTCTCTGAAATAATAGAGGGTAATTATCTTTATGTGGATAAAACAGAGTCCCTTTATGATCTTGCCAGAAACTTTAAGTATGTTTTTCTGAGCCGACCGAGAAGATTTGGCAAAAGCCTGATGATATCTGCTCTTGAGTCTTATTTCAAAGGGAGAAAGGAACTTTTTAAGGGCCTGGCGGTTTATTCCCTTGAAAAGGAGTGGACGGAATATCCTGTTTTGCGTTTTGATCTCAGTGCGGAGAACTATATATCTGTTGAAAGAGCGAAGGGGAAGCTTTCTTCTATTCTGCGACAATGGGAGAATATTTATGGCGGGAATCCGGATGACTCAGTTTCTGTCAGATTCGCATCCGTAATAAGAAACGCCTGTTTGAAAACCGGCAGAAAAGTTGTCACACTCATAGATGAATACGACAAGCCCCTTCTCGATTCTCTTGATGACAGGAGTGTGAATTCCTCTATCAGGGAGGAGTTCAGAAGTTTTTACTCTGTTCTTAAGGCGAATGATGAATATATCCGTTTCGTTATGCTTACGGGCATCACGCGTTTCACCAAAGTGTCTATCTTCAGCGGACTCAATAACCTTGAGGATATATCGCTATCTCCTCGATTCAATGCTATCTGTGGAATAACGGAGACTGAGATGCACCACTATTTTCAGAAACCGGTTTCTGATCTGGCCGTCGCGAAGGGTAAGAGTGAAAGTGAAATCTGGCAGGAGTTGAAAAGGAAATATGACGGCTATCATTTTGCGGAAAAAGGTGAGGATATATATAATCCGCTGAGCGTCCTCAAGACTTTTAAAGATGGAAAGATAGGGAATTATTGGTATGCCTCCGGGACTCCTGCTCATCTGGTGAAGCAGTTGATGAAAAACGATTTCAGGCTCAGTTCGCTTAATTCACCACGGAGGGATGCGGATGAACTTGCTGAAATGGAAGGCATGGGGCATGACGTGGTTCCTTTGTTATATCAGTCGGGTTATCTTACGATAAAAGGTTACGACGCAAACGATGACCATTATATTCTGGGAATCCCGAATGAGGAGGTGGCGGGGAGCTTCTGGAAATCATTATATAATTATTTCTTTTACAGAGTCAGAGATGAGGAGGAATTTGAGCTGAAACGATTTGCCGGAGATATTTATAAAGGAGATGTAGATGGTTTCATGGGGCGTTTCCAGAGTCTGATTGCAAGTTGTAGCAATGAGACAGAACCCGATAAGGAAGTGCATTTTCAGAATATGATGGCTGTTATCGGGAAAATGCTCGGAATGGCAGTTCAAACAGAGATCCATTCATCCCAGGGCCGATGTGACATGGTGATGAAGACTCCTGATTTTATATATGTGTTTGAGTTCAAGGTCGACTCGACACCAGAGACAGCTTTGAAACAGATTTTGGAAAAAGGATATTCAAGACAATATGAAATCGATCCCCGCAAGAAAATTCTTATAGGCGTGGATTTTTCAACTGCGGCACGCACCATTTCCGGATGGATGGTGGCGTATCAGATTTAATAAGCGTTTGGGAAGAAGAGAGTTGAATCGGGAGGCGGCTTGAACATTTTCAGAACCGCCTCCCGAGTTTGTATTTCAGATCTTATTGATCCGGCCCATGAAGAGTATGGTGCCTGTGCTCACCTCGTCAAGGATAAACATGAAAGGACGGTCAGCTCTGAATATTTCTTTAGTTCCAAGTCCATCACCTGTAAGCCATCCTCCGGCAGTAGCTGCTGCTCCTTCGCTTCCCTTTTCATCAACCTTAAGCTTTGCGGAATGAAGGATTGAATTGAACCCTTCAATGTCTGAAGAGATCTTCTGCAGATTCCGTCCGTCAAATATTTCTGAAAGCCCCATGCCATATACGACCTCAATAATATCCTCCTTCTTCGCGACGTCAAACTTCGGGATATAAAATTCAATTCTTTTTTCTTCAAAGCTTTCTTTAATTCTCTTCCAGTCTTCATGTGTGATGTTTGCCATAGAAACATCCATATCGTCCTTGCCCGGCAATATGATATTCAACCTGAAAGCAGAGTTGCCATATTTCAGGGACACCACATTATATGAGTCATCCTTATAAGAATTCAGGATATCTGGATAGGAGAAGAAGTCTGTATTGACAATTGAACCATCTATATTGTTGAATTCCCCTTTGCTCAGATCGCATGTGCCGTTCCACCAACCGCTCTTAAAGAATATTGTATTGACGAGCGTTGCAGAAACGTAAGGTGGATTATCAAACAATTGAGGAATCAGTCCGAATGTTTTCTTCTCAATCCATTTATTTACTTTTTTCATGCCATCAAAAGAAAAAAGATCAGCGCTTAAAGCTTCTGCATCATAAGCGTCTCCAATTGCCTTAGAAAAATCTTCATTTACGGAATATCCGGTATTTGTCCATAGTGAATTCGAAACCACCACATCTGAATAATTGTCAAGATCAGCAAGTGCATCAACGATATGTCTGTTGTAGGCATTTAAATCCTCTACGGAGGCTTTCTCAGGCAGTAGGATGGAAAGCGTTTCTTTGATTTTTTCATCTGTCAGACCATTGGCGAGCATTGAAAGAGTCTGATGCACGCTGAAAGGAGAAACCACAAAATTCTCTTTATGAAGGTTCTTCCGGTTTAAAAGTTTTTCATATTCTTCGAAAAACCTAAATGAGAAATCCGACTGCACTTCCGAGAGAGCCATCTCCTTTTCAGAGAGTTTCACATCCTCCCTCTTTTTATAGGTGCGATCTTTTTCGAGAGGAGTCACAACCTCTTCTTCATTGTTGGGTTCAATGACTTCAGGTGTTTCATTCTGGCATGCACCCAGAAAGAGTATCATAATTATGAAAAAAAAATATCTGTTCATATTAATTAAATTCCAATTAACCAGTTACTATTTAGTTTGAGTTCATCATTGATACTCATGGACTCACTATATCTGTTTATAATCCATGAGGATAAGTCAGCATTAATCATGACGTCATTATTAAGGCCATGCCATCCCCAGTTCATTTTAATCCATCTCTCAGTATTTGTGAAACTATGGGTATAATCAATGTTCCCATATTTTGCACGATAATATGAAAGAGTAGGCCCGTATGGGTTATCTATCGGATCAGATGGAGTAATTACAGGGGGATTTGTTACTCCTGTCTGACTCCATGCGTAAACCTCATAAACTTTCTGATTAATTGTTTCAGCATAATCTATTATGTATGCGTGACCAGTGCCTTTTTCAGAATTGTTTTCAGTAACGGATCCTGTTGAAACACCCACCACAGGAAGTCCTGATGTAAAATTAGTTATTAATTTTTGATAGTTAAATAGAGAGATAGTCGTATTGAGGTCACAAGAGGAATTAATAAAATTACTAATATTCCACTCATTTGAAGATGAACCATCTCCGTCGAATTTTCCATATTTCGTATAAATTTCAACTCCAACGTGTCCAAGAAATAGAGCTGTCGGTTTCATTCTATCAAGATCGTTGACCATTTCTTTATCGCTTCCATCATCAAAAAGATTCCAGACGCTATTACTGTTACCACTAAAAGAATATGTATTTGTATTCGTATTGTAAACGGCATCAGTGACTGTGGTCATGGCAGGATTAAAATATCGTTGATAGAAGAATATGAACTGACCTGCAGCTACAGCACAACATCCGACTCTTGAGTGTTTGGTAGGAATATCCTCTAAGAATGGGGTATACTGATTGATAGGTTCAGTATATTGCCCCCATTGGGTTGAAAGTCTACCTCCTTTTGGAGTATAGACGGTGGATGTTGTTTCACATGCCATGCCGACCATTTGATATTGGCCGCCGGTTCCCGGATCAGTGGGATTGGGGGTCGGAGCAGAATATACCTGCCATAGCCCTTCCGGATCATCAGTGTTTTCAATTCCGATTGCCTGAAGATCCTCTCCAACCGTTTTGAAATAATATTCAAATGGATTGGAATTATCAATCACATCGGGTTTGAACGAACCCGTTTCCGACTTCATGATAACCATCGGAAGACGGTTGTCATTGGAAAATACTTCCCACCCTTCATCATAGTTGACCACAAACATGACTGTGTCTCCATTGACAACGTATGCCGTTAGATCAGCAGCTCCAGATCTTGTGTCGGTGTGCCTCACGTTATCAAGGTAATTTCTGATGGCAGCAAGATTTTTACTGCTTCCGTTCTCCTGGTGAGGCGATCTCACGGGATTGTCAGCTTCAGGGATATCGTTCTGACACGATACCAAAGACCCCATCAATAGGGTAAAAGCTGTGAGATAAGTTAAGTTTCTCTGTTTCATATAATAATGTATAATTCTAAAAATGTCGAAATATGTGTGTCGATAATAGGGATAAAATGAGTAGCGTAAAGTTAGGAAATTTCTGCAAATAATCCAAATTATGATAACAGAAAAGAAGAAAAAAGTAATGAATAAGCGAATCATCAGAATCTTTCAGCGGCGCGTCCCTACGTCGCGAGTCGGGGAGGGGTGGGAAATCATTCTGAAAATCGTTAATTTTGCATGTGATTTGAGTATGATTTACCGATCGGAGATATGAAGATAATAGTTTGTCCTGACTCTTTCAAAGGGTCGTTGAGTGCAAAGGAGGCGGCTGAAGCAATGTCGGCAGGGATCCGTGATGTTTTTCCCGAGGTCGATGTTGTGGAAATCCCGCTGTCCGACGGGGGAGAGGGCCTTGTGGAAACCCTTTCCGGGGTGATGGCCGGAGAGATGATGGAATGTCATGTTGCCGGGCCACTTGCAAACCGGAAAGTGACGGCAAGGTATCTGCTCACGGATGACGGCACGGCCATTATGGAAATGGCTTCAGCGTCGGGGCTCACATTGATTCCGGAAAGGGAGCGCAATCCGATGCTAACCACTACTCTCGGCACCGGAGAGATGATTGCAGACGCAATCAGGCATGGCGCGAGAAGGATTATCATCGGACTCGGGGGAAGCTCCACATGCGACGCCGGAATGGGGATGCTCAAGGCGTTGGGATATAAGTTTCTCGACGATAAAGGGAATCCACTTGAAGGCACAGGCGGAAATCTACTCTCTGTCGCAAAGATCGAAAAAGGTCTTGACCTCGCTTCCCTCGGGATAGAGATGAAGGGGATCTGCGATGTTGACAATGTATTGTTCGGAAAGGATGGTGCGGCCTACGTGTTCGCTCCTCAGAAAGGGGCTACTCATGAAGAAGTGAGACTGCTCGATGAAGGATTACGCAATTATGCGGGAATCTTCAGGAGTGAACTTGGAGTTTCCCTTGAAAACATAAAGGGTGGAGGAGCTGCGGGAGGCCTCGGAGCTGCAGTGGCCTTTCTTTCCGGAGGAAGACTCTATTCCGGCATCCGGACAGTTCTCGGACTCATGAATTTCGAGTCTCTGATCATGGATGCGGATCTCATAATAACCGGCGAGGGATGTCTTGACCGCCAGTCGCTGATGGGGAAGGTGGTCTCTGGTGTTCTGGAATCGGCAAAGGGTAGAGGAGTGGCTGTGGCGGCGATCGGTGGAATCGTAAAAGATCGGGAGGCGATCGAAAACGCGGGAATAACGGTAAAAGCCGCCACGCCATCCGGAATGGATTGCGCAACGGCTATGAAAAGAGACATGGCCACCCGAAACCTAAGGATGGCCGCGGCCGAAACAGTTTCGGAATTATTTATGGGCAAATGATAGGGCTTCGCGACACTTGTCGGAGATCCGGCTCCAGTCGGCAGCCGCAACCACCTCTTTGGGGAACAGTTTCGAGCCCATTCCCACAGCGAATACCCCGGCCTTGAACCATGCGGAAAGATTCTCCTCAGTGGGCTCCACACCTCCTGTCACCATTATCCTTGACCATGGCATCGGAGCCATGAGACCCTTCACCATCTTCGGCCCGAGCACATCGCCGGGAAACAGCTTGCAGACCTCGCATCCGGTTTCCTGCGCTGCTCCGATCTCGCTGACGCTCCCGCATCCGGGAATATAGGGCACTCCACGCCGGTTGCATACCTTTGAGACTTCCGGATTGAAGAGAGGACCGACCACGAAATCGGCACCAAGCTGCATGAAGAGGGCGGCTGTGGCAGGATCCACCACCGATCCGACTCCCAGCGACAGTTCCGGACATTCCTCCTTGACAAATGCCCATACCTCGGCAAAGACCTCATGGGCATAGTCGCCACGATTCGTGAATTCAAACAACCGGATCCCTCCTTCATAGCAAGCCTTGACAACGGCTTTAGCCCTTTCAGGATCGGCATCATAAAAAACGGGCACCACAGGAGCGGCAGCCATTTTCTCTAACACTTTAAGTTTATCGAATCTTGCCATATATCATTCCATTTTTTAACGTTGAACCCTTCCGTTGGCATTCCCGGCGGCGAGCGCACGCACCTCCTCTTCGGTGACGAGGTTGAAGTCGCCGTTAATCGTCTGTTTGAGGGCTGAGGCTGCCACTGCAAATTCGAGAGCCTCCCCCTGTGAAGGCATGGTCAGCAAGCCGTGGATGAGTCCTCCCGAGAAAGAGTCGCCACCCCCGACGCGATCGACGATCGGATTGATGTCGTAGCGGCGTGATTCATAGAAATCCTTTCCGTCGAAGATCATCCCTTTCCATCCGTTATGGGAAGCAGAGAAGCTTTCGCGTAGAGTGGAAGCCACATATCTGAAACCGAATTCCTTGGCCATCGCCTTGAAGATTCCTTTATATCCCTCAGCTCCTGTCATGCCGCTTTCCACGTCGGCATCCGGTTTGAAACCGAGACAAAGCTCCGCATCCTCCTCGTTTCCGATGCAGACATCCACGTATTTCATCAGAGGCTTCATGACAGATTGGGCCTTTTCCGATGTCCATAGTTTTTTCCGGAAATTCAGGTCGACACTCACTGTGACTCCATGTCTTTTCGCCGCCTCGCAGGCGAGTCTTGTGAGTTCGGCGGCTTTGTCGCTGATTGCCGGTGTTATTCCGCTCCAGTGGAACCAGTCGGCCCCCTCCATGATTTCGTCGAAATTGAAATCTTCAGGATCGGCTTCGGCGATTGCCGAGCCCGCGCGGTCGTAGATCACTTTCGACGGACGCATTGAAGCTCCGGTTTCGCAATAATAGATGCCGACGCGGTTTCCTCCGCGAGCCACAAACGATGTGTCGACACCATAGCGGCGCAGGGAATTGATCGCAGCCTGCCCTAATTCGTTGACGGGGAGCTTTGAAACGAAATATGCGTGATGGCCGTAATTGGCGCAGCTCACGGCTACGTTTGCTTCGCCGCCACCCCAGATCACCCGCAATACGTCGGTCTGGATAAGGCGGTCGTTGCCTTCGGGAGAGAGGCGGAGCATGATCTCTCCAAGTGTTACTATTTTGCTCATATCAAATGATTGCTTTTTTAGTGTTTGGGTTATCAGGAGGGATATTCCATGTTTTCAGGGGAAATCTTACGGAGCACATCCTCAAGGAAAACTGCGGCTACTCTTCTGGCTTCAGGGAGATCGTTGAAGGTCCAGTTGCCGCAATCCCTCGGCGACGCGCCGGGAATCTCTCCTTCGAAAGATGAAATGAAGGCAAACAGGCGGATCATCAGCGGGAGGATATCCTGCGGGGTGTAGTCGCCCGAAAGCAGAAGATAGGATCCTGTACAACATCCCATCGGCCCCCAGTAGACAATGCGTTCCCGCCATTCGGGATCATTACGCAGGAACGTGGCGGCGAGATGTTCGATGGTGTGGAGGGCCTTTGGCGACACGGCAGGTTGCCGGTTGGGCTCGGTCAGGCGGATATCGAAAGTTGTTATGACGTCGCCCGAGGGCGTGGTGTCTTTGCGGGAAACGTAGATTCCCCGGAGAAGATCAAGATGGTTGATGGTGAAACTGGCTATCTTTTCCATAGCAAATGATATGTCGGAATGCAAAATTAACTCTTTTGGCGCAATGTTTATAGGTTTGGTGCGTTTTTTAAAATAAAAAACATTGATTTTGTAAATCTGAACCCTATTATTACATATCTGTTATGAAAATCAGAAAATTTGTTTATGGCGCCATGATCGCCTTCACTTTGGGAGCGTGCAGCCCGAAAGGTGGCTCTGAATCCAAATCGTCGGAAACCGGGATTTCGGAAAAGGAGTTTGCTGAGAGTCAACCGATCGAGAGCGGCCAATATCGTGCGGTGAGTTATGATATCGAGGGCCAGAATGCCAGAAAAGGGAGGTTTGACGGCCGGCTGCTTGTGTCGTTGAGTCCGGAGCAGTCAGGAATGTATGTATATGAGAATGGTAACCGTGCGAAAATTGACTATAAGCTTGTGCTCAAGTCTCCGTTTGAGAAAGGAGACAGCGGCGTCTATAAGGCTCTTGACGTAAATGATCTGCCGGTGACCCTCTCTACCGACAGCACGATCTACGTTCTTGGATTTGAAAAGAACAGCCATCTTGTGAAGATTTCTTTTGAATCTGCTCCCATGATGACGGGCACACCCCTTGAGATGATGGAGCGCATCAGCACTATGATCAAGAAAAACAGCAAGTGAGCCGGAGTTACTGATTGCAACGTATGAAAAGAAAATTCCACGTAGTCCTTTCCGTGCTTCTCCTTCTCGTTGCCACCTCTTGCCGAACGCCCCGGAAAATCACCTATATGCAGGGATTTGAAACGGGAATGACGCAAAAGGTCAATGAGCCTTCCAGAATCAAGGTGCAGCCCGACGACAGGCTCGCGATCGTCGTGTCGTCAAGAAATCCGAAGCTGGCGGAGATATTCAACAAGGCTGTTGCCACCTATAGGATTGGATCCGGGCAGGAGGGCACAACCGTTGAATCGAAAGTGGCTTCCTTCACAGTCAGTCCTGATGGCACCATAGACTATCCCATGATCGGGGAGCTGAAGCTTGAGGGGCTTGACCGCCATCAGGCAGCGGCGAAGATCAAGGAGGCGATCGTTTCCCGCGATCTTCTCAAGGATCCTATAGTGACCGTGGAATTTCTAAATGCCAATATCGCTGTTCTCGGCGATGTGGCCCGCCCTGGCGAGTATGAGATCACCCGCGACAACCTCACTATCCTTCAGGCCCTGTCGAAAGCCGGAGATCTGAACATCACGGGCGACCGCACCAATGTGCTCGTGGTGAGGGAGGAGGAGGGGGTCGACAAGGCCTATCGTCTTGACCTCACCGACGTGGCTTCACTCATGGAGAGCCCGGCCTACTATCTGAGGCAGAACGACGTGGTCTATGTGGAGCCGAACAACGCAAAAAAAAGGAACAGCACGGAGATGGGAAACGTGATCTACAATCCTTCGATCTGGATTTCCGCTCTATCCGTGCTGACTTCCATAGCGGTCATCATCTTCCGGTGATGCCGCTTGAAAAAAATTCTCTTATACCTCGCTCATTCGGATTGAATATGGCCATTGGCGCTCGGAGTGCATTTCATGCTCTTTGGGCGCCCCCATAACTACCATCCAGAGCTTTTCGATCTTGCGTCCGTCAGGAGCTGAGAAGCTGACGCTCCCTTTTGCGTCGCTCTTCATTTCGCCATATAGTTCTTTTCCTTCGGAGTCGATGGCCACGAAGCCATATCTCCATCCCGCTTTCGAGGCGTCGCCCTTAACGAATCCCTTTCGTCCGGCTTCACCTCTGAAATCCACTTTCAGAGTTTTCCCCTCAGCCGGCACGTCCATGCGGATCACGTTGAACCCATAGTCTTCCGGGCAGTTGGATGCAGCCACGCGTTTCCATCCTTTCCCTGCGTCTTCAAGGGTGGTCGACCAGATGTCGGTGTATCCCCGGGTGGTTGCTCTGACACGGTCGATATCCCAGTTCACGAGGCGGGCATAATTATGCCACATCTCATCATTGAAAGCCTCCTGCCCGGTCGAAGTGATCCTCTGATAGGTCATCACGGGATCCTCTCCGCGTTTTCCGTTGCGGAAAAGATCGGCGATGATGGGAAGACCATGTTTCACGCTCCACATTTCCAGAACGTAGGGGGAATGGTAGATGTTTTCAAAGCTAAGATAAGCCTTATGGGTTAGCCCTGCGAAAGCGTCGAGATGGAAACGTTCGTCGCGCTGCCATTCAGGATTCACCTGCCAGAGCATCCATTGCGATGCCATTTCGAAAAATCCGCTTCCTCCCCAGGCTTCCCCTTCGCCATCGCTCATGATCTGCGACTGGAAGGAATGGCCAAGTTCATGGGCAATGCAGTTGAGACTTTTATCCTGCACTCTGTTAGGGGCAATCCAGAGAGCACCGATAGTGCTGTCGTAGTCTCCGCCGTAGGCAGTTCCCTCAAGTGAATAGTCGAGCATGACCATCATCTTGTATTTATCGGCTTTAGTTCCTTTCTTAACGAATTTCAGGTCGTTATAGTAGAAATTATAGAATTTCTCGATGCTCGCCATCAGATTCGCGAGGTCAACCTTCATGTTGTGCCCCTCAAGATCGGGGGCATCGGCTATGTTGTCTCCAAAACCGGGAGCCCAAAAAAGCACGCAGTTGGGAGTTTCGATCATTCTTGAGAAGCTCCATTTCGATGAAGGATCGTTCAGATCCATCTCCCTGAGATCATTGGGAATATAGATTTCCTTCCCTTTGTGGGTGACGATGTTGTCGCCGGCCAGTGCCCTCTGCGCGGAGAGGAATCCCCCCGCGCAAAGCAGCAAAGCGGCAAAAATATATTTCGTATTCATTTCGTGGATATTAAGTTTGTTCAGACTCCTACTTTCCATTCGATCACTCCTCCGCTCTGTCCATCCTGAAGCTTGGCGGCCACCTTCAGGGCTTTCGTGGTCACAGGCTCGAAGTCCACGTGGTTGTATTTGTCTTTTTCAGTTCCGAATTCCCCTTTTGCGGCCACAGGAGCCCAGCGGTTGTCGTCGGTCATATAATATAGCTGCCATTTCTCGGGCACTCTGAAATTGCCGTCGTAATGGTCAAAGTCAAGCCAGTAGATATCAACGTTGCTGACAGTCTGGGGTTCCGCAAAAGAATAGCACACGTTCTCATCAGTGCCGCGACGCAACCACCAGTAGTGGTAGGGCTTCGAAGTGTCGGAACTTGATGTCGGCTCCCACTGGTCGTTGTAGCCCCAGGCATACTGCAGATTGGAAGTTGCAGCCGGCTCCGAAACGTTTGACATCGTTGGCTCGCTGAACATTGTGGCCCTTGAGGCGATAGTGGCTTCCGGCACGGGCACCGCAGTGGCGCTGCTTTCCGGAATCCAGACAGCCATCTGGTCGGCTCCACGGTTGTTCCAGGTGCAATAGGGGATAGCCTTGAATCCGACTTCTGTCTCTCCATCGCGGGTCACTTTTCTTGCTTTTCCGCTGAGGGTCATGACTCCGTTGAGAAGCGTCGGGTCGAAGTTTTCAGCAAATTCAATGCCATCAGGAATATATTTATCGAAAACGGTGCTGTCGGCCTGATCCTGACCCTCCAGACAATACATCACAGGGCCGCGCTCGATAGCCAGTTTCCCGCGGTTATCGGCCACATTGTCGTGAGCCTTTACGCGACGCACATCCATGGGGATTGAAAGTTCCACCACGTCGCCGGGCTTCCAGGTGCGCTTCAGGGTGGCATAACCGTTGCCCGTCATCACATCCGCTTTTTTACCGTTTACTTTCACTTCATATTTTTTGGAAGCTTTGTCGGTGAAAGCATATAGGTCGGAGGGCACCGGAGCGCTTCCGGCCCATCCGGGGATGCGCAGACGGAGAGCGAATTCACTCTCCTTTTCAGGATTGACAGCCAGTTTCACGTTTCCTTGCCAGGGATAGTCGGTGGTCTGAGTGATCTTGACCTTATTGTTTTCCGTGTCGATATCGGCGTCGCTCTGGATATAGAGGTTGACGAGGATGTCGTCGGCCTGTGTGGCATACATATAGTTCGGGATGCTGGCCATGAAGCGGGTCACGTTGCCCGGGCAGCATGCGCAGCCAAACCATTTCTGACGCTCATGTTCTCCCATGCTTTCAAGCGGATTGTCATAGAAGAATTTGTCGCCTGAAAGGGAAACTCCTGAGGGAACACCATTATAAAGGGCGCGTTCATAGACGTCGGCGAATTTAGCATCGCCTGTGGCAAGAAACATGCGATGGTTCCAATAGACGTTTGCGATGGCGGCACAAGTCTCGCAATAGGCCGTGTGGTTGTGGAGTTCATACTCAGGACCGAAACCCTCACCCTGGGCGCGGCTCCCGATTCCGCCGGTGATATAGAGTTTCTTGGAAGCCATGTTATCCCAGATGCGGCTGATTGCGTTGAAATAGGCGCTGTCGTTGGTCAGCGCGGCAACATCGGCAACTCCCGAATAGAAATAGCCTGCCCTGACGGCATGACCCACGATTTCATCCTGTTCGAGGACTGGCTTATGATCCTGGGAATACATCGTTGTCGGGCGGCCGCCGGTTCCCTTTCCTGCCTCCTCCACAAAATATTTTGCCTGTTGGAGATATTTTTCGTCGCCGGTCACCTTATAAAGCTTTGCAAGAGCCATCTCCACGATGGGATGGCCTGAGGGGTAGGCAATCTGTCCCTCGCCATAACCGAAGGTCTTGCACACAAGATCGGCATTTTTGATGGCCACATCGAGCAGAGAGCGTTTTCCGGTGGCAAGATAGTGGGCCACGGCAGCCTCATAAAGATGTCCGGAATTATAGAGTTCATGACTGTTGATCTTCTCCCATCTGTGGGTGCCCCACCAGCCTGACAGACGTGTGCATTTGTTTGTCACGCATGTGGTGAGATATCCGTCGGGCTCCTGGGCGGCGGCAATCAGGTTGATGACGCTGTCGAGATAATTGTCGAGCTTCGGATCGTATTCCACTGCCAGCGAATAGGAGGCACCTTCGATGATTTTGTAGGGATCTGTGTCATCGAAAGAGAAATCTCCACGGTGTTCCCCTTTTTTCAGTCCGCCTGCAATGGCGAAGTTGTCGAAGCGTCCGTTTTCTTCACACTCATGGAACGCTGAAGGGATTGAAACTTTTCTGTTGGTTTCAATTCTGGGAGCCCAGAAATTGTCGTTGATGTGAACTTTGGTGAAAGCAACTTCTTTCACCGGCGCGTCGGGAGCCTCATAGGCTTTTTCTTTAGCGCATCCGGCAAGAGCCATGATTACTGCACCGAACACTGCCGTTTTCATGAATTGATTCATATAGGTAAGTTGAAATTTATTTTCCGGAAAGATTAGCTGATGCAAAAATAGTAAAAAAGGAGTAACCAGCCAATTCCCAGGCATAATAAATGCATAAAAATTGTTTTCATCATTCTTTTATAGGAGAAATAGGGTAGGAAATACATATTTGTCAAAGTTGAGGACATCAATTATCGCTCTTTTTATTAATTTTGCCCATGGATTCCAAAGTATGATCCGACTTCATAAAACAACAGCAACAGTCTATGAGAACAACACTGACAACTTTACTGGCCATAGGAGTGATGGCGCTTCCTGGCGTGGCCAAGACGAACGAGTATTCGGTCAAATCGCCATCGGGAGACGTGGCACTGACCGTGAAAGTGGGCGACGGCATCAGCTATTCACTTCAGAAGGAGGGAAAAACCATGGTTGAAAACGCTCAGATCGGAATCGATCTGGATGGAAAGAAAACGGGAACAAAAGTAAAAAGCGCAAAAAAGGGATCCCACAAGGGAATCATCAAGCCGGTGGTACCTATGAAATTTTCAGAAGTGCCCGATAACTATAATTCGCTTCTTCTGAATCTTGACGGAAATTATGGGGTTGAATTCCGTGTTATGGACAACGGAATGGCCCACCGGTTTGTCACGTCGATTCCCGACTCAATCAATGTGATGTCGGAAACATTTGAGGTGACTGTGCCGAAGGATGCGTTCATGCATCTTCAGCCCACGGGTAGTTTCAAGACCTCCTACGAAAGTTCCTATATACATAAACCTGTGGTGGAGTGGACTGCCTCAGATGAAATGAGCACAATCCCTGTCCTCATGGAAAGCGACGGAAACATGGTGCTTTTTTCGGAGAGCGATCTCAGGGACTATCCGGCATTTTTCATGAAAAGTGACGGCGATGGGAAATTTCATGCTGTTTTCCCGAAGGACCCCGTGAAATTTGGTCCTGACGGCGACCGAAGTGTCAAGATTCTTGAGGAGGCACCCTATATCGCACGCACCGCCGGGAAGCGCAACTTCCCCTGGAGATATGTGGTGGTCGGCGCTCCTGAAGACATCATGACCCAGACATTGAACGTGCAGCTTGCCGAGCAGCCAAAGGAAGATTTTTCATGGGTTGAGCCCGGACAGGCAAGCTGGGAATGGTGGAACGGCGCCACTCCCTACGGCGACGACGTCAATTTTGAATCCGGATTCAATCTTGATACCTATAAATATTTTATTGATTTTGCAGCGAAAAACGGTATTAAATATATCGTGATGGATGAGGGATGGGCAAAATCCACTCTTGATCCGTTCACTCCCAATCCGAAAGTTGACCTTCAGGAGATTATCCGCTATGGCAACGAAAAGGGGGTAGGGGTATTCCTCTGGCTCACCTGGCTTTGCGTGGAGAATAATTTCGACCTTTTCAAGACTCTGTCAGACTGGGGCGTGAAAGGTCTGAAGATCGATTTCATGGATCGCAGCGACCAGTGGATGGTTGATTTCTATGAAAGAGTAGTGAAAGAGGCTGCTGATAATAAGCTTCTCATTGATTTCCATGGAGCCTACACTCCTTCCGGACTTGAAGTGACCTATCCTAATCTTGTCAATTATGAAGGCGTCAGAGGAATGGAATATATGGGTGGCTGCCGTCCGGAGAATTCAATCTACTATCCCTTCATCCGCAACGCGGTGGGCCCGATGGACTATACTCCCGGAGCTATGATCTCGATGCAACCGGAAAGCTACGGATCAGGCCGCCCCAATTCTTCATCAATCGGCACGCGGGCCTATCAGATGGCCCTCTTCACGGTGTTTGAGGGTGGACTTCAGATGCTTGCCGACAATCCTTCGCTCTACTACCGCAATCAGGATTGCACCGATTTCATCACTTCAGTGCCGACTGTCTGGGATGAGACAGTGCCTCTTGTGGCCGAAATCGGAAAGACTGTCGCTGTGGCTAAGAGAAAAGGTGATGTGTGGTATATTGGTGCGATCACCGGAAGCAATGACAAGTGGTCGGAATATGATCTTTCTCTGGATTTCCTTGGAAACGGAGAATATGACATCACGTCTTTTTCCGACGGCATCAACGCCCCGCGTCAGGCCATGGACTATCGCAAGACTACAGGAAAGGTAAAGAAAGGTGATAATCTTAAGGTGAAACTTGCAAGAAACGGAGGATACACTGCAGTGATCAAGCCTGCAAAATAAGTGATTCTCTTTCAGAAACAATCAGCCCCTCCTGTCAATGCCTAAGCGTTGATCAGGAGGGGCTGTCATGTCAAAGGGTAATCTTCTCCGGAACTGCCGAATCTTTTGATAGCGAAGCGAGAACATCCGATAAGTATGGTTTGTGGAAATCCGGGATATTTCGGCGTGGTTTTGACCATGGTTTTTTGAAGGATTTGTGGGGCACCATATTAAAAAAAGAGAGAAGGCGGCCTGATTATTCGTAAAATTTTGTTTACTTTGCACAATCAAACCTGACCACTCGTGGAGAATGTCGATGACAGTCTTCATCAACCAAAAGACAAGCATGAAAAAGATCATAACTGCGGCTGCCCTGATAATCTCTCTGGCGGCCCATGGAAAGACTCCGGCGAAAAGCTCTCATGGTTATCCGATAGATCCCGTTCCATTCACTTCAGTGAAAGTGAATGATAATTTCTGGGGGCAGCGGCTCAAGGCGAGCCGAGAGGTGACCATTCCTCTTGCGTTCAGCAAATGTGAGGAGACCGGGCGCTATAAGAATTTTGAAAATGCCGCCCATCCTTCCGACACTATTAAAGTGGGGGGCTATTCATTTGACGACACTGACGTCTATAAGACTATCGAGGGCGCCTCTTATCTGCTACAGACTTATCCAGACAAAAAACTTGAAGCTTATATCGACAGTGTGCTCGTGATAGTTGCCGCTGCGCAGGAGCCTGACGGATATCTCTACACGGCCCGCACCATGAATCCGAAACATCCGCATGAATGGGCAGGCTCCCGGCGTTGGGAATCGGTGGAAGATCTGAGCCATGAATTCTATAATCTCGGACATCTGGCTGAAGCTGCCGTGGCTCATTATCAGGCCACCGGGAAAAGGAATTTCCTTGATATCGCGATCAAGTATGCCTATTGTGTGTGCCGCGAGATCGGAGACGGCGAGGGGCAGGTGGCTCGTGTGCCAGGCCATCAGATTGCGGAGATGGGACTCGCTAAACTCTATCTTGCCACCGGCGATAAAAAATATCTTGATCAGGCGAAATATTTCCTCGACAAGCGTGGCCACACTTCGCGCACCGATGAATATTCGCAGGCTCATAAGCCGGTGATCGAGCAGGATGAGGCTGTGGGTCATGCTGTCAGGGCCGCCTATATGTATGCCGGCATGGCCGACGTCGCGGCGCTGACGGGAGACACTGCCTATATCCATGCCATTGATCGCATCTGGGATAATATTGTGGGAAAGAAATATTACATCACGGGTGGAATCGGAGCAACAAATCAGGGGGAGGCTTTCGGAAAGAATTATGAGCTTCCCAACATGTCGGCTTATTGTGAGACGTGTGCCGCCATCGGAAATGTCTACGTTAACCACAGGTTATTTCTGCTTCATGGCGATTCAAAATACTACGATGTTCTGGAACGGACCTTATACAACGGCCTCATCTCGGGAGTCGCTCTCGACGGAGGTGCGTTCTTCTATCCCAATCCGCTTGAGAGCATGGGGCAGCATCAGCGTCAGCCGTGGTTCGGATGTGCGTGTTGCCCGTCGAACATAGCGAGGTTCATCCCGTCGCTGCCGGGTTATGTCTATGCCGTCAGAAATAAGGAAGTCTACGTGAATCTTTACATGTCGAACACGGCAGATCTTGACGTCAATGGAAAGAACGTTGTCCTGACTCAGCAGACCGGATATCCCTGGAATGGAGATGTAGCCCTGACGGTGGATAAGAATAAGGCTGGATATTTCGTCATGAAGCTAAGAATTCCAGGCTGGCTGAAAAATCAGCCCGTGCCGAGCGACCTTTATTCATATACTGACCGCAAGCATCTGAATTATCAGGTTATGGTTAATGGGAAACCTGCAGATGGCGAACTGACCTCAGACGGCTATTATTCCATCGACCGCAACTGGAAGAAGGGTGATAAGGTGGAGATCCATTTCGACATGGAGCCCCGCGTGGTGAAGGCCCACGATCTGGTGGAGGCTGATCGCGGAAGAGTGGCTTTTGAGCGCGGACCAATAGTTTATTGTGCCGAATTCCCTGACAATGATTTCGATATCAGCCAGGCCGTGGTTAATAGAAAGCCGAAGTTTGACGTTGCCGAGCGCAAAGATATGCTTGAGGGGATTGTCACTCTCACTACAGATGCCCAGGTGTTGGGATATGACGATTCGGGACGCCTAACGGTCAAGGATGTGAAGATGAATCTCATACCATATTACGCCTGGAATCATCGGGGCCGGGGGAATATGGCGGTGTGGCTACCTCAGGAACTCAATGCCACCCGGCCGGCCATGCCTCCGACGCTCGCTTCCTCGGCAAAGGTGGGGAGTTCACACACTGCCTCATCGCTCTCTGCCGTCAACGACCGGAGAGTGCCGAAAAATGCAGAAGATCGTTCGGCTCCCTACTACCATTGGTGGCCGAAAAATGGAACGGTGGAATGGCTCACATACGAGTTTCCGGAGATCACCGAGATTGGAAATTCATCGGTGTTCTGGTATGACGATGGTCCGTGGGGTGGTTGTCGGGTTCCCAAAAGCTGGAAACTGTATTATAAGGATGCGGCAGGAAACTGGCAGCCTGTGGCCGGAGTGAAAGACTATCCTGTTGTCAAGGGTGTGATGAACAGGATTCAGTTTGAACCGGTGAAAACGGGAGCAGTAAAACTTGAGATAGTTTTGCCTGAGGATAATTCAGCAGGCGTTTTTGAATGGGAAGTTGAATAAAAAAGATATGAGGAAAATATTGTTTTTACTGGTTGCTGTCTTCTTTATCCAGACGGCGGCCGCACAGAGAGTCGACACGATTTCAGTCTATAGCCCTTCGATGAAAAAAGAGATCAAAACTCTTGTGGTCCTTCCGAAAGGCTATGAGAAAGGGAAGGAATATCCGGTGGTGTATCTCCTTCATGGACATGGTGGAAATGAAACCACATGGCTCAATGTCAAACCGGAACTCCCCGAGATAGCCAGCCAATACGATATGATGGTTGTCTGTCCTGACGGAGCCGTTTCCTGGTATTGGGACAGCCCGATTGACTCGACCCTGAGATATGAGACTTTCGTGGCAAAGGAGCTCATCAAGGATATAGATTCCCGCTACAAGACCAAGGCAGACAAGTCAGGGCGTGCGATCACAGGTCTCAGCATGGGCGGCCAGGGTGGTCTATGGCTTGGAATCAGGAATCAGGATAAGTTCGGAGCCTGCGGTTCCACCAGCGGAGGAGTGGATATCCGTCCTTTCCCCGACAACTGGAACATGAAGAAATCTCTCGGTGAATATTCCGAACATCCCGAGAATTGGGAAAACCATACGATAGCCAGTCTGCTCCCCTACGTCAAGCCTGACCTCCGGATTATCTTCGATTGCGGCACTTCCGATTTCTTCTATCAGGTGAATGAGCGGCTTCACGACGAGATGGTCTATAGAAATATCAAGCACGACTATATCACCCGTCCCGGCGCACACAACGGTCAGTACTGGGCAAATTCGATTGAACCCCAGTTGCTCTTCTTCTCCAATTTCTTCAAAGGGAAACTCTGAGAAAGATCAGACGTAGATCATCTTGCGTGTCATTCCTCCGTCCACGAGGATGTCGGCACCGTTGATGAAATTATTTTCCGGGAGTGAAAGAAAGAGAGCCACGCGTGCGATATCTTCCGGTCGCCCTACACGTCGGGAGGGATGTTGCAGATGGTCGGCTTCGCTGAGTTCCTCAGGATTTCCGATGTGGATCCATCCGGGGGAGATGCAGTTGACCGTTATGCCAAAATCTGCCAGCGACATCATGAGGGAGTGGGAGAGGGATGCCAGACCTCCTTTCGAAGCTGAATAAGCCTCCGTCCCTGCCTCGCTCTGGATGTGGCGACTGGAGGAGATCGTGATGAAGCGGCCACCGAATGAATTAGGTATCGGAAATTTAAGCCGGTGTGCTGCCCATGTTCTGGCGATTAAATATGATGGGCGCAGATTGGTGTCGATAACACGGTCAAACATTTCGGCGTCTCCTCCCGTCAATGGTTGGAAACGAGAGATGCCCGCATTGCTGACCACAATGTCGAGATCTTTCCACGCTGCGAGAAGATCTGCGAGAGCTTTTTCAAGAGCATGGGAGTCGGCCACGTCAACGTTGTAGAACCTTATCCCTTCATCATGGGCGAGCTTTTCCCCCGCTTCCCTGTCAACATCGACCACCGCCACTTTACATCCGGCTTTTACGAATGCCTTCGTCACGGCGAGCCCGATTCCGTTGGCTCCGCCGGTGACGAGGACGCGTCGTTGAGGAAAGGCTATCTGAAGAAAGCCCTTGCGTCGGGAGGAGGAAGCCTGAGAGCGGTTGGAGGCCGATAGTTTCCCGTTGCGGAGATCCTCCATCCTTTGTTCAATAAAATTGTCTGCCATATCGTCGGTTGAATAAGATTTCGGCAAAAATAGGAAATTTTTTCAGTAGAATCACAAAAATGCTTAACTTTGCCTTCATAAAGATGAAAAAATATGGACAGACTCTCGATTGATGACCGACTCTTGAAAAATGTCGGCATTCTTGCAGCTTCCTCCCCTCAGGAGATGAGAATGGTGCCGCGTGGCGACGGGGCTTTCCCTTCGGTGGGGTGTCTCAAGGAGATTGTTTCGCTGATTCAGGCAATAGTTTTCCCTGATTTTTTTGACCGCCGGAGGAACAATGAGGAGATCAGATCTTATTATATCGGGGTCAATATCGAGAAGCTATATTCCATCCTTGTGACAGAAACGAGGCGTGCGCTGCGGTTTGACACTACACGGCGTGAGGATGAGGTGGCAGAGGAGGCATCCTCCCTGTCATTGAAATTTATCGATGAACTTCCTGAGATCCGTCGCCTTCTTTACACAGACGTTGAGGCAATGTATAACAATGATCCGGCGGTGGATAATTATGCCGAAGTGATCCTAAGTTATCCTGTGGTTTATGCAATGGTTCACTATCGTGCGGCCCATGCTCTCCTGAAATTGGGGATTCCCGTGATCCCGAGAATTATAACCGAACTTGCACATTCTGCCACGGGAATCGATATTCATCCCGGAGCCCGGATCGGCGAATATTTCGCCATCGACCACGGAACCGGAGTCGTGATCGGAGAAACGTGTATCATCGGCAACCATGTCACCATCTATCAGGGAGTGACACTTGGCGCTAAGAATTTCTCACTCGACAGCAGCGGGCATCCCGTCAATATTCCCCGCCATCCGATTATTGAAGACAACGTCACCATATATTCCAACGCTACGGTGCTCGGCCGGATCACTGTGGGACATGACTCCGTCATAGGGGGAAATATCTGGCTGACACATTCCGTGCCTCCGGGTTCCCGGATCCTTCAGCGAAGGGCGGAGACGATTAATACCCCGGAGAAACCATTCGGCGCGAGTGATATGGTTTAATAATAACTTTTGAAGAAATGGGAAAAATTTATAAAAGTCTTGCGGAGCTTATAGGCAACACGCCGTTGCTTGAGGTCTCGAAAATAGAGAAGGAGAGGAATCTGAAGGCACGTCTTTTGGTAAAACTTGAAAGTTTCAATCCTGGTGGAAGCGTAAAAGACAGGGTGGCTTTCGCGATGATAGAAGATGCCGAACGGAATGGTTCTCTGCAACCAGGAGCCACTATTATTGAACCTACGAGTGGAAACACAGGGATTGGACTCGCATGGGTGGCTACAGTCAAGGGTTACCGTCTCATTCTTACGATGCCCGAAACAATGAGTGAGGAACGGCGGAGTCTTCTCAAGGCTTTGGGTGCCACTCTTGTGCTGACTCCCGGTAAGGATGGCATGAAGGGTGCGATTGAAAAAGCTGAAGAAATCAGAGACGCCACTCCCGGCGCAGTGATCCTTCAGCAGTTTGACAACCCTGCAAATCCAATGGCCCATAGAAACACTACGGGAGAAGAGATTTGGGAAGACACGTCCGGGGAGATTGATATTTTCATTTCCGCTGTAGGCACGGGGGGAACTTTGAGCGGAACGGCGGAAACCCTCAAAAAGCATAAACCTTCTGTGAAGGCCATTGCCGTTGAACCTGCCTCCTCACCCGTATTGTCAGGGGGAGTGGCCGGTCCTCATAAGATTCAAGGGATCGGGGCCGGTTTCGTTCCGAAAAATTTCAAGAGCGAAGTCGTGGATGAGATCGTTGCGATATTCGATGATGAAGCGATAGCGGCATCACGCCTCCTCGCTGCGGAGGAGGGTCTGCTTGTAGGGATCTCTTCAGGGGCGGCCATGGCAGCGGCTCTCAAGGAGGCGGCAAAAGAGGAAAACACAGGGAAGACGATTGTGGCCATTCTCCCCGACACAGGGGAGCGATATCTCTCCACACTCTTATATGCATTCGACAAATACCCACTTTGAGATAGCATTGAAGTGATCATAAAAAAAGACGCGGCGCCCGCGTCTTTTTTTATATGATTCTCCTGAGGTTTATCATTCTGCTTCCGGAGCCTTGTCAATGAGATCCATGAATTCCTCCAGCTTTGGAGTGATGATGATCTCCGTGCGACGGTTTCGCTGTTTGCCCACTTCGGAATCATTGTCGGTGAGAGGATTGAATTCTCCTCTTCCGGCAGCCGAGAGGCGCTGAGGATTGATTCCGAATTTATCCTGGAGCACCTGAACGATCGAAGAAGCCCGGAGAGCCGAGAGATCCCAGTTGTTGCGGATATTTGTTCGGGAGATGGGCACATTGTCGGTGTTTCCTTCCACAAGGACGTCGAAATCCTTAAAGTCTTTGAGAATTTTCGCTATTTTCGAGAGTGTCTCCATTGCGCGGTCGTTGACTTCATAACTACCGCTTTTGAAGAGCATATTGTCGGCAAGAGAGATATAGACAACTCCTTTGAGCACTTTGACATCTACATCCCGGAGCTCATCATTGCTTAGCGAGCGGGTGAGTTTATTAGTCAGGGCGATGTTCAGCGAATCGGATTTTGATTTGGCATCGACAAGCTGTTTGATATATTTGTTGGAAGCGTTGATTTCATCAACGAGCTTGGCAATGTTCATGCTCCCCTGATTGTTGGCTTCCATGCTCTTGTCGAGAGTGTTTTTCAGCTGCACCATTCCGTTTTTCAGTTCGGAATTAGACTGGCGCGCGGCATCCAGCTGATTCTGAAGATTCCGGGAATCAGCGTTGCAGTTGATAAGATCCTCTTTCGTCTTTCCGAAGTCGGCCTGAAGAGATTCATACTTTCCCTGAAGTTCAGCATATTTCTTATTTGAGACGCATCCCGACGAGATGAGTCCGAGCAGGGCGATTCCGATAAACAATGAATTGAATTTCATAATCTTTAAATTTTGGATTGTCAATGTGGCCGGAGCCGTTATCGTTGCAAAGGTAGTGAAAAAATACTGAAATCCTCTCTTCGGGTGTGTAAAAATTCAGTTTTATGACAGTTTCAGATTGCGGATTTGCGATATTGCGGCCTCTTTTGTATTTTTGCAAAAAATAAAATAAAAGATAATGAACGGAAGCAGCATATCAGGACGACTTGAATCTCTCGATATTCTCAGGGGATTCGACCTTTTCTGTCTCGTAGGGTTGGAACACGTGGTCCATGCAATGTCAAGGGCAGTTGAAGGAACCTGGTTTCAGCAAGTGGTGAAGGTCTTTTCCCATGTTGGCTGGGAAGGTTTTTCTCCCTGGGATCTTGTGATGCCGCTTTTCATGTTCATGGCCGGAGTGACGATTCCCTTCTCACGATCCCGGGCGGTCGGGCAGAGAGGAAAAATGTGGGTCAGGATAATAAAGCGTGTAGTCATCCTATGGCTTTTCGGAATGATGAGCCAGGGAAATCTGCTCTCTCTCGATCCGGATCATTTCTATCTTTACTCCAATACCCTTCAGGCGATAGCCACCGGCTATCTTGTGGCTGTTCTGCTCTATATGCTCTCTTCTCTCAGGGTTCAGATCGGAGTGGCGGTCTTGCTTCTTCTTGTGTATTGGGCGGGAATGGAGTTCATAACTGTCGACGGCTTCGGAGGTGGAAACTATACCCCTGATGCCAATTTCGCCGAGTGGGTAGACAGGGTGTGCCTTGGTCGCTTTCGCGATGGAGCCACGGTTGCAGCCGATGGCTCTCCGGTGTTCGCCTCATGGTATCACTACACCTGGATCTGGAGTTCGCTCACATTTGCCGTGACCGTGATGCTCGGCATGTTCGCGGGAACTATCCTGAAATCAGGAAGCATCGGAAACCTGAAGAAGGCGTTGTGGCTGCTGGGCGGAGGTGCTCTAATGGTTGTTGCAGGACTTTTCTTAGGCAACTGGCACCCCATCATAAAGAAGATATGGACCGTCTCGATGACCCTCTTCAGCGGGGGAATATGCTGGATGCTTATGGCGGTTTTCTACTACGTGATCGACTATCTCGGTTTCCGCAAAGGACTCGGATGGCTTAAGGTCTACGGAATGAATTCGATCGTGGCATATATGCTGATGTCGTGTGTCAATTTCCGCTGTGTGGCCGCATCCTTCCTTTATGGACTCGAGCAATATATCGGTCCATGGTATGATGTGGCGCTGACTGCATTCAGTGCTGTGATTATTTATGTTGTCTTGCTCGTGCTCTATAGAAACCGGGTGTTCTTGAAAGTATGATTTCAGGATTGGGCGTGAGAAGGTTTTAGCATCGTGAATAATGAGAGAATTCTGTGATATCCCTATTCGGGAGGAGGCTGGTGCGGAAGGATGGTTGACTATTCCGGATCTTGAGGAGGATAATTTTAATGACTGCCGCAACCTCTTAAGGATGAAGGCGTATTTCCCAAAACAGATTCATTCCTGTAAGGTTGCCGTGATAAAAAGCCAGGATGATTTTCCGATTCCGGAAGCAGACGCGCTTGTCACGTTCAGGCCGTTCTTGCCGATCGGCGTCCTCACGGCAGATTGTGTGCCGATAATTATATATTCTCCCGACGTGAAGGCCGTCGCCGCTATTCATGCCGGGTGGAGGGGCACTCTCGGAGGGATTGTGGACAACACTCTTGATCTCCTTGAGGAGCATGGTGCTTCCTGTTCTGAGATGAAAGTGGTTTTCGGGCCGTCGATCGGAGTTGGGTGCTATGAAGTTGATCCTGACCTTGTGGAAAAGTTTGCAGATGCCGACTTCGGAGACTACGTCAAATATCCCCGAGGAGTTGACCGGAAGCCACATCTCGACCTTCAGGGAGTCAATATTGAACGGTTCCGACGTCGCGGGGTGCCAATTTCCGGCATAGTACGGTCTTCAGAATGCACTTCCGGGGCAAGGAATGAGAAGGGAAAACACCTCTATCCGAGCTATCGGAGGGATAAAGGCACAGATCTGCGATTCCTTACGTCTGTGATGCTCGTCGGGAATGAATAGATGGAAAAATACTGAGATTAGTGCCGGGTGATATTAAAGTCTTTAGGAATGAAGGTTGATATAAAACATATTAGAGAAGGGAAACTAGGAATGAAGGTTGATATAAAACATATTAGAGAAGGGAAACCGCTTTCATGGAA
>CAYROR010000010.1:54803-59993 GCA_964425935.1 uncultured Sangeribacter sp.
TAGGAATGAAGGTTGATATAAAACATATTAGAGAAGGGAAACCGCTTTCATGGAAGGAGAGGCTTCAGCTCACTGTCATGCTGTCGCTCCCGGCAATGCTGGCCCAGCTGTCAGGGATAGCGATGCAATATATCGACGCGTCGATGGTGGGACGTCTCGGAGCTGATGATTCGGCAGCCATAGGATTGGTTTCAACTTCGTTATGGCTCTTCTGGGGAGTCTGCTCGGCAATGACAAGCGGATATAGTGTCCAGGTGGCCCACAAGGTCGGAGCCAAGGATGATTCGGGAGCGAGGGATGTGCTGCGTCAAGGATTGTCGGCAAGCCTGATTTTTGGCGTCATCATGGCTCTGATAGGGATCTCGATAGCCTGGAAATTACCATATTGGCTCGGAGGCCATGATGACATTGCGCCCCAGGCCACCCTTTATTTTGTGGTTTTTGTGGCAGCATTGCCCTTGCTGACCCTGAATTATCTTGCCGGGGGAATGTTGCGATGCGTCGGAAATATGAAGGTTCCGAGTGTCATCAGTTTCCTCATGTGCATTCTCGACTGTCTGTTTAACTTCCTTTTGATTTTCCCTTCGCATCATGTTACGGTAGGGGGAATTTCTTTCACGGTGCCTGGCGCCGACCTGGGAGTTCTGGGAGCCGCTTTGGGAACAGTTTTTGCCGAGGTGGTCTGCGCTGCCCTGATGCTATATTATTGTTGTGTGCGGCAGCCGGAATTAAGGATATGGGGGAGGAGCGGTAGCTTCCGTCCTACCAGGGCCATCACCCGGAAAGCCGCCACCATCTCCTTGCCCATGACAACAGAGCATGCAGTGATCTGTGGAGCCCAGATTGCTGTGACAAGGATCGTGGCTCCTCTCGGTGTCATCGCGATAGCCGCCAACGCATTTGCGGTGACAGCTGAAAGTCTTTGCTACATGCCGGGCTACGGTGTTGGAGATGCCGCTACAGCTCTTGCAGGACAGAGTCACGGAGCCCGGCGTCCGGCATTGACCCGAAAGTTCGGCTATATGTCGGTGGGACTCGGAATGTTGCTCATGTCGGTGATGGGAGTTCTGATGTATATATTCGCCCATGACATCATGGCCTTGATTACTCCCGTGGAGGCAATACGGAGTCTTGGAACTGAAGTATTGAGAATAGAGGCATGGGCAGAACCGATGTTCGCGGCGTCGATAGTGGCTTACGGAGTGTTTGTGGGAGTAGGACATACGGTTCTACCCGCGATCATGAATTTCGGCAGTATCTGGTTTGTCAGGGTTCCTCTCGCCCTTATTCTCTCGCGGAGCATGGGGTTGAAAGGAGTCTGGATTGCGATGGCTATCGAGCTGACCTTCCGCGGAGTAATATTCCTGCTCCGTCTGTTTGGTTCCAAATGGTATGAATCTGACTGAGGCAAGGAATCCAAAGTCGGGATGCTACGGCGGTAATTGAGAAATAATAGAATGGATAAAAGCATCATATTGAAAAATCTAACGTATGAAAAAAATAATTTTAATCGCAGCGGTCATGCTGAATACATTAGTTGCCATGTCGCAGGTAAATTGGCAGAATAATCCGGTGGGCGCAGCTTTCTCAAGGGAGGGAGGCCAGACTCCGGAGGGCACCTTCCGTCTCATAAGCGGCGGATTTGAAGTGTTCACAATCGTCAGCTCAGACAAGTCTTATCAACCGGCATCGCTCTATTATGGAGAAAATGATGCCGACAAATCAAAGGTTGATGCGCTCGCACCGGATGGGAAAGTGCCCACGTCAATGAATTGTTTTGTTGTTAAGACTCCCGAAGGGTGCGTAATGTTTGACACGGGTCTCCCCTCCGCAAGGGGTGGGAAGACTCTTGAGAGACTAAATTCCCTTAAGATTTCTCCGGAGGAAATACAGGCTGTTTTTCTCACTCATGGTCATTTCGATCATATCGGCGGCTTGATTGATGAGGCAGGGAAGGCAATGTTCCCAAACGCCACATTGTTTATCCCGGAGAAAGAAATCTCTTTCATAAGGGACACGATGGCTGATGCCGCTCAAAAGATTGAAAATGCTTATAGGGATAGAATTGTATTTTTTGAGGCAGGGGAGATCCTTCCCTATAATGTGCTGCCGATTTCGGCGAAAGGCCACACTCCCGGCCATACCGCATATCGATTAGGAGATCTGATCTTTGTGGGGGATCTCATGCATGGACCCGCGATTCAGCTTGTGGATCCGGCTATATGTGCGGGCTACGATGCAGACCGTAGTCAGGCCATTGATTCGCGCATCAGGATCATGAACTATGCAATAGCCAATTCATTGACGGTGCTTTGTGCGCATGTTCCCAATAATGGTGTCCTCTTTTGATTAACTGAAAAAGAAATTTAGGCTGATGAAAAAGATAAAGGTATTCTGGTTGTTCACTTTAATGACAATTCTTATGTCGTGTGGGTCTGATATGGTGGTGGAACAGGGAGTGAGTAGGGAACTTGCGCTTCAGCGCAAGGCTACGGTTTCGAATGTTGTCTACAATCTTTCGCTGACCATAGACTCTTTGCAGAGTGTGAATCCTGAGGGGCAGATAGATATTGCATTTGACTATAGTCCTGATAACAAGCCTTTGCAACTTGATTTTGAAGGGGAAAGAGCTGAAAAACTTATTGTCAACGGGCATGAAGTCGCGTCCCCTGAATGGCGTAACGGCCATATAGTCATTCCTCACGATCTCCTGATCTCAGGAAGCAACTCGGTAGCAGTGGAATTTTCTGCGGCCAACCGGGCGCTAAACCGGAATCCCGGATATATGTATACTCTTTTTGTTCCTAATCGGGCGCACTCCGTTTTTCCATGCTTTGACCAGCCTGACATGAAAGCGACCTATAATCTTACTTTGACGGTGCCGGAAAAGTGGAAAGCTGTGAGCAATTCTCCGGTTGTGTCGGATTCGGAGGATGCAGTCAAACATCTCAAAACAATAAAATTCGGTCCGACCGAACCCTTGAGCACATATCTTTTTGCGTTTGCTGCCGGAGAATTTGAATATAAGGAGCACACCAGCGGAGAGAGGACAATCGGCGCTTATTTCCGTGAAACAGATCCTGATCGTCTTGCTCAGCTCGATGAGATATTCGGCCAGGTGGAAAATTCCCTGAAAATCCTTGAGGATTACACGGGAGTCCCTTATCCTTTTGCAAAATATGATCTTGTGATTCTTCCGGGATTCCAGTTCGGAGGAATGGAACATACCGGGGCAACGTTCTATAATGACAATACGATTTTCCTTGGGAAAAATGCCACCGGTGCGGATCTTCTGAGGCGGGCAAAATTGATCGCCCATGAGACAGCCCACATGTGGTTTGGAGATTATGTAACCATGGAATGGTTTGACGATGTCTGGACAAAGGAGGTGTTTGCTAATTTCTTCGCGGCGCGCCTGACTCGGGAACTCCTGCCTGAGTTCGATCATGACCTGGAGTGGCTGAGGGTTTATATGTCGGCGGCTCTTGATCAGGATCGTTCCGAAGGTTCAACTCCCATCCGGCAGGAACTTGATAATCTCAAGAATGCGGGACTTATCTATAACAATATCATCTATAATAAATCGCCGATCATGATGGGGAAGCTTGCGGAGATTGCGGGAGAGGAGAATTTCCGGAAGGGAATCAGGAAATATCTGAAAGATCATGCATACGGCAACGCGACTTGGGATGATCTCGTTTCAGCCCTCGCTGCAAACAGCGATGAAGACATAGAGCGCTTCAGCCGGGTGTGGGTGTATGAAGCCGGAATGCCTCAGATCGATTTCTCAATAAATGACGGGAAATTGATTGCCCGGCAGCTCGACCCGCGCGGGCGAGGAATCGTGTGGCCGCAGACGTTTGATGTCGTCATCTCGGAAAACGATAATTCTGAAGTTCTGACAGTAGAATTCGATGGTTCGGCAGATATGGTGGAAGTTCCGGTTTCCGGAACCTTTGCTTCCCCATTGATAATCCCGGCTGCCGATGGACGCGCCTACGGTTTGCTGACACTATCTCCCGAAGCCTTGAAGAGTTTGATCGCTGATGCGTCGGGAATTGATGGAAAAGTTGCAGCTCTGCCTCCTGTGGGGCGTCTGGCAACCCTGATGATGCTAAATGAGAATTATCTTGCCGGCAAGATATCAACTCCGGAATGGCTCGATTTCCTTACTGCTTCAATTAGGAACACTTCTGATCCTCAGATGCTCTCGGCACTGACGGGGTATGTCGGACCTGCACTGAGAGATCTTCCTGTCGACCAGGCATCTGATTTTGAGAAACAGCTTTTTGCTTTGATTGAAAGCCATCCGTTGAAGCAAGGTAAAACTTTACTTCTCAAGACATTGATAACAAATACCCGTTCAGCTCAGTCTGCAGATACTCTTTTCGAGCTCTGGAAATCGGGCGATTCTCCGCTGCTCGGGAAGGATAATTTCAGCGATATGGCTCTTAGACTTGCTATTGTGAAGCCGGATTTGGCCGACAGCATTATTTCGGTGCAGCGTGAAAGAATCGGGGAGGGCGATCGTCTCAGGAGATTTGACTTCGTGAGCCGAGCCGCCGTCAGCGACACATTGGCACTGGACTCACTTTTCGACTCGCTCCGGAATCCCGACAACCGGATGGTGGAGCCGTGGACCCTTAGCTTGCTTTCACTCTTGAATCATCCATCAAGGCAGGAAAGGAGCATAAGATATATTATTCCTGCTCTTGAGATGCTTCCAGAAATTCAAGCCACTGGCGACATCTTTTTCCCTGCGAACTGGGCGGCGACACTTCTGGGAAACTATCGTTCAAAAGAGGCGGCCGCACTTGTTTCCTCATTCCTTGAGGAAAACAAAGATATGAATCCCTTGCTGCTGAATAAAGTGCGCCAGGGAGCATCGCGCCTGATGATGAAACAACGCTAATGTCTGACAAAAAACACATCTTGCAGAGATGATTTAACATCACCTGAATCAACGATAGATCAAATCTCACTGAAAAGCAGGATACTACGCTGATTTGTCAGATCGTTTTATGAAAATTTGCATTTGGAATACAAAAGTTTTTTGCCCTGAAAAATTGCAGGTTACAGAGAAAAAGTACAAATAAGGTACAAAAAGACTCTTTTTAGACACTTTTCAAGAGTGTGGATTAACCAAAAAGGACTTCACACTCCAATGAATGTAAAGTCCAGAACAATATT
>CAYROR010000011.1:0-59859 GCA_964425935.1 uncultured Sangeribacter sp.
CCATGATACGTCCCGTCTGCTCGTCGACAATCTTGATCTTATTGTCGTCGATCACGTATTCCACATCCTTGTCAAAAAGAGTGTAGGCCTTGAGAAGCTGGTTGACTGTGTGCACACGTTCTGCCTTCACTGAATAGTTCTGAAGCAGGGCATCCTTCTTCTCCTGATGCTCCTCCTTTGTGCCCTCCTCGTTCTCAACAGCCGAAAGCTGGCCGGCGATGTCGGGAAGGATGAAGAAATCGGGATCCTGTGTCGTGCCGGTGAGCACCTCGATTCCCTTGTCGGTGAGCTCGATGCTGTGGTTTTTCTCGTCGATCACGAAGAAAAGCGGCTCCACTGCTTTCGGCATCTCGCGGTTATTGTCGGCCATATATTTAGCTTCAACCTTCAGAAGAAGCTGCTTGATTCCCTCCTCGCTGAGATAGCGGATAAGGGGGGAATGTTTCGGCAAACCCTTGTAGGCACGGAAAAGCGACAGTCCGCCATCTTCAAGAAGCTGGTCGGCCGTGAGGGGTTTCTTCCCCTCCTCGCGGTTCTTGTCGAACTTGGCAATCTTCTCGGGGTCGCCGCTCATGGCTGCGGAAATCTTATCCTTGGCTTCGAGAAGAAGACCCTGCACGAGCTTGCGCTGTGCGTTGACAACTTTCTCCACGTTCGGCTTGAACTCGTTGAACATCTGGTCGTCGCCTTTAGGAACGGGACCGGAGATAATGAGAGGAGTTCTCGCGTCGTCGATAAGCACGGAGTCAACCTCGTCGACGATTGCATAATAGTGTTCATCGCGCTGAACGAGGTCAGACGTCTGGGTAGCCATGTTGTCGCGGAGATAGTCGAAACCGAATTCATTGTTGGTTCCAAACGTGATGTCGCAACGATAGGCAGCGCGGCGTTCCTCGGAATTGGGCTCTGTCTTGTCGATGCAGTTCACGGTCAGGCCGTGGAACTGATAGAGCGGCCCCATCCATTCGGAGTCTCGTTTGGCAAGATAGTCGTTGACCGTCACCACATGCACCCCCTCTCCGGTGAGGGCGTTGAGGAACACCGGAAGTGTGGCCACAAGGGTCTTACCCTCACCGGTGGCCATCTCGGCGATATTGTTGGAGGCCTTGTCGCCGTTGAGGATACCGTGGAGCACCATTCCGCCTATGAGCTGAACATCGTAGTGAACCATGTCCCAGGTCATGAGGTTTCCTCCGGCCACCCATGAATTCTTATAGATAGCCTTGTCGCCGTCGATCGTCACGAAGTCTTTCCCTGCTGCGGCAAGTTCGCGGTCGGCCTGAGTGGCGGTGACCTCGAGCGTTTCATTCTCCGCAAAGCGGCGGGCAGTTTCCTTCACGGCGGCAAACACCTCGGGAAGCACCTCATCGAGACGGCGGGCATACATCTTGAACATATCCTCGCGCAGCTCATCGATCTTCTTCCAGTAGGGCTCACGCTTGTCGTAGTCAAGGGTCTCAAGCTCCTTTCGGATCTCCGCCATCTTGTCTTTGTATTCCTGAGCCTCTCCGCGGATGCTCGTGCGGATTTCATCCACGCGGGCACGCAGCTCATCATTGCTCAGACCCTTCATCTCTTCGCTGACAGGGTTGATCTCAGTTTCAAGTCGCTTCCAAAGCGGGCGCACGGCCCTTTCGCTCTGGTCGCCGAATATTCTCTTAAGTATGTTATTGAATCCCATGGATTATATATAGTTTTCTATTTTGTTTTCTGTCTTAAAATCATGCTCACTGCCTGGATTCGCGCCGCATCTCCAGCGGCACAGGCTTCGAAACCGCACCATTGGGACTCCGGATTCTGAGAACATGGGTGACTGTCGGCGCGATCGCGGTGGCATCCACCGTCTGATTGATGGTCTGCGGAACTATTCCGGAGCCCATCATGAAAACCGGGGTCAGGGCCATACTCGACCTCACCACCTTGGTGACCGGAGGAAACTGAGTGTCGTCGATCACACGCCATCCCGCATTGAATTCGAGCACCACATCGCCGCCGGTCTTCGGATCGGTGCCGAGACGGATGGCCTCCATGCCGGGAAGTGCCGACGTCATGATGTCGCCCATGGTATAGGCATCGTTGACCCCGCTCATCTTCACGAGGAAATCGCGCGACGCCCGCGCCACCTCCTCATAGTTGAGCATCTTGGCCTCTATCTCCTTACGGTCAAGAAATATGTGGTTGTTGCGGTAACTGTCAACATAATCACCATTGCCGAACTTGGCTGTCAGATAAGAGTTGAGGAGCGACAGGCAGCGCTTCACCGAGAAATCGCCCGTCGGAATCCTGTATTGGGGATCATCGACCACGGCATCGTCATAATATCCTGTCGATGCGAGATAGATGAGAGTGTTGTCAAGACCCACATAACGGTCGATGGCGTCGAAAAGGCGCCCGAGCTGGCCGTCGAGCCTTACGTAGCTGTCTTCAAGTTCAAGACGGAAGTCTCCATCCTTCACATATTTATAGGGAGCTGCCGTGTAGGCCACGTTCAGCATGTCGGTCATATTCTCACGCCGTCCGAGGTTCAGGTCTTTCAGATAGTCGATAGCGATGTCAGTGATCTCAGTGTTGACCATCGGCGACTGTTTGTACATCCTGTAGACATCGCGGTCTGTGCGCGAGAATTTATGCTGGAAGGAGTAATTTCGTTTCTGTTTCGGAACCACCGGATATTTCTCAAGCTCCAGAGCCGGACGCCACATCATCGTGTCGAGACGGTTGGAGAGCGGCGAATTGTAGTTGCGCTGTGAGATATTACGGGGGCTGTCGCGATAATATGCGGTGGAGGCCCAGCGGCCTGTGTTGTCGTCGATCCAGAAGGCGGAATTTCCGGCATGGCCGGCCATGACCACCGACTGTTGGGCATCAGGACCTATCGAATAGATCAGGGACTCGCCACCACCTCCCACGGCCACTTCATCGCTTATCGTGGAGAGTCTCAGCGACACGGGTGAATACGTCTCCGAGGTGAAATTTCCGATGGTGGTCGGATCGTTAAGGGCAGGAACCATCCCCTTCTTCTCAGGATCATAGACCATCGACGATGCCACTCCGGTGTGGCGCGGATAGCCCCCTGTATAGACTACGGCCGTGCCGCTGGCGGCATCAAGGCCGGCTGTCTTGAAATCGACATTCTTGAGGAAGGCTCCCTCTTTCATCAGCTTCCGGAAACCCTTCTCTCCGAAAAGATTCTGAAGGCCCTCGATATAGTCTGTGCGCAACTGGTCTACCATAATGCCCACCACCAGGCGCGGACGCTGCGGCTCGGCGCAGAGCATCGTGTTGATGCCTACGAGGCCGCATATCATGGATGTGATCAGTTTATTCATTTATTATTAAAACTTAATTTATAGGCTATTATTGTATAAGTGGCCGAAAGGAGCCAGGTGGCTGCCGCAAATGGGAAGACGGCGAATCCGGCAGATTGCGTCTGGAAGGGCCACGCCACGAGCATCCCGAGGATGGCGATGCTGTTGAACACCCCCAAGGCCTTTGCAAGCAGCCTGAGCGACTTCCACCACAAGCAGACTCCGAAAAGGAGCTGAAGCGGATTGAGCCACAGGAAGAGAAGATTGGGAGAGGTGGCCTCATGGCTTGAAAAACAAACCAGAAAACCGACCACACATCCCGCCAGCCCCATGATGATGAACCATACGGAATAGAAGACGCGTGTGATCCTCCGACGCCTGATGTCGGCCACCGCAACCACAACCGCTGCAAGAGCGGCGATCATACTCCATAACCCGGGAGAGGCATACCAGGGAGTTGGCGGCAGCGTCACGTCTCCGAAACCGGGATTCAGGATTCTGGTTTCCCTGACGAGTCTGCGTCCGTCGGGAAGGAAGGCCTCGGCCACCATGCGGTTCATCTCAACAGGCACAAACATCTCCTCTCTCGCACTCACGGGAGTGTCGATGCCGCTGCCGAGCACAAGGTCGATCCCAAACTGATACCACGGATAATTCACGTTGTAGGCCCTCATCTCTTCGCGGAAAGTGCCATAGCTCACACTGTCGGGATAAGCGATATCCCCTCCGGCCACGGAATCCAACAGCTCGAAGATGCGGGTGGCGCAGTTATTGCGCACGTAGTTGTAGTGGTATTTCCTGTTTTCAGGCAGCGAGACGGTCTGGAGCATCGACAGGAGACGCGACGCCTCCTCCTGCGAAAGGTCGAGGATCTGCTCCTCCACTTTCGATCCGCGGGAGATGTATTCCGGGAGAAACCATTGGAATGGATAGCCGGCAACAAGATAATCGGCATTGCCCCTGACAAAGCGGTAGACGAAATTCGGCTCACGGAAATCGAAGATGCCGTAGTTCCAGACGGAATCCATTCGGGCGCTCCTCACTCTTATCGCCTCGTGGCCATAGAGCTCATAGATCTCCGGGCCGGGCCAGCACGTCACGAGGCTCACCGTCAGGGAGTCTTTCACCTCTTCAGGCTTCTCACTCTCCGCGACGGGAGTCTCCGCGTTGGCCGGAAGACATAGCCACGACAACGCCACAGCCAGAAGAATGGCCGTGGCGCATCGTGTGATTATGTCTGTTTTCGTTTTCAATATTCGCAATTCTTCGGATAACGGGGGAACGGAATGACGTCGCGGATGTTCTGCATGCCGGTGACGAAGAGCACGAGGCGTTCGAAACCGAGGCCGAAGCCGCTGTGAGGAACGGTGCCGTATTTTCTTGTGTCGAGATACCAGTCCATTCCCGTCAGGCCGAGCTCCTCAACGCGCTTGCGGAGTTTCTCCTCATTCTCTTCACGCTGGCTGCCGCCAATGATCTCTCCGATCTTCGGGAAGAGCACGTCCATGGCCCTTACGGTCTTTCCGTCGTCGTTCTGCTTCATGTAGAAGGCCTTGATCTCCTTCGGATAGTCGGTGAGGATCACGGGCTTCTTGAAGTGTTCCTCCACGAGGAAACGCTCATGCTCTGAAGAGAGGTCGGCTCCCCAGAAAACCGGGAACTCGAATTTCTTGCCGCTCTCCTCGAGGATCTTGATTCCCTCGGTGTAGGGGAGTCTCACGAAATCGTTGTGAAGAACGAATTTCAGGCGATCAATGAGCTCCTTGTCGAAATGATCGTTGAGAAACTGGATATCATCAGCGCAATTCTCAAGAGCGTAGCTTATGCAGTATTTGATGAACTCCTCCGCGAGATCCATATTGTCCTGAATCTCATAGAAAGCCATTTCCGGCTCGATCATCCAGAACTCGGAGAGATGGCGCGGAGTGTTGGAATTCTCGGCACGGAAAGTCGGGCCGAAAGTATAGATGAGTCCGAGAGCGGTTGCCCCGAGTTCACCCTCCAGCTGTCCGCTGACGGTGAGGGAGGCGAGCTTGCCGAAGAAATCCTGCGAATAGTCGATGTTTCCAGCTTCATCCTTCGGGAGCTCATTGAGCGGAAGGGTGGTCACCTGGAACTGGGCTCCGGCCCCTTCACAGTCGGAAGCTGTGATCAGCGGAGTGTGGAAATAGACGAATCCCTTGTCGTTGAAAAATTTATGGATTGCATACGCGAGGGCGTGGCGGATCCTGAGCACTGCCCCGAAGGTGTTTGTGCGCGGACGCAGATGTGCTTTCTCGCGAAGGAACTCCAGTGTGTGCCCCTTTTTCTGCAGAGGGTAATCGCTGGGAGCGGTGCCGTAGATCTCAAGCTCTTCGGCCTGCACTTCCACGTTCTGCCCCTTCCCCTGCGACACCACCAGCTCTCCCTGCACATTAATGCTCGACCCGGTGGTGATAGGCTTGAGGTCTTCCTCACTGAATCGGGAAAGATCGAAGACAATCTGAAGATTGTTGATCGTGCTGCCATCGTTGAGGGCTACAAACTGAACGTTTTTATTCCCCCGGCGCGTGCGCACCCATCCTTTGACGTCTACTTTCTTCCCCGCGTTAGCGGCGCCTTCGGCCAAAACAGCCTTGACAGTCTTTCTCTTTATATCTTCCATTTCTGTTTGTGATGTCTTGATTTCAAATGCACCCGCCATGCCGGAGGCACGGCGGGTGGACTTTATTCATGTCGCGGAAAATCACTCGAAACTGCCCATGCGAAGGAAGTTCACCTCCTCCTGGGTCAGATAGCGCCAGCGTCCGCGGGGCAGGTTCTTCTTGGTGAGACCGGCGAAATACACGCGGTCGAGTTTCGTCACTCTGTAGCCGAGGCTCTCGAAGATGCGGCGCACAATGCGGTTGCGACCGCTGTGGATCTCTATGCCGGCCTGATTGCTATCGGTTTCGCTGACATAGCTGATGGCGTCGGCATGGATCTCCCCGTCGTCGAGGGTGATGCCGTCGGCAATCCGCTGCATATCCTCCTCAGTGATGTCCTTGTCAGTCCAGACGTGATAGATCTTCTTCTTTACGAATTTGGGATGGGTGAGCTTCGAGGCGAGATCGCCGTCATTGGTCAGAAGAAGCACGCCGGTGGTGTTGCGGTCAAGACGCCCCACAGGATAGATCCTTTCGCGGCAGGCATTCTTGACAATGTCGAGAACCGTGAGGCGTCCGTTGGGATCATCGCTCGTGGTCACGCAATCTTTCGGCTTGTTGAGGAGCACATAGCATTTGCGCTCCGGAGTCACGACCTTGTCATCATATTCCACAACGTCGTTGCGTGAGATCTTTGTGCCGAGCTCGGTGACAACCTCGCCGTTCACTTTCACGAGTCCCTTCGTGATGTATTCATCAGCCTCCCTTCTTGAGCAAACGCCGGAATTGGCCATGAATTTGTTGAGACGGATCTGCTCGTTCGGATCGATATCCTCGATAACGTAGTCAATCTGTCTCGGACGGGGAGTGAACTTCATGTTCTGCTGCTTGCGCATGCCTCCCTGCTTGTTGTAGCCTCCTTGTTTATTATAGCCGTTCTGGTTGTAGCCTCCCTGGCGGTTCTGGTTGTAGCCTCCCTGACGGTTCTGATTGTAGCCGTTCTGGTTGTAGCCTCCCTGGCGGTTCTGGTTGTAGCCTCCCTGACGGTTCTGATTGTAGCCGTTCTGGTTGTAGCCACCCTGGCGGTTCTGGTTGTAGCCTCCCTGACGGTTCTGATAGCCGTTCTGGTTGTAGCCACCCTGGCGGTTCTGGTTGTAGCCACCCTGACGGTTCTGATAGCCGTTCTGGTTGTAGCCTCCCTGACGGTTCTGGTTGTAACCACCCTGGCGGTTCTGATAGCCGCCCTGACGGTTCTGATAGTTGTTCTGGCGGGGCTGGTAGCCGTTCTGACGGGGCTGATAACCCTGACGGGGCTGGTAGCCCTCCTGATTCTGTTCAGTTGAAGTTGTCTGGCTCTCTGAAGATGTTTCCCCTTCTGTTTCCGAAGATGCGGGACGCGGCTGATAACCGCCCGCATGATAGCCGTTGCGGTCGTAATGGTTGTTGTAGCCACGGTTGTTGCCATAGCCTCCCTGACGATTCTGATAGTTGTTGTAGGGACGTGACTGATAGCCCCCCTGACGCTCCCCATACTGGCGTGTCTGAGGACGCTCCCCCTGAGGAGCCTTTTCGTCGTTAGGGTAATTCACTTTTTCATAACGGTTTTCCGTTTCCCCGCCCTCGCTGGCGGCAGCTCCAACCGCCGCGCTGATTCTCGGACGTTTAGGTTTTTTTTCTGATTCCATCTAAGTGTCTGTTTAGTCTTATCGCCGCCTGTGAATTGCCCTCACGGCTTTCACAGACTGTGAAAGGGTTATTTCTACTTTATATTGAGTTTTTGTCTTTATTTTAAAGGTCAAAATATTATTTTCGCGCAAATTTAATCATTTTTCTCTTATCAACCAACATTTTCCGCTTTTTTCGCGAATTTATCTGCATCCCCTCTCCCCTTTTTAAGATGATTTAACTCTATTTTAAAAGGAAAATTTGGGGATTACTGATTTTTTAGCTACCTTTGCAGCCGAAATCAAGAAACCGGCGGTCGCCCGCCATGAAGGATCTTTTTAACAACCCTGCCACCCGGTGGATGCAGGGGGTTGCCAAAAAGGATTCCTTATTTTTTTAACGTAAAAACAAAAAATTCACTCTGAATAAATATGGCCACTTATCTCACCCAAGAAGGTTATGACAAGAAAATGAAGGAGCTTGCCGAACTCGAGGCACAGCGTCCTCAGATCAAACAGGCTATCGCCGAGGCCCGCGACAAGGGCGACCTCTCTGAAAATGCCGAATATGATGCTGCCAAAGAGGCACAGGGCATGCTGGAGATGAAAATCTCCAAAATCAAGGAGCTCATCGCCTCCGCCCGCATAATCGACGACAGCAAGCTCAACACGGAAATCGTGCAGCTCCTCAATAAGGTGACTATCAAAAACCTGAAAAACGGTATGGTGGTGACCTACACCATTGTGACGGAAAACGAAGCTAATCTCCGCGAAGGGAAAATCGCCTCAACCACTCCCATCGCCCAGGGCCTCATGGGCCACAAGGCCGGCGACGTGGTGAAAGTGATGGCTCCTGTGGGAGAACTTGAATTCGAAATCATCAAAATCGAGATCTGATCATGACAATCTTTTCCAAGATAATCGCAGGAGAGATCCCCTCTTATAAGGTGGCGGAAAATGATAAGTTTTTCGCTTTTCTCGACATCAATCCCGTAAACTGGGGCCACACCCTCATCGTTCCCAAGCAGGAGACCGACTATATCTTCGACATCGACGACGATCAGCTTGCGGAGATGATCGTATTCTCCAAGAAAGTTGCCAAGGCGATGAAAAAAGCCATCCCTTGCCGCAAGATCGGCGTTACGGTGCTCGGCCTTGAGGTGCCCCATGCCCATATCCATCTTGTGCCTCTCCAGAAAGAGGGCGACATGGATTTCCACCACAAGATTTCCGATCCCGATCCCGCCAAGATGAAGGAGATCGCCGAATCGATCGCCAAGAATCTCGACTGATCCCAAATTTCCCATCCATATAATTAAGGAGTGGCCGCCACAGGTAGCCACTCCTTATTTATATGTATGCTCAATTATATGTATGAGCCCCAAATTGTACGTATGATCCCTCCCGAAAAACAACGACCTTGCCATGCCCGAACCTCCCGCCCAAACATCCAGGCATCGTTTTCATGGAAAAAATGTTAAAATAACTTCTTAATAAATATTTTCATGCCAAAATTTGCTTGTATGGAAAAAGAATCTTAATTTTGTGCCGAATTTCATTGCCGCACCATGCTATGGCGCGCAGTGTGTTCTGCTTTTTGTCAACCTGAATGATTAAGCTTCTACCTACGAGGCGGTTTCGCGCTCCATCATCATCACCTTCCGAATCGGGTGTTGGTTTTGGAAAAACTTAATTAACTAAACAACAATAAATTAAATCAATAACAACAATTCTAATCTTAAAAGGAATGAATAGAAAATTAGTCAATGGCTTGCTGTTGCTCTCCGTATTTACGGTAGGCTGCGGCACATTCACCTCCTGCAAAGACAACGAAGAGGATTATAAGAATGAAATCCTCCTCAGCTTCAACGATCAGCTCAAGAAGGCTATCGATGAAGTGAAGTGCACTTGCGACAAGGAACTCGTAGATGCAATGAAGAACTTCCTCGAGATGACCAAAGATGGCGACCAGTGGAAGCAGCAATATCAGGATATCTACGCTCTTATCACAGGTTTCCTTAATGGTGTCAATGACAACGGCACTCTCAAATTCCCTTATGGAGAAAACGGAAACATCACTGTTGGTGAAGCACTTGCAAAGCTAAACAAGCTCGAGGATTTCACCTACAATACCCTCTTCATCCAGGTTCTTAAGAATCAGGCAAACGTTGAGACCCTCATCGCACAGCTCGACAAGCAGATCACAAGCATCGAGGTTAGTCAGGCTTACAACCACATCTTCGGAACTCTCAACTTCCCAGTTGGCGTTCAGAGCAACATCCTCGGCGCTTACTATTTCAACGCGCCTGAAGCAGGCAAGTTCCCCGGAGGATACGCTTCAACAGAGGTATATGATTCTGACAATGTTTATCTGGCAGACATTACAGCTGATGAGCCATTTGAATGGGAAGGAAAAACAAACTACATGAACAAAAACGGCAACCTTGGCCACCTCTATCTGACCATGAACCCTGCCGACAAGGATTTCACCGGTGCAGCTCTCCAGCTCATCAATAGCTTGGGAGAGAAAGCTCCTGTAGCTCTTGGTGCTCCTGCCAAGAATAAGGATCTCCTGACATTTGGTTGGACACGCGCTAACGATAACCTCTTCGGTCTCTATCGTGTAGACGCTACCATCAATCCTGCTGAAGCCGGTAAGATTGCTCCGAACATCGAAACCGGACTCATGGGTGCTTTTGAGAATGCTCTCAAGAACACTAACAACGCCGACCTCGTTGAACTTGCCAAGGTTCTTCTCGATCAGCTCAACGGCTTCCTCCCTGCATACGCTGTTCAGGCTACAACTACCTATACCGGTTCTTCTGTTGTAGAATCTGACGATGCTGATGCAGTTGAACCCAACAAGTCTTCTGTAGCTAAAAATGATGAGGCTTCTGAAAACAACGTTTATTCCAAGTTTGAGATCGCTGCTACCGCAGTTCATCCTCTCAGCTTCGGATTCCTCAGCGACGTTTCCACCAGCAAGAAACTCCCGACCTTCGGTCCTGTTTCCGAAGCTATCGAAAAGTATCTTAACGAACTTAAGAAAAAAGGTGAGATCAAATTTGAAAATCTTGACGTTAAAGTTGAACCTACCATTATAACTATTGATCTTGGGGAAGATGAGAATGGAACCGCTCTCGGAACCATCACTTTAGGATATAATGGACAAGATGCAGAAGACGGAAAAACAATTGAATGGATTGAGGGAAATGATGTTGCATTCAATCCAATCATTAATGGACTTTTGGAGAGTCTAAATGGTAAAAACGGTCTTATTGCAAAACTTGAAGGTCAGGTTAACGATAAGATTTCAGATATCATTGACGATATCCAGAACAAACTTCTTGGCAAGGCTTCTTCCGCTGACAGACTGCTCGCTAAATACAACCAGCTCGCTAAAACTGTCAACAATTTCCTGGCTAACCCCAACAGTGCTCTTCAGGTTATGATGGCTTACGAGGCTAATGACGGCGGTATCCACCGTGTATCTACCGATCCCAATCAGCCCACTGTAGTTAAGATGCCTGAGAACGGAAAGGCTATCAATCTTTACCTTACAACCAATACGGCTGAGGTTATTGCTCCTGCCTTCAAGAAATTTGTTTGCCCTGTAGGTGAGAAAAAAGAAAACGTAACAGGTGTTGATCTGAAGACAGTTCTCGACGGAAACCAGCACAAAGTTGGCTTCACAGCTTCCGCTACCGGTCTCTACAAAGTGGCTTACTCCGCTCTTGACTATCGCGGCAAGACCTCTACTAAGGTTTACTACATCAAGGTAGTTGACTAATCCAGTGAGGACAATAAGAATTAACGAACCCAAAAGCAATCAAAGAAATGAAGTTAAATAAAATTCTTTTGACCGCTTCCCTCCTGTTCGGCAGCCTTTGCGCTTCCGCTCAGACAGAGGTCACCGAATACGTCTTCCAGCCCCACTGGTTCGGACAGGCTCAGTTCGGTGCACAGGAGACGCTCGGCGAAGGAGCATTCAACATCCTCGCCGGACCGAATGCACAGCTCGCGGTCGGCTACAACTTCTCTCCTGTTTTCGGTCTCCGTCTCGCAGCCAACAGCTGGAGAAGCCGCGCCACAAGCGAAATCCAGAATCAGCGCTACAAATGGCACTGGTCTTACGTAGCCCCCACCGTTGACGCTATGTTCAACATCACCAACCTTCTCGGTGGCTACAACCCGACCCGCCTCGTGGACGTTAACCTCTTCGCCGGTATCGGTGCCAACATCGCATTCAAGAACGATGAGGCCAACGCCATCAACAAGGCTTTCAACGCATCCCACTTCGCTGATGCAAACTATGGTGCCATCAACAGCACGATGCTCGGATATGTTTGGGAAGGCACAAAGACCCGCCTCGTAGGCAAAATGGGCTTTGACGTCAACTTCAACGTGACCGACCGTCTGCAGCTCGGCCTTGAGCTTCAGGCAAACGTGCTCAACGATAAGTATAACTCGAAGAAAGCCGGCAACGCCGACTGGTATTTCAACGGCCTCGTTGGTCTGAAATATGCCTTCGGTGATAGATACAGCACCCGCACCCGCGTGATCGACGTTCCCTGCGAGCCGCAGATCGTCGAGAAGATAGTGGAGAAGATCGTGGAGGTTCCTGTTCAGGTTGAGGAGCAGAAGACTGAGAAAGCTGTGTTCCAGCGCGACGTCTTCTTCAAGATCAACAAGAGCGTGATCCGCAACTCCGAGATGCAGAAGGTGACCGACATCGCCGACTACCTCAACGCTCACCCCAACGCAAAGGTGACCATCACAGGTTATGCCGACAAGGGCACCGGTACGGTTTGGTTCAACCTCCGTCTTGCTGCCAAGCGTGCTGAGGCTGTTGCAACCTGCCTCCGCAAGAAATACAATATCCCCGCATCCCGCATGATCGTGAAGAGCATGGGCGAAGATCTCTATCAGCCCTACAAGGATCCGATCAAGGACCGCGTGGCTATCTGTATCGCCGAAGAATAATCGCCTGAAAAGGCAATTAATCTAACTCTGACAAAATATCAGCTGTGATATTTCGTTAAATAATCAGTCACACCTGAGGATTCCCGGGAACGGACATCCTCAGGTGTGATTTCTTTAAGATTCAGATTTATGAAAAAAACAATCTTACTCTCCCTTCTTGCTCTGGCCTCTCTTCCGGCCATCGCTGACTACACCGGTGCGGGATACTATCGCGTTCAGAACTACAAGACCGAACGCTGGATCTCGATCATTGACAACCGCGGCACGATCGACTTCGGATCAACTTCAGTCGATCTTCAGGCCATCAAACTTCAGAAAGATTTCGACGTGGTCTGCTCTGACCCCGCCACAATATTATATATCAAACCATCCGGCTCACAGTTCCAGATCGAGGCGCAGGGAACCGGAATCTACCAGATCATCGGCCACTACGTCAACCTCAACGCGGTCGGTGGGCAGGAAGGAAATAAATACTACACCGCTTCCGGCACCATGAAGGGAGTCACCAAATATATCGGCGACTCGGAATTCATGCCCTACGACCTCGGCTGGGCCAACACGACCCCCAAGGATGAGAAGCGCTATTGGCACATCAAACCCGTCACTGACGATGGCGATTGTTTCTTCGGAGTGAAACCGACCGTGGAGGCAGCCGGCAAGTATTACGCCACAATGTATGGGGCTTTCCCATTCTCCACCGTATCTGAGGGAGTGAAAGCCTTCTGCGTTAAATATGCAGGCAACGGCATGGCGGTTCTCGAGCCACTCTCCGGCACGGTGGCAAAAGGCACTCCCGTAATCTTCGAATGTGCATCGGCCGATCCCTCGGAAAACAGACTGCACATCGGAGGTGAGGGCACAGCCATCTCCGGAAACAAATTGAAAGGCGTCTATTTCAAAAACGATGTGAAGACCCACCTCAACAGGGTTGCCTTCGATCCGAACACAATGAGAGTCCTCGGAACCCTTTCCGATGGAACATTAGGGTTCGTCACCCCGGAAGATCTTGACTACATCCCTGCAAACACATGCTATCTAACGGTTGAATCCGGCTCTCCTTCAGAAATAAGGATTGTGGACTACGAGACATATCTCGCAGACGTGGATGAAACCGAGATGGAAGCCGGTTCAGGGCCTAAGACAGTCTATTCCCTCACCGGAGTCATGCTCTATAAGGATGCAACTGAGGAAGATCTCAATTCTCTCCCTGCAGGATTCTACATCGTGGGCGGAAAGAAATGGCTGAAGAAATAAAAACCGCAACAGAACAGACAATATCAGCATGATGGAAGAGAAAATCACAGTCGACGGCCTTGTGTTTGTACCCTACCTTAAAAGGGACGTGATTCAGAAAGAGGTGGAGAGAGTGGCCTCCGAACTGAGGCATGACCTCCTCGGTAAAGATCCGGTGTTTCTCTGCGTGCTCAACGGCGCCTTCATCTTTGCCGCCGACCTTATCAGGGAGATCGGCATCAACGAAGCTCCGATCTCTTTTGTGAGATATTCAAGCTATAAGGGGCTCACCTCCACAGGGAGCGTGAAGCAGCTGATCGGCCTCTCGGAACCCATAGAAGGGAAAGACGTCGTTATCATCGAAGATATCGTTGATACCGGGCTGACAGCCCGTCAGATGATAGCCGATATCTCGAAACTGAACCCCGCTTCCATCAGATTTGTTACTCTCCTCAACAAGCCCGACAGTTCGAAGACCGGTTATCGTCCGGACTATATCGCTTTCGAGATTCCCTCCAAGTTTATCATCGGCTACGGATTGGATCTCGATGGAAAAATGAGAAATCTCAAAGACATCTATATTAACTATAACCCCCTCGCCTCCAATTAAACCATGTTGAATCTCGTTCTTTTCGGTGCCCCGGGTAGCGGCAAAGGCACACAGAGTGAAAAATTAATCGAGGAATACGGACTCCACCACATCTCCACCGGAGAGGTGCTCCGCGACCATATCAAACGCGAAACTGAGCTTGGCAAAATCGCGAAAAGCTATATCGACGAAGGACAGCTTATTCCCGATGAGCTCATGATCAGCATTCTCGACAAAGTTCTCGAGCAGGAGGCAGCCGGGAAGAAAGGCGTTATTTTCGACGGTTTCCCCCGCACGATCCCGCAGGCTGAGGCTCTCAAAGAGCTCCTTGAAAAACGCGGAACCGACCTCCACGCAGTAGTCGGACTTGAAGTTCCCGAGGAGGAGCTGATCGAAAGGATGCTCAACAGAGGGAAGCAGACAGGAAGAGCTGACGACAACTTAGACACAATCAAGAAGCGCCTCAAAGTGTATCATTCCCAGACGTCGCCCCTCAAGGATTACTATCAGGACAAGGGGAAATATCTGAAGATCAATGGTCTTGGCAACATCGACACTATCTTCGACGAAATTGCCGACGGACTCAAGACGAAAACCGGAATATCACGAAAAGGCTGAAGAAGCCGTTCTCTCCTGATGAAGAAATTTCTACACACGATAATAATTATGGCGGCGTCAGCCGCCATATTTGTAGGATGCCACACTCCGAAACTCGCGGATGCCGACGCGGCGTTCATGAGGGGGGAATATTTCAATGCACAAAAGATATACCGCGAGCTCTACAACCGCACTTCTCCAAAAGAGAAGCGAACGCTACGGGGCGAGATCGCTTTCAAGCTCGGGCAATGTTACTCCAGGCTCAACGACGTCCCGAAGGCCGCGAATGCCTTCGCCAACGCAATCCGAAACGGCAATCCCGATTCTACAGCGATATTTCACTACGCGAGGTCACTTCAGGCCGACGGAAAGTATAAAGACGCTATAAATGAATATGAGCGTTTCCTCTCGCTCTCTCCGACGGGGAAGGAGGGGGAACTCGCACGCGAGGGAGTGGCAGGATGCCGTCTGGCAATAGCGTCTTCCTCAAAGAAGGATTCGAGATATGTGGTGAAACCGATGACGCTCTTCACCACCAATCGCTCGGAATTTGCCCCGGTGATTGCCGCTCCTGAATTCGACCAGCTCTTTTTCACTTCCACTTCCGAGCTGGCCACCGGCGAAACCCACTCCAACGTCACCGGAATGAAGCGCGGCGACATCTTCATGAGCAAAAAGGATGAAAACGGAAACTGGCAGAAGCCACAGAAACTTGAAGGAGAGATCAACAGTGAGGCCGACGAAGGGATCATTTCCCTTACTCCTGACGGCACCACGATGTTTCTTACCCGCGCATCCGGCGCCACCGGATCAGATGAAACAATCGGGATTTTCACTTCCAGGCGCTCGGATGGGGTGTGGAATGAACCTGTCAGATTCGAAATCGACGTTGATTCCACCTTTTCAGTTGGTCACCCCTCTGTGTCTCCCGACGGGAAATGGCTCTTTTTCGCCTCCGATATGCCGGGAGGTTACGGTGGCCTCGACATCTGGAAAGTGGCTCTCTCCGGAAAGAAGGAACGGCCTCTCAACTTAGGCCCGCAGATCAACACTTCGGGAAATGAATGTTTCCCCTATTCCCGCAATGATTCCCTGATCTATTTCTCTTCCGACGGTCACCCCGGGTTCGGAGGTCTCGACATCTTCAAGGCAACGCTGAATTCTACCGGCGACTATTGGACTGTGGAAAATCCCGGGATTCCACTTAATTCCTCAGGCGATGACTTCGGGATAACATTCGCCGGGGGAGAATCAGGATTTCTCAGCTCCAACCGAAATGACAGGCGCGGAAGAGACCATATCTTCTCATTCGTGAAACCGGAAATCAGCATAACCATCTCAGGAACCGTAATGGATATGGATGAGGAGCCGGTGGCAGGAGCAGTGATACGCATTGTCGGGAACGACGGCAGTAACCAGAAACAGATTTCGCGCGATGACGGAACATTCCGATTCAACCTCGACAGAGGAGTGAGCTATATAATGAAGGCAGGCGCGGATGGATATCTTAACGTAAGCCAGGAATTTGAAAGCGCCGATGAAGAGGAGGATGCGGAATATGAAATCGATTTCACTCTCGCCTCGATCAGCAAGCCACAGGTGGTTGAGAACATCTTCTACGATTTTGACAAGGCCACCCTCCGGCCTGAATCGAAAAGTGCCCTCGATGAAATGGCCCGTATGCTTAGGGAAAATCCTAATGTCACCATAGAGATGGGAGCCCACACCGACAGGAAAGGGACTGATGCCTATAATCAGAAACTATCCGAGCGCCGGGCAAAAAGCGTGGTAGACTATCTGATAGCCTCAGGAATCGATCCGGCCCGTCTGAAACCAAAGGGCTATGGAAAAACTGTTCCCAAAACCGTCACCCGGCGGATCAACCGCGAATATCCTCAGTTTCGGGAAGGAATCATTCTGGATGAAAAATTCATAGAAACCCTCTCGCCGGAAGACCGTGAGGCTGCCGACCAGATCAACCGGCGAACTGAATTCAAAGTGCTCTCAACTGATTTCGAAATATTTTGAAAGAGCGCGGATCCCGAGGTGAGATCCGCGCTCTTAATTCAATTCTCTTTCTATTCAGCGGGAGAGAATCTTCTCAAGGATCCTGTCGGATGCCCCTGTCTTCTCGCTGATATATTCCCCGGCCCATCGCCCACGCCTTTCAAGCTCCTCCCGGTCGAAGAGAAGCCTGTCGGCAACTCTGGCGAAACTGCCGGCGTCAGTCACCTCAAGGCCTCCGCCGAGGGTTTTCAATTCCTGAGCCTCTATAAATTTCCCGTTTTCAGGTCCGAAAATAACGGGAATACCGTAAACGGCTGCTTCATTGATATTGTGGATGCTCACTCCGAAGCCGCCTCCGATATAGGCCGCGTCGGCGTAGGCGTAGGCGCTCGACAGAAGGCCGAAGCAATCGATGATCAACACCCGTTTTCCCTCGGCAGCTTCCGGATCATCCTTCAGCTCGCTCATGAGCACACACTCTCCGGGAACGATCTCCTTAAGTTTTTTCAGACGTTCAGCATCAAATTCATGCGGAGCAATGACTGCCTTCACCTCATGCCGATTTCTCAGCCATCCGCCATAGACAGCTTCATCGGCCGGCCAGCTGCTTCCGAACATCATGACCATCGGAGCCCTACCCTCCGATCCGCGCTTCCCAACGAATCTCTCCAGTTCGGGAATCTCCTTCCGGGCGTTGAGGATATCAGTGACACGGTCAAACCGCGTGTCGCCGGCAACAGCCACATTCGTGATGCCTATTCCGTTGAGGAGTTCCTTGCTGCGGGTGTCCTGCACGAAAATAAAGGTGTACCATCTCAGCCATGACGCATACCAGGCACTCCTCTTCTTGAAGAAGAATTGATCGGGACGGAAAACCGCACTGACGAGATAAGTCGGAATCTGACGACGCCACAATTCATGAAGATAATTGCGCCAGAATTCATATTTCACGAAGATGGCCATCTCCGGATTAACTTTATAGAGAAACCGGCGAACACTCCGCGGAGTGTCAAAAGGGAGATAGCACACGCAGTCGGCCCCGGCATAATTCTTCCTGACCTCATAGCCCGACGGGGAGAAGAAAGTCAGGAGAATCTTAAGTTCTGGCCGTAGACGACGGATCTTCTCAATGAGGGGACGCCCTTGCTCAAACTCACCGAGAGAGGCGGCATGAACCCAGACATAACGGTCGCCGGGGGAAATGGCGGCGTCAAGACGCTTCCAGATCTCCTTCTGCCCCTGATTGAGAAGCTTCGCCTTCGGATTTCCGATAGCGGCCACCCGCACTCCCTGCCTATAGGCGTAGATTCCGGCGGAATAAAGGGGTTTCTCAACCAGCTGGCGAACACTCTCCGCCAGAAAAGAGCGCACCTCTTTCAACGAAGGAACTCTCATTTTTCCGGCACGGGGATTTCCCTGACAGCACGACGGATGCGGGCGATCACCTCCTCCTTCGGCATCAGTTCGGTGATATCAAACATGTGAGGGCCGCGGCATGCTCCGACAACCGCAAGACGAAAAGCGTTCATCACGTTTCCGAGATGATAACCCTTGGAGGAGATCCAGTCGAGTACTATCTTCTCGGCATTGGCGGAGGTCATGTCGTCGATCCCTTCAAGCACTCCGATGAGCTCTTCCATGATGCGCGGGGTGTCGGCGCTCCAGCGCTTCTTCACGTCTTTCTCAGCATAGCTCTGCGGAGCAACGAAGAAGAAATCTGCCTGAGTCCAGAGATCCGGAACAAGATCGGCACGTCCTTTGACCATGCCGATGGCACGGGCAACGTATTCCGGATCTGCATCCTCCACTCCATGCTCCGCAAGCAGAGGCATGAAGAGAGCGGCAAGCTCGTGATCATCCTTCTTCCCGAGATATTCGTGATTGAACCATATTCCCTTCTTATAGTCGAATTTGGCTCCGCTCTTAGAGCAGTGTTCAAATGAGAACTTATCTATGAGATCATCCATCGACATCACCTCGCTGTCGTCGCCGGGATTCCAGCCAAGCAACGCGAGGAAATTGACCACTGCCTCCGGAAGATAGCCCTTCTCCCGATAGCCGGAAGAGATTTCGCCACTCTTGGGATCATGCCATTCAAGCGGGAAAACGGGGAAACCGAGTTTGTCGCCATCGCGCTTCGAGAGCTTTCCATTGCCCACCGGTTTCAGAAGAAGCGGGAGATGCACGAACTGAGGCATCGTGTCGGTCCAGCCGAAGGCCTCGTAAAGAAGCACATGAAGAGGAGCCGACGGGAGCCACTCCTCGCCGCGGATCACGTGGCTCACCTCCATCAGATGATCGTCGACGATATTGGCAAGATGATATGTTGGCAGCTGGTCTGCACTCTTATAAAGCACCTTGTCGTCGAGGATATTACTATTGATGACTACCTCCCCGCGGATCAAATCGTTGACAACAACGTCCCGGTCGGGCTCAACCTTGAATCTCACAACATACTGCTCGCCGTTGTCGATCAAACGTTTCACCTCCTCGGCCGGCATCGTGAGGGAGTTTCTCATTTTCCCTCTCGTGTGGGCGTCATATTGAAAATTGGGCACCTCCGCACGGGCAGCCTCAAGCTCCTCCGGGGTGTCGAAAGCGATGTAGGCCTTCCCTGCCTCAAGAAGCTTATCAACATATTCACGATAAATCTCCCTGCGCTCGCTCTGTTTATACGGACCGTGGGCACCACCTTCGCGCACACCCTCGTCGATCTTTATTCCAAGCCAGGCGAGGCTTTCGTTGATATAATCCTCCGCTCCGGGAACGAAACGACGGCTGTCGGTGTCCTCAATGCGGAGAATCATGTCGCCCCCATGCTTTCGGGCGAAAATATAATTATATAGCGCCGTGCGGACTCCGCCGATATGCAGCGGGCCCGTGGGCGACGGTGCGAATCTAACTCTTACTTTTCTATCCATATAATGTCATAATGTCTGATTAATACCTATTTCTTATTTTTCCCTTTCTCAAGCCGGAAAGTCCCGTTCTGCCATTTCATGGAAACCCCGGGGGTCATCAACTCCGAAAGCTTCTCCTTCATGTCGACGTCAAGGGTAGAGGAAATCGTCAGCTTCCCCTCTATAAGGTCATTATCAGGGGAAGCCCCGAAAAGGATGGCCGGGAAACTGATTGTCTCCTTTATCTCTCCGATTGTCAGTGGCGCCCCCTTCCCCAGGGAAAAGAAACTTTCGAGGGGAGGCTGCCGGAAATAGGGAGTGCTGTCGAGCTCCCGGAGATCCCTGTCGAAGAAGGAGATTTCGCTGTCGGCCACCCCGCTCTCCTCCCCCACGGAAAAGATGGTCATGACTATCGTGTCGTTCTTCACGGGAAGAAGCTTGATCTCACAAACGCTGACAGGAGTGAGCCTCACCTTTGCATATCCCGGGGTGAGAGTCTCGATCCAGGATTCGCCGCCGATTGCGTTTTTCGCATGATAGACACTGTCGGCATCCCAATAGTCGAGCATGTCGAGCCGGATGGTTTTCTTGAGCGTCTCAAAGGCCGGGCTCTGGAGTTTCTCAAACACCCCTCTGGCAGTAAGGCCCTGCGCAAGAGCGCAAGGCATAAACGCCAACACCGCAATCACTGCAGAGAGCAGACAGACCGGCAAACGCGAAAACTTACTTCTTCTTTTTATAGAATATTTCATAATTGCCGTTGTATTCCGGTTTGGAACTCTTTGATTTTGCCGGTTTCCTCTCTTTCTTCACTTTGGGAGCCTTCTCCTTCTTCGGAGCTTTCTCCTTCTTAGCCTTTCCGGCAGCGGATTCTTTGCGGGCCTTCTTTTCACGGCGATCGCGCGCCTCCCGGGCATAATCACGGTCGGTGGCAACCTCGGCGCGCACTTTCGTGCCGAAGAAATCAACGTTTCTCAAGGCATCCATGATCCGGTGGGCATCCTCCTTGCGGACGTCGAAAAGGGTGTAGTCTGGGAGAAGGTCGATCCTACCGATGTCGGGTTTATTACCTACGATGTTGCGGTTGATCATCTCCATGAGATTCCCCGGGAAGAAACCCTGCGCCTTCCCGACGTTGACCATCATCCTTTCATAACCCTCCTGAGCGTTGCGGCGGTCCTTGTCTTCCTTTCCACGACGGCGGTCGCCCCGCTCCTCCTTGCGATCCCCCTTCTCAGGAGCATTGAGATCAATGTCAGGCATATTCTGGTAATACTGGAGCAGACGGTTGAATTCAAGAGAGAGCACTCTCTTCAGAAGATCCTCCTCCGAAAGCCATTCCAGTTTCTTCCTGACTCCGGGAATATATTTGCTGATTTCAGCTTCATCCACCTGCACCCTCTCAAGCCTGTCGGCAAGATTATAGAGCTGCTTCTCGATTATATGGTCAGGGCTGGGCACCTTCTTATATTCGAAAGTTTTCCCGATTTTCTTCTCAATCTCGCGAAGTTTCCCCTTTTCGCGGGAATGAATGATGGCAACGGAGACTCCGGTCTTGTTGGCGCGTCCGGTTCGGCCGGAGCGGTGGGTATAGACCGCCGTGTCATCGGGAAGGCCATAATTGATCACATGGGTCAGATCGTCAACGTCAAGACCGCGAGCCGCCACATCGGTGGCTACGAGAAGTTGAGTGACGTGGTCGCGGAATTTTTTCATCGCAAGATCGCGCTGCGCCTGAGAGAGGTCGCCATGCAGACAATCCGCATTATAGCCGTCGGCAATCAGTTTATCGGCGATCTCCTGAGTCTCCTTCCTCGTGCGGCAGAAGATGATTCCGTAGATATCCGGATTGTTGTCGGCTACACGCTTCAGCGCGAGATATTTATCGTGGGCTTTCACCATATAGTAGATATGGCGCACATTTTTCGATCCCTCGTTGCGGTTTCCGGCAAGAAACTCCACCGGATTGTGCATGAATTCCTTGGCGATCGCGGCAATCTCCTTAGGCATGGTGGCTGAGAACATCAGCATCTTCCGCTCCTCTGGAACGTGGGTCAGGATCTCGCGGATATCATCCAGGAATCCCATATTGAGCATCTCGTCGGCCTCGTCGAGGATAACGGTGTGGACATCGTCAAGCTTCACCTCTCCGCGCTTGATAAGGTCGATGAGGCGTCCGGGAGTGGCAACGATCACCTGAACTCCATTTCTCAGGGATCTTATCTGGCTCTCTATGCTCGAGCCTCCGTAGACCGGAAGAATCTTAAGATCATCAACATATTTTGCAAAATCAGCCAGATCGCCGGCAATCTGAAGACACAGCTCCCGAGTAGGAGCGATTATCAAAGCCTGCGGCACCTTCTTGGATGCATCGATCCGTTGCAAGACAGGGAGGCCGAATGCTGCTGTTTTCCCGGTTCCCGTCTGGGCAAGCCCCACGACGTCTCCCTCCTTCTCCAGAAGATGAGGAATCACCATCTCCTGAATTGGCATCGGCATTTCAAAACCCAACTCCTCTATTGCCTTAAGAAGACGGGGTTCCACTCCCAGATCAGCAAACGATCTGGCCATTTTATTCTCTTCCATAATATCTTTTTCATCCATAGCGGTAAATATTTTATTAATATAACGCCTCACCGGCCCGCTATTCCTTTCGCCATGCGGATTTTTTTGTTCCGACGGCGGCAACCGGCATGACATTTCCAAGGGTTATACACCTGCAAAATTACTAAATATTTTCCGCAATCACCCATTATAGTTGTCCGATTTATCCCCTTTATCATCTCTTTCTTGCTTCAGGTTTGGAAAATCGGGGATTTTGTCGTAATTTCGTGTCATGAAACGAACTCTTCTATCTCTGCCGCTATTCATCGCGGCTCTTTTATCAGGCCCGTCTGATGCATTGGCCTGCACGAATCTCATCGCAGGTCCGAAAGCCACTACCGATGGCTCGATTCTCGTGACATACGCCGCTGACTCCCACACTCTCTACGGCATGCTCACTCATACTCCCGCAGCCGACCATGCTCCGGGCTCAATCCGCAAGGTGGTGGAATGGGACACCGGGAAACCTCTCGGATCCATTCCTCAGGTTCCCCACACGTTCAACGTGGTTGGAAACATAAATGAAAATCAGGTGGCGATCGGAGAAAGCACCTGGGGAGGCCGTCATGAACTCGTTGACACAACCGGCAATTCGGTGATCGACTACGGTTCTCTCATCCAGATCGCACTCGAACGCTCACGCACAGCCCGCGAGGCCATTCAGATAATGACTGATCTTGTGGATAAATATGGATATGCAAGTTCCGGAGAATCTTTCTCCATCGCCGACAAGAATGAAGTTTGGGTGATGGAGATGATCGGCAAAGGGGCAGAGAAAGGGGCCGTGTGGATCGCTGTCAGGATCCCCGACGATGCCATCTCAGGTCATGCCAACGAACCGCGAATCCGCCAGGTCAACCTGAAGGATAAGAAAAACGTGATCTACAGCAAGGACATGATCGACTTCGCGAGGAAGCGCGGTTACTTCTCCGGCAAAGACGAGGATTTCTCCTTCGCCGATGCCTACGCCGAACACCCTGCCGACACGCGCCGTGGATGCGACGCCAGAGTGTGGAGTTTCTTCCGCAGGTTCAAACCGGAAACCGATAAATATTATTCGTGGTGTGCCGGTGAGAGCGATGAGCCGATGCCGCTTTACGTGATTCCCGACAGAAAAGTAAGCCTCGAGGAGATGCAGAACAGCATGCGCGACCATTTCGAGGGAACTCCCTTCGACATGACCGGCGATGTCGGTGCGGGCCCGAACAAAGTGCCCTATCGCTGGCGTCCGATGGATTATGAGGTCGACGGCAAACACTACACTCAGGAAAGAGCAATCGCAACCCAGCAGACAGGATGGAGCTTCGTGAGCCAGACACGTGCCGATCTTCCGGATCCGATTGGCGGAGTCATCTGGTTCGGAACAGACGACACCAACACCTCTGTCTACATGCCATTCTACTGCAGCATGACCGAGATTCCCGATCAGCTTGCCGAAGGCGACATCAACAACTTCTCCTTCGACTCTAATTTCTGGATGAACAACTGGGTGGCCAATCAGGCCTACAACCGATATGATCTCATGATTCCTGACATCCGGAAAGTGCAGAACGGTCTGGAAAACAAATATCGCGGAAGCCGCAGCGAACGTGAGAAGGAACTTCTGGCCCTGCTCAACGAGGGCGACGACGCTGCGTTCAGGAAAAACGTCAACGCCGAAGGCAAAGCCATCGCGAAGGAGGCAACCGATGCCTATCGCGACCTTGGAATCTATCTTTTCGTGAAATTCATGGATGGAAACATGAAGAAAACGGATGCCGACGGCAATTTCCTTTATAATCAGTATGGTCTCCCGAAATCGCCATCCTTCCCGGGATACGACAAGAAATATTACGAAAACATCGTAAAGGAGACCGGAGACCATTTCCTCGTGAAATAATCATGTCAGCAACCAAATTTTTTCTCCTCTCCCTTATCCTCTGCGTCTGCTCCTCAAGAGCATACGCAGAGCCTCAGGATTCTGTGCCGACGGATTCAATCCGCTCGCTTGTGACACTTCCCGACAGCATCACGCCGGTTCCGGAAAATCTGCCCACGATTGCCCTTTTGCCAGCAGGAGTGAAGTATATTCCCATTCCCCACGTCATCATTCCGACACAGCCTAAGCTGATCAGATGGTGTCGCGAAAAGGGAATCGCCTCTTCCCTCAACGCAGCTTTTACTGTGGGCACCACAGGTCTTGGAATAGAAATTTCTACCCCAGTGACCCGCTGGACCGACCTCCGCGTGGGTTTCGAGGGAATCCCGCAGTTCCGGATGCCGCTATGGTTTGAGATAGCGAGCTACACCGATGGCAAGATCAACGATAATTTCGACAAGATCAAGGATCTGATGTTCAAGATCACTGATGAGGAGATGGAAGACCGGGTAAAGCTGTCGGCAAAACCCAAGATTGCCAATTTCAAACTTCTTGTTGACGTCTATCCCCTGAGAAACAACAGGAAATGGCACGTCACCGCGGGATTCTATCTCGGGAGCTCTACAATCGGCACTGCCATCAATGAGAAATCGGTGACCCCGACTCTCGTAACAATGAGCATGTATGACAGGCTTTATACCCGTCTTGAACACCTTGACTATCTCAACGAGCCGATTTTCGGCGACGTCTATCTCACGAAAGAGAAATATGAGGAGATAATGTCTTATGGCCGGCTTGGCATCCACATTGGCGACTATAAGAAAACCGGACTGCCTTATAATATGGAGCCTTCTGAAAGCGGATCTGTAACCGCAAGAGCGAAAGCAAACCGCTTCAAGCCATATCTCGGCATCGGGTTCTCTTCCGCGGTCGACCGCAGGAAGCGCCTCAATATCGGCTTTGAGGCCGGGGCTATTTTCTGGGGAGGAGCTCCGCAGGTGATCCTTCACGACGGCACAAACCTCACGAAAGACATTGTGAATGTCCGAGGGAAACTGGGCGACTATATGGATATGGTGAAAGCGCTCCCGGTTTATCCCGTGGTCCAGTTCAAGATGTCGTATAATATCTTCTGATGCCGGGGCGTCCTCATCATAATCCACAAAACGAAAGACACTACCGAATGATCCGATTTTTTATTTCCATACTGTTATCTCTCCTCCCGGTGGTCTATGCTATGGCTGAAAACAGCACCACCCGCAGGGAGATAGATCTTTCCGGAGAATGGGATTTCTTTCTCCTCCAGGCTCCCGACACAATTGCCGACCGGGGGAAACTCACGCTTCCCGGAACTCTCGACACCAACAGAGTTGGAATTCCGGTGGGTAAGACCGATGACACCTCCCAGCTGGCGCGACGCTTCAAATACACCGGGAGCGCCACTTATTCGAGATCCGTGACTATTCCCGAATCAGAAAGAGGGCGCCACCTCACTCTTTTCCTGGAACGTACGCGCCCTGCAACCGTGGCTGTAGACGGAGTTGAGATCGGCTATCATAATTCCGTCTCCGCTCCTCAAAGATATGATCTCTCGGAAGCCCTGACGCCGGGAACCCATACAATCGAGATAACGGTAGACAACGGCGAGGCAATCCCTCTGGCCGTCAGAAATAATTCACACGCTTGCGCCGAGGCCACCCAGACTAACTGGAATGGCATTCTCGGGGAGATAAAAATCATCTCTTCCGACAAAATGCACATCAATGACATTCACATCTCGGCCGAGGCAGCAAGCCGAACATTCGAGATCACGGGATCGGTATGCAATCCTGAAGCGGGGGGAGAAGCCATCCTCTCAGCATTCCACGGCTATGACACGGCAACCGTAAGAATCCCTCAGGGTGATGAAGCTCAGTTCTCCCTTTCTCTCCCGATTTCCGGTTCCGTTCCCTTATGGAGCGAATGGACGCCGGAGATGATCGAACTTGATTTCACACTGACCGACAACAAGGGGAATCTACGCGACGCCACCTCAAGAAAAACCGGTCTCCGAACCTTCTCAACCACAGGAACAAGCTTCTCAATCAACGGAAATCCGACATTCTTGCGAGGCCGTCACGATGCCTGTGTATGGCCCATGACAGCACATGTGCCAACCGACATAGAGAGCTGGCGCAGATATTTCGAAACGGTTAAGGCCTACGGTCTCAACCACGTGAGGTTCCATTCCTGGTGTCCTCCGGAAGCCTGTTTCGCCGCTGCCGATGAAGCGGGAGTCTATCTCCAGCCCGAACTCCCTATCTGGGGAGAGATCGACAAGGACCAGAGGCATCTGATGGAGTTTCTCGACGAGGAGATGTATTCAATTCTCCGGGAGTATTCCCATCATCCATCATTTGTGATGTTTGCGATCGGGAATGAGCTTTGGGGCGACACATCGATCATGAAAGATTTTATCGACCGGGCACGTGAAGCATCTCCCGGGCTGCTGGCCACTTACGGATCAAACATCTATCTTGGTATAAACGGCCACAACGAGGGAGAGGATTATCTCACGACATGCCGTGTGGGAGAAGGCGACGGATTCTCTACCCATGCGCGCGCATCCTTCTCTTTCGCTGACGCCGACAACGGAGGAATCATCAATTCAGTGCCTCCCAACTCCAAGATGGATTTTTCAGGAGCGATCGCCCTCTCCCCCGTCCCGGTGATCGGGCATGAAACAGGCCAGTATCAGATATATCCTGATTTTTCAACTATCTCCAAATACACGGGAGTGCTCCGTCCTGACAATCTTGAGGAATTCAAACGCAGGGCTGAGGAAGCCGGAACAATCCGCAAGTCCGAAAAATATCTCAAAGCCTCAGGCGAATGGGCAGCAAAGCTTTATCGCGCCGACATGGAAATGAATCTCAGGACTCCGGGGATGGGAGGATTTCAGCTCCTTGATCTTCAGGACTATCCGGGTCAAGGCACGGCTCTTGTCGGCATTCTCGATCCGTTTCTCGACTCCAAAGGGGTGATCTCTCGTGATGACTGGAGAAAATCGTGCTCCGAAACTGTGGTGCTCGCGCTCTTTCCCGATTTCTCATTCGCCAGCGGAGCTCAAGTGGAGATTCCTCTCGCCATAGCCAACTATTCGAGAAAACCTCTCGGAGGCACAACAATCGACTGGCGAATCGAAAAGGAATCCGGATCAACACCCGTCAGAGGGAATTTCGGAGTCTGCGACGGCGGAAAAATCAAACTTACCCTTCCCCGCACGGACCGCCCTCAAAAGATGACCTTACACCTTGAGGCTGACAATGGATTCGTGAAAAATGATTATGATTTCTGGATCTATCCGGAAAAAACCAAAAACGTGAAGGGAGTAACTGTCACCTCCGACATTGACGAGGCACTGGCTCTACTTGAGAAGGGTGGAAGCGTGATCCTTCATCCTGATTCCGCAACCGTGGCTGAGGCTACTCTCGGACCACTGTTCATGACAGACTATTGGAACTACCGGATGTTCCGAACGATCTGCGACAATGTCAATCGCACTCCCTCTCCCGGAACCCTTGGCCTCCTGATCGACAACAAGCATCCCGCACTCGCCTCATTCCCGACCGACACCCACACCGACTGGCAATGGTTTCCAATCGTCAGCAACTCCTATCCCCTTATAATCGACAGACTCCCGCAGAGTGTGGATCCCATAGTGGAACCGATCGACAATGTGGAAAGAAACTACAGGCTCGCCCTCATGTTTGAATGTCTGGTGGGGAAAGGACATCTTCTGGTGATCGCTGCCGACATGGACAAAGCGGCAAAGCGTCCCGAAGGGCGCTGGATGATGCAGTCGGTTCTGGAATACATGGCGTCGAAAAAGCCTGAAACCAATCTCACCCTTACCCCCACACAGGTGAAGGATGTGCTCACAAAACCATCGGTGGCACGCCAGATCAAGGAACTTAACAACGCCTCCTATCATTGATATTTGCATTATTTCAGGAATTTCACTATTTTTGCGGTTGATTACGCCGGAGAGCATCCGGCGATGACATGAAAGAACAAAACGACATGACAATAGACGAAACCCAAAATGAAATAATCGATGAATTCGAGGGACTTACCGACTGGATGGACCGGTATGCCTATATCATCGATCTCGGCAACACCCTTCCGGAGTTTCCGGAATCAGAGAAAACCCCCGCCAATCTGATCGAGGGTTGCCAGAGCCGCGTATGGATCACGGCTCACACCGGCGAAGAGAAAAAAATCGACTTTCAGGCAGACTCCGATGCCTTGATTGTCAAAGGGATTGTGGCGCTTCTCATGAGAGTGCTCAACGGTCGCACTCCCGACGAGATCCTCAATGCCGATCTCTATTTCATCGACAAAATCGGCCTGAAGGAACACCTCTCCCCCACCAGAAGCAATGGTCTTCTGGCAATGGTGAAGCAGATCCATAACTATGCCAAGGCTTTCAAGATTCTTGAAAATAAATAAAATAAACCTTCAATAACCTTACATCATGTTTAAAAATCAACCTGCAGGTCTGTATGTCCTCGCGCTCGCCAACACTGGCGAACGCTTCGGCTACTACACGATGCTCGCCATCTTCCTGCTTTTCCTTCAGGCCAAATTCGGTCTTGACTCGGCTGTGTCCGGTCAGATCTATGCCGGCTTCCTCGCGTTAGTTTATTTCATGCCTCTTGTGGGAGGATGGGTAGCCGACAAATGGAGTTTCTCCAAATGTGTCGTGACCGGTCTTTTCGTCATGTTTGCCGGCTATGCAATCATGTCGATTCCGACCGATATCCGTTCCACAAGCTCTTTGGCCATCCTCATCGGTGCTCTCGTTCTGATCGCCGCAGGAACAGGACTCTTCAAAGGCAACCTTCAGGTGATGGTTGGCGACCTTTATAACGAAGCCCGCTATAGCGGACAGCGCGACGCCGCCTTCTCCCTCTTCTATATGGCCATCAACATTGGCTCCATGTTCGCTCCTATGGCGGCAACCGCGATGACTAATATCGCTATGAAAGCCAAAGGCTTCATCTACGTTTCATCACTCCCGGCGATGTGTAACGCATATCTCGACGGGGCTGGAAATGCAGACGAGATCACACAGATCGCTCAAACCGCCGGCATGACCCCGGGAGATAATCTTCAGGTATGGGCCTCAGATTATATCGCCACCCTCTCCACCGGCTACAGCTATGCTTTCGCCGTTGCCTGCGGATCGCTGATCATCAGCTTCCTCATCTATTTCCTAGGACGCAAGACCTATCGCCACATCCTTACCGACAAGAAAGCCGGAGGAGCGAAAAACACCCAGGCTGTCGGTCCGGAGCTCACTCCCGCCCAGACAAAAGCCCGCGTGGTTGCCCTGCTTCTCGTTTTCGCTGTGGTTATCTTCTTCTGGATGGTGTTCCATCAGAACGGCGCCACTCTCACAGAGTTTGCCAAGAGCTGCACATCGCCTCAAGCCGGAGGCTGGACCCGTATCGGATTCAACGTTTGGGCTCTTCTCAGCATCGCTGTGGGCGTTTACGCGATTTTCTCTTTCTTCCAGAGCAGCGGCAAGGTGGCCAAGACAGTTTCAGGAATCATATTCCTTGCGGCCGCCGGAGCAATCTGGTATTTCTATTCCGTAACTCCCAATCCGGTTGAAGGCCTTCAGCCCCAGATCTATCAGCAGTTCAACCCCTTCTTCGTCGTTGCCCTGACTCCGGTTTCGCTCGCCATCTTCGGCTTCCTCGCAAACCGCAAGAAAGAGCCGAGCGCACCGCGCAAGATCGGTTATGGCATGATCATGGCAGCCGTGGCCTACGGAGTTCTCATGCTTGGATCATTCTCAATTGTCGGCACCTCCGGAAGCGTTTCCCCCAACTGGCTTATCAGCACCTATCTCCTTCTCACCTTTGCAGAGCTTCTCCTCTCCCCGATGGGAATCTCATTTGTCAGCAAAGTGGCTCCTCCGAAGCTTAAAGGCTCGATGATGGGAGGTTGGTTTGCCGCTACTGCAGTCGGCAACTACCTCGTTTCGATCCCGATGCTTCTCTGGGGCAACATCCCGGTTTGGGTGCTTTGGGTCATTCTGGCAGCAATCTGTCTTGTTTCCGCAGCATTCATCTTCTCCGTAATGAAGAAACTTGAGGCCGCCACCTCCGACGAACCTGTTCAGAAAGAAGTGGCTCAGGCTGAAGAACTCGCTGCTGAAGTCGAAGCCTAAATAACCAACCATCCCTTACAATGAAACAGCCTGCGGATCGATTCGCAGGCTGTTTCATTGTAAGGGATCATCATCTTATTTTCAATCCGGCTAAACCGAAAGGGACATATTGAGTGTTATTACTTACGATAGACACTGACTATTACAATCAAAACTAAACAAAAAACTCCGAAATGATACAGATTCAGAATTTCATAAAAATCTACGAGAAAAGCTTCGCTGAAAACTGGGAACTCCCCGCAGTGTCGGATTATTCAGGCAAGACTTCCCTGAAATATGGAGAGATGGCACGGGAAATCGCCATGACCCATATTCTTTTTGAATCAATCGGCCTGAAAGAGGGCGACAAAGTGGCACTCTGCGGGAAAGATTCTTCCAACTGGATCGTGTCATACATGGCCACAGTGACCTATGGAGCAGTGATCGTGCCCATATTAGCGGAATTCAATCCCCTTGACATCACTCATATCATCAATCACTCAGAGGCGAAACTCCTTCTGATCTCGCCTAATATCTGGGAGCATATTGATCCTGAGGCTCTCATCAAAGTTGTGGCTGTATTAAGTCTTGACAATAAAAGCGTCCTGTTTGAAAAACCGGAAGCAGAAGTTCACCGTCACCTTCGCCTGCTGAAGCGACGGTTCAACAAGCGCTATGGCGAAGGCTTCACACCGGCCGACGTCAGATATGCCAACCGCGACAATTCCAAGCTTGTTGAGATCAACTACACCTCAGGCACAACAGGATTCTCCAAAGGAGTAATGCTATCCGGAGAGAACCTATCCGGAAACGTATGTTTCGGCATTAACTCGAAGCTTCACTACCAAGGCTCGCGGGCTCTCTCTTTCCTACCTCTCGCCCATGCATACGGTTGTGCCTTCGATATGCTGACACCGCTCGCGGTCGGGTCACACGTCACGGTTCTGGGAAAGACCCCATCTCCGAGAATCCTTCTGAAAGCTTTCTCCGAGGTGAAACCGAATCTTGTGATCTGCGTTCCCCTGATTCTGGAGAAAATATATAAAAGCCAGATCCTGCCAATGATTTCCAAGGGCGCTGTGAAATGGACGCTCGCAGTGCCATTCCTCGACAATCTAATCTATTCCAAGATCCGGAGAAAACTTATAGAGGCATTCGGTGGGGAGTTTGAGGAGGTTATCATTGGAGGCGCGCCTCTCAATCACGAGGTGGAGGAATTCCTCAACAAAATAAAGTTTCCATTCACCGTTGGTTATGGAATGACGGAGTGCGGACCGCTTATCTCCTACACAGGCTGGCGCAACTTCATTATCGGGTCTTCGGGAAAGACGCTCCCGATAATGGAGAGCAAGATAGAATCGGAGGATCCCGAAAACATCCCCGGGGAGATTTGCGTCAAAGGAACCAACAGGATGATCGGATACTATAAGAATAAAAAAGCTACTGATGCCGTGATCGACAAGGAGGGGTGGCTACACACCGGCGACATGGGCACAAGATCGGCCGACGGAACTTTATTCCTCCGCGGAAGATCAAAGACGATGATCCTTTCGGCTTCAGGCCAAAACATTTATCCCGAGGAGATCGAGGCAAAACTCAACAATATGCCTTTTGTCGCGGAGAGTCTTGTAATTGAGAAAGATGGAAAGCTCATCGGGCTCATTTATCCTGACTTCGACACGGCCGACCGTCTCGGAGTGACGCTCTCCGATCTCGAAGGTAAACTTGAAGAGATAAGAGCAGACCTCAACAAGGTAGTGGCTCCCTACGAGCGTCTTTCCCAGATTGAATTAATGCCCAATGAATTTGAGAAAACTCCGAAGCGCAGCATCAAGAGATTCCTTTACAGCCGATGACTTCATGCGGAAAAATCAAAGAGCGGACGAGAGATATTCCATCCGGATTTTTTTGCACATTTCGCGAAATAAGTGTAATTTTGTATTAAAATCAAAGCTAACCCGGAAAGGTTTAATTTCCCGATGCAGTCCAACCACATCCAACGGCTAATGCCGTTCATAATGCTTCTTTCTGCCGTCGCTATCCTCTGCGCAACCTCCTGCAGGGAAGCCGGACGCACATCCGACACAGTTGACTACGGCAGTCGTTCCGTATTACGGACCGACACAAGCTATTTTCATGCCGATAACGACATCGCCATGATGATACGCAGCCTTGCTGATGCGCTTCGCGTGGGCGAACCGCTTGATTCAACGCAATATGACTTTGAAGGAGTCCTCACCGACGGACAAGGGACTCCATTATATACCGATGTAATGGGATCGCCGGGTACCTGGCAGGTCGACGTGCTCGACGTCAGGAATGCAATCATCAGGAATATTTATCTTGGAGATCTGCTGCCCCTGGATCTGCAGAACTATATTCTCCAGAGTCTTGACGTGCCTCTCCCTGTTGAACTGGAATACAATGGTGTGGAAGCTCTGGAAGATGACGAAACCGATATTTCAGTTTTCGACTGCCACGGAGTATATCTTCGTTTTGAAGTGAGGGCCGGAGTAGCGCCAAACGGAATCGAGGGACCGCAGCTAAGCATCATCATGAGTTCCGAACCTCCAGCGGCGGCCGAAAAACGAAAAGACGCGTAGCTTCAAACCGAGGCAATGCCATCAGCTGCACGTCGGCCGAACGATCTTCAATACATTCCGTGGCATTACCAACTTTAATACCCGTCTCCTCAAGAGCAGATTTGGATGCGAATAGAGCCTTGGAAGGAGTGTTGTTGTCTTTCGATAGATGGCAAAGGAAGATATAACTTAATCCCGGGTTTATGATCTCCTTAAGAAACGTGGCGGTGGCAACGTTATCCATGTGGCCCTGAGCGGTCTGAATTCTTGCCTTCAGATGTTCGGGATATTTTCCCGTCCGTAACATCTGCAAATCATAGTTCGATTCAATGACAAGATAGTTTGCCCGGCTCATATAATATCGCGCCCGGTCGGTCACCGCGCCGAGATCCGTGGCCAGCACAAATCTTCTCCCGTCAAATTCAATTGAAAATCCCATATTGTCGCAGCCATCGTGTGGCACGTCGAAGGCAGTGATCTCAAGATCTCCGATCTTGAATGGAATCTCCTTGAAGATGGGGCGATGGAAATCTTTCAGTCTTTTGGAGATGCTGTGACGCATAAATATTCCGGAAAGCACCCTGTTTGTACAAAACAGCTGGAGATGGCGATTGCCTCGCAAAAGAGAATAGACGGATTTCACGTGATCCGAATGGTCGTGGGTTAGAAGAACGGCAGAAACCTTCTTCATGTCAATTCCATTCGCCTTCAACATCGATTCTATGACGTCTGCCTTGATTCCGGCATCAATAATTATGCCTGAACGGGATGTGCCTATATAGCAAGAATTTCCACTCGACCCGGATCCCAGACTGATATAAAACAACCGCCGGTCAGCGGTCTCTCCATTCTTTTTGTCGGGGTTTTCCACGAGAGCCGCTCCATAGACATTTCTTCCTGTCGGTCTGGGCGGAATCTCTTCCTCCCATTCTTCAAACGGGAGCATCGGATTAGTATCGAATGATATCTTGCGTCGAGCCATGCTTCTTTTCTACTCTGAATAACTTTGTCGGGATCGGGGGTCATCTGCCCTTAATCTCAACGCGCATAAATAAGGAATATTGCCGGGCGCTTATCGAAATCATATCGGTTTTTCTTCCATAAACCCACCGGAAGAGAAACGATTTCCTCCTTTTCCGGATCAGTGATATCGCATGCCACACACAGCATCGTTTCGGTGTGAAGAGTGCGCACAAGGCTCTCCACCATCCGGTTGTTGCGATAAGGAGTCTCAATGAAAATCTGAGTCATATCGCTTCTTCTCGACAACGTTTCAAGATCTTTCAGACGCTTTTCTCTCTCGCGGGCGTCTATCGGCAGATAGCCGTTGAATGAGAAACCCTGCCCATTAAACCCTGAAGCCATCAACGCAAGCAGAATGCTCGACGGCCCCACGAGCGGCACCACTTTCAGTCCTTCCCGACGTGCAATGCTGACTGCAAGGGAACCCGGGTCAGCCACAGCCGGACATCCCGCCTCGCTCATCACCCCCATAGGTTCGCCGCGTCGCAAGGGTTCCAGATAGGATGCGACTTCAGAATTGTCGGTGTGTCTGTTAAGCTCGAAGAAAGTGGTCGATCCGATATCGAAACCGGGATCACAACGCTTCAGGAAACGTCTCGCGGTTCTGACATTTTCAACTATAAAATAGCGCAACTCCCTGACCACGTCTAAATTGCCATCGGGCAAGACATCCCGCAGAGGTGCGTCGCTTATATTGACAGGAATGAGATATAGGGCTGTAGCAAGTTTCATGAATACAAAATTAATAAAAATTTTTTACTACTTTTGCATCACCAACCAATGAATTTATGGAGCTCCCTTCAGGTTTTGTCACGATGATGCGGGATCTTCTCGGAGAAGAAACCGACTCTTTCCTCCTCGCCATGAGCAAAGAACCCGTGGTGTCGGTCAGGAAAAACATAAGAAAGCCATCAACCGCTTTCAGCCACGAAAGATTAGTCGGATGGTGCGACCACGGCTACTATCTAAAGGAAAGGCCAGTGTTTACGCTCGATCCACTGCTCCATGCGGGTGCCTATTATGTTCAGGATGCATCCTCCATGATTTATTATGAGACCGTCAGAAGGATCGTCACTTTTCTGCGGAATGAATCTGATCCACACAATACATCGGATTTTCATCCTGTGGTTCTTGACCTCTGCGCTGCGCCGGGCGGGAAAACTACTGCCATGATCGATGCTCTTCCCGACGGCTCGAGAGTCATTGCAAATGAATACGTGGGCAAGCGTGCTGCAATTCTTAAGGAGAATCTGACGAAATGGGGATATCCATTGGTCACGGTGTCCAATCATGACTCCGGATGGTTTGCCGAAAAGGGGGATCAGTTTGACATTGTGGCGGTCGACGCTCCCTGCTCCGGAGAGGGAATGATGAGGAAAGACCGCGACGCAGTGGCGCAATGGAGTCCGCAACTTGTGGGAGATTGCGCCCTCCTTCAGAAAGAGATTTTAACCAACGCCGCCAGATGTGTGAAACCGGGAGGATTCCTGATATATTCAACCTGCACCTTCAACCGCCAGGAAAATGAAGAGAACGCTTCGTTTGTCAGGGAATCGTTAGGGATGATTCCGTTTGAACCGGCTTTTCCGGATGAATGGGGTATTTTGCGGGGATTCAACACCGATCTCCCGGTTTATAGATTCATGCCTCATAAAACTGAGGGGGAAGGTTTATTTCTCGCTATTTTCCGGAAGCCCGGAAAATATGAGGCTCCACGCTCCCTCGCCCGGCTAAACAACGTCATTACATCCAAAAAAAATATCAGCAACCAAGAAACCCGCAGAGGCAAACTAAAGCCAGGAAGCGACAACCGGAAGACAAAGGAAGAACCGCCGGAAATAGAAACAATCTTATCCACCGATTTTGACAAAACGGCGTTTCCCATAGCCGAACTTTCACTTCCGCAAGCCCTGGCATATCTGAGAAGAGAATCGATCGTGCTTGATCCTGACGTTGCTCGAGGCATCGTGGTTGTAGCTTTCGAGGGACATCCTCTCGGAGCGGTTAAGAACATAGGCTCGCGTGCCAACAATCTTTATCCTAAAAACTGGCGGATTCTGATGCGCTGACCGGATAGCTCAGGGAGCGCGCCTCATCAGTTTTAAAAGATTTTATCCGCCACAAGCGGATATAATCACAAATTGTTATAACTTTGCAAAGCAAAAAAGACCATAGATTTATCAATACAATAAATGGCGACCAAGATTGAAAAGGGTGTATTTCCGGTGACTGGCATGATGTGTGCAGTTTGTGCCGGAACCGTAGAGAGAACGGTGGCAGAAACGCCTGGCGTTTCAAAAGCCTCCGTGAATTTCGCATCCTCAGAGGTTGCGGTGGAATGGAACCCTAAAGAAGTTTCACCTCAGGAAATAGCTTCAAGGGTGAGAGAGGCTGGATATGAAATGATCATAGAAGCTTCCGTGGCAAAAGCGATCGAGGAAAAGGAACGCGCGGAAAAGAAGGAGTATGATTCCATGAAGATTCGGCTTATAGTGGCATGGGCACTCACCATACCATTGTCGGTCATCTCCATGGCCCACACACATTTTGCCGGCGACCGCTGGTTGATGATGCTTCTCGCTCTCGGAGTGATGGTATTCAGCGGACGGAGATTCTATTCGCGAGGGATACGCCATCTTTTCTCCGGGAATCCCGACATGGATTCCCTCGTGGCTGTGTCAACACTCGTCAGCTTTCTCTTCTCTCTCTTCAACACGATATTCCCACAATGGCTAACCGACAAAGGTATTCCTGCCGATCTCTACTATGAGGGAGCGACAATGATAGTGGCCTTCGTTTCAACAGGAAAATTTATGGAACTGAGGGCGCGCAGGAACACTGGCAATGCCCTACGTGCCCTAATGGGTTTGCAACCGGCCGATGCCATCCTGCTCATGCCTGACGGTTCGCAAAAGATCACTCCTATCGCAGAGATAAGGGAAGGAGATAAAGTTGTGGTGCGTCCCGGCGACCGGATACCTGTTGACGGAACGGTGGATAGCGGAGTGTCGGCTGTCGATGAAAGCATGCTCACCGGAGAACCAGGAGCAATAGAGAAACAAGCCGGCGATAAAGTAACAGCCGGGACAATGAACGTTTCCGGATCCATCACCGTAAAAGCCGTTAAGGTTGGACAAGACACGGAACTTGCCAGGATTATCAGGCGTGTGCGTGAAGCTCAAGGATCAAAGCCACCGGTTCAGCGTCTCGTTGACCGCATAAGCCGCATATTCGTGCCCACGGTAATGGGAATCTCCATCCTCACCTTCATCATTTGGATCTCCTTAGGCTCAGAATACATTCATCTTGCTGTTCTTGCCGCTGTGTCAGTGCTTGTGATAGCCTGTCCATGTGCTCTTGGACTCGCCACTCCCACGGCTGTCATGGTCGGAGTTGGACGAGGAGCTATCAACGGAATCCTCGTGAAGGAGGCATCAGCCCTCGAGAATCTCCGAAGGGTTAATCTCCTGGCCATCGACAAGACGGGCACCGTCACCGAGGGGATTCCTGCCGTCACGGCAACATGGGAAGCGCCCTCCCTTCCTCCGGGATTCCTTGGAGCAATCGCAGCCCTTGAAAAAGACTCGGGCCACCCTCTCTCAAAGGCCTTAGTTGCCTGGATTGAAGGTAATGGAACAGCTGACATGACGTTATCGCCAGATAAGTTCACCTATCTCCCGGGTCTCGGCATCGAGGGCTCTGTATCAGGGATGCAACTATGGATAGGGAGCCGTCGTCTCTCGGAAAAGAACGGGGCTCCCATATCTCCCGAAATGGAAAGGGAAATGGCTTTATGGGAGAAAGAGGGAGCTGGAATAGTAATGGCCGGAGACTCATCCGCAACCCTGATCGCCTTCAAAATTTCGGATTCCATACGTCCGGACGCTAAAGAAGCTATCGATTCTCTGAAAAGACTCGGGGTGGAGACTGTGCTCCTTACTGGAGACGCCCTTCCGGCAGCCAATCATGTTGCATCACTGACAGGCATCGGGAAAGTGATCGCGGGAGTCCTCCCCCAAGGGAAACAAGACGTTGTGGCAGCATTCCGCAAAGAGGGTTATTTTGTAGCGATGGCGGGAGATGGGATCAACGACTCTCAGGCACTTGCCGAAGCCGATGTGTCGATAGCGATGGGCGGAGGATCAGACATTGCCATGGAAGTGGCTGAGGTAACAATAGTTTCCGCACAGCTCACATTCATCCCGAAGGCCATCATGCTCTCCGGAGCTACAATCAGGATAATCCGCGAGAACCTTTTCTGGGCATTCATCTATAACGTGATCGGAATTCCAATCGCGGCAGGAGTGCTTTTCCCCTTCTGCGGACTATTGCTTTCGCCCATGTTGGCCTCAGCCGCGATGGCAGTTTCGTCGGTGTGTGTCGTGCTGAATTCCCTACGTTTAAACAAAGTCAGCATCACTCCCCCTTCTTCGGGACGGTGATACGGCTTTTAAATTATGGAATTTCCCCCGGATCCACGTCGGAGGCGTGGCATAGGTGTTGTCAACATTGAGGTTTTAGTATGACCAGTTAAATAAAACATTATAATAATCATAAAGAAAGGAAAGAAATGAAATTCAAGACAAATGCGAAATGCGCCGGATGCTCAACGGCGATTCTCGGAGCCGTTCGCTCCCGGTTCCCCAATCAGGAATGGAGCCTCGATCTCTCCACAGAAGATAAAGTGCTGGAGATGCATGGTGTGCCCGATGATGCAGAAAAGGCTGCTCAAGTGGTCAAAACAATTGAAGAAACCGGATTCAAAGGCTCCTGGATCACGCAATGATCGAACTACTCGGCATCACGAAATCATTCGGACCTCTGACGGTGGTTCACGATGTGACTCTTTCAATTCCAGAAGGAGAGATCCTTGCCATTGTTGGCCCGTCGGGAGCCGGGAAAACCACACTCCTTCAGATTGCAGGAAGTCTGACGCGCCCCGATGAGGGGAAAGTGATCTTTGACGGCACTGATATTTTTTCGCTCAACGACCGCAAGCTTTCCCGATTCAGGAATCTCAATATAGGATTCGTGTTTCAGTTCCATCAGCTTCTTCCTGAGTTCTCAGCACTGGAAAATGTGGCCATGCCTGCCCTTATTGCAGGGAAACCGAAAAAGGAAGCATTCCAGGCCGCAGAGACACTTCTTGCCGATCTCGGCCTGTCCCGGCGTCTGAATCATAAGCCTTCGGAACTTTCGGGAGGGGAGAAACAACGCACCGCCATAGCGCGGGCGCTCGTCAATTCTCCGGCTGTAGTATTCGCCGATGAACCTACGGGGAGCCTCGATTCCCGCAACCGGGAAGAGATTCAGCAGATCATCCATACCCTCCGCGCTGATCGTGGACAGACATTCGTTGTCGTGACCCACGACCTCCGCCTCGCTGACATCGCCGACCGCATAGTCACAATGGCCGACGGAAGGATTGTCGGAAATTCGGAGCTCCCCCACCACGACTGAAGGTCTTGCAGATCTCAAAGATTTATATTATCTTCGCATTCCATTCCGCAAATAGATTATCAGCGGATAAAAAAGTTATATCAAGATATGGAAACACCCGAAAACAAGAACCAACTCCAGATTCAGCTCCGTCCTGAGATGGCCGACGGAAAATACAGTAACCTCGCCATGGTGGGACACAGCGCCAACGAATTTCTCATGGACTTCATTTTCGCCGCTCCCGGAATGCCGCAGGCCCCCGTTGTCAGCCGCATAATCATGAGCCCGGAGAATGCGAAACAGCTTCTTTTCGCCCTCTCGGACAATATCAAGAAATATGAAGCCAACTTCGGGGAAATCAAACCCCGCGGCCTCGGAAGTCCGATTGGCAAGAACTGAAACAATGGACAACAACCTTTCACTCTATAATTCGCTCACGCGTATAAAACAGCCTTTCAAGCCTATTCATGAAGGGCACGTGGGCATGTATGTGTGCGGACCGACTGTCTATGGCGATGCTCATCTCGGCCATGCTCGCCCGGCAATCACGTTTGATATCCTCTTCCGATATCTCCGCCATTTAGGATATAAGGTGCGCTACGTCAGGAATATCACTGATGTGGGCCACCTTGAACACGACGCCGACTCCGGAGAAGACAAGATCGCCAAAAAAGCTCGCCTCGAACAGCTTGAGCCGATGGAGGTGGTGCAGCTTTATCTAAACCGCTACCACCACGACATGGAGGCACTCAACGTGCTCCCCCCAAGCATCGAACCTCATGCCTCGGGCCATATAATCGAACAGATCGAATATATCAAGAAGATTCTTGACGCCGGATATGCTTATGAAAGCCAAGGGTCGGTCTATTTTGATGTGGAGAAATATAACCGCGATCACCGCTACGGCAAACTCTCCGGAAGAAACATTGAGGATCTCCTTTCCACAACCCGAACTCTCGACGGACAGGAGGAGAAACGCAACCCTCTTGACTTCGCACTCTGGAAAAAGGCGGCGCCTGAACATATCATGCACTGGCCTTCTCCCTGGAGCGAAGGATTCCCGGGCTGGCATCTCGAATGTTCGACGATGGGCGAGAAATATCTTGGCGAGACATTCGACATCCACGGTGGAGGTCTCGACCTGCTCTTCCCTCATCATGAGTGTGAGATTGCTCAGAGTGTGGCTGCTCAGGGGCATGAGGCAGTGAAATATTGGGTCCACAACAATATGATCACCATCAACGGCAAGAAGATGGGTAAGAGCTACAACAACTTCATTACCCTCGAACAATTCTTCGACGGTTCCCATCCCCTGCTTGAGAAAGCTTATTCTCCAATGGTGATCCGTTTCTTCATCCTGCAGGCCCAGTATAGGTCGACGGTTGATTTCTCCAACGCAGCCCTACAGGCTTCCGAGAAAGCATTGCAGAAAATCACCGACGGCTACCGACGGCTTCAGGCACTTCTCCCTGCGGAGAAATCAACTGTAGAGGTTCCTGACTTCCTCACGAAATGTTATGAAGCCATGGATGATGACCTTAACACTCCGCAGGTGATCGCGCAGCTTTTCGAGGCTTGCAAGCTCATCAACTCGGCATCCGACGGCAGCGTAAAGCTTTCAGCTGATGATCTCAACCGGCTTCGCCATCTCTTCGATCTCTTCCTTGTGGAGATTCTAGGAATGAAGATCGGTGCAGAAGCGGAGAATAACGGGGCTGCAAAAGCATACGAAGGAGCAGTTGATCTCCTGATGGAAGTCAGGGCAAATGCAAAGGCATCGAAAGACTGGGCCACCTCTGATCTGATCCGCGACAAACTTGCCGCCCTCGGATTCAACGTCAAAGACACCAAGAACGGTGTCGAATGGTCGCTCAAATAACCCCCCTCTCCAGCATCACCCCTTCCGGAGACATGTCCTAAATTAATTCAGAGCCCCATCTACTTGTAAGTAGATGGGGCTCTGAATTAAGCCTTGCATAATCCGTTATATTGTTGTAACTTTGTAATCTAAAAACTTAATATATGGCAATGGCTATTAAAACTACCCCTGAACTCTGGGGTGAAGATGCACGGAGTTTCATTGAAGAAGCGGACCGCAATGGCAAATTGCCGACTCCCAAGCTTACAGAAGCTCAACGAAAAACTGTCTCTACAATGTGGGAGAGCGTAAGAAATACTGTATTCCCTCCTCGCAAGAATTAAAGACGATGGAGAAACTCAACCTCGTAGAAAAAACCTTTATGGTACGTTATACTAAGGAGGTTGCAGATTATTGCGCCCCCTTTCGTTGTAGAGATAAGGATCTGGATGAGTTTTTCAAATACGATGTTTTTCTATACGAAAAAGAATTGTTGAGTAAAGCCTTTTGTTGGATTAGCAAGGACAATCCTAAAGAGATAGTGGCCATTGCTACTCTTTCTTTTGATGGCATAAAGGCTTACACTCTTGATAATTCCTCCCGTAATTCTCTTCAACGTAAGATACCATACAAAAAACATCATCGAAGCTATCCGGCGGTTCTTATCGGACGTTTGGGAGTAAACTCGAAATTTCAAGGTCGAGGTATGAATATCGGCACACAACTTATGGATGTGCTAAAACACTCCTTCGTCGACGAGAACAATAAAGCTGCCTGTAGATACATGCTTGTCGATGCCTACAATATAGAACCTACTCTGAATTATTATTTTAAGAACGGTTTTAAGCCGTTGTATAAATCAGTGGAGAGCGAGAAACTATCTTTTGGCATACCAGAAGAAGAAGAACTCAAAAGTCGTATTCTTTTCTTCGATTTGAAGTTTATCGACAAGTAGCGTTATAAATGAAAAGCGCCAGGTTGCAAGGCTTTTTTGAATGCTTCAACATCAAAGACACCAAGAACGGTGTCGAATGGTCGCTCAAATACCCCCCCATCCCTCGCCATGGGGAAAGGAAATCCGTTTATTTTTAACCCCCGGTATCCTGCCAACGGCAGCCTACCGGGGGTTAACATTCGAAATGTATGATTATGAATGAGGAAATCCGGGTAATCAAGGAACGATAACTGATTTGGAGTCAATAAACTGAGAAACTATATTCTTTTATAATCATTCTACTATAAGGGAGTACTTAATTTTGATTTATTGCCGGACTGGGGTGGAAGCATCAGGTTGCCATTTGGGTATGAACAATGAAGGTGATGGCATCAACGAACGTATTTATTGGTACGTGGACTAAACCTTTTTATATTGAAAGTTGTCTTTTTCTTAAAGAGAAAACAATATGAAGAAATTATTGCTTATTCTAAGTTTGGCTTTGGGCATCGGAAACGTGAACATCATCGCCCAAGATAATAATCATGAGCATCAGAAACATGCGGACTACGAAATTTTCATTAATCATGACCGATCGCCCTATTTAGTTTCAAAGAATAGGGTTTTCTTTGATGGGATGGAAATCAAGGGAGCCTCCGCATATAATTTCAACATACTGAGTGATGGTTATGCCAAAGATAACTGGAAAGTATATTATCGAGGAGTAGAAATGAAGGGAGTATCAAGCAATTCTTTCAATATTTTGGGATACGGCTATGCCAAAGACGCATGGAACGTCTATTATAACGGAAGAAAGATGAATGGAGTCTCCGCGAATAATTTCACAGTCCTCACAGATTGGTATGCCAAAGACAACTGGAATGTATATTTTGACGGGAAGAAGATCGACGGGGTGTCAGCCAACAACTTCAAGGTGTTGCGCGACGGATATGCCAAAGATATGTGGAATGTATTTTTTTTCGGAAAGAAAATAGAGGGAGCATCCTCCAACGGTTTCAAAGTTCTTCATGACGGATATGCTGAAGACAACTGGAACATATATTTCAATGGCCGGAAAATCAGATGAACATTATCCGGCAAGGTTACAAGGGGACTATTGATCCGGAGGAGAAACCGGAGATTGATGAGGGAAATACCCTTAAACATCAGGAGGGAAAATTCTGGGACTACAGTGTGGTCCCGGTTGTAGGGGTGTTTTTCACTAATTTCTTCATAAGCGGTATCGAGAAGAAGCTCCTGACAAAATGCCGGATCATGGATGAAGAGGCGCTTAGACCGGTCAGGGATGACATGCGGCTTGTTTTCATTCAGATTCCCTCATTCAACAAAAGGAAGAGGAATGTGTTGATTCTTTTGACCAATGGATGTTTAACCTCACACACATGGACACTATGGAAAGAATGAGATTCACTTCACATCAGGATATTTTCAGACGCCTTGACAAGGTGGCCAACTACGCCACCCTATCTCCTGATGAAAGACGTCAGTATGACTACGACCTCAAAAGAGCCCGCGACTACTATGCCGAGATATCCTACGCCCGTAAGGAAGCCATAAACGAAGGTCTTGCACAAGGGCGCGCAGAAGGACGTGCAGAAGGATTACGTGAATCGGCCAGGAAAATGATCAAGGCCGGATTGGATCCGAACTTCATCCATGAGATGACCGGACTCTCTCCGGAGGAGATCCAGAGCATAAAATCATCTTTAACTGATTAAGGCTCCACACTCATCGGGAGGGAAACTCCTTGCCGGCAGTTACGCTATATGGCCTGCGATAACTCAAAGTTATCGCAGGCTCCACAGATTACTGAGGGAAAGCGTTAAAGAAAACTGCAAGCACCCTTGCAAGAATGATTTCAGTAATCAAGGTGTGATCAAATTTCTTCCAGCAGAAATCGACGAAGGGACGTCTGGCGGATTCCTTTATAAGTATTAGGAGCCATATCGCGAAGCGTTACCACCAATTTCCCGTAGTTATCAGAGATTCCTTCCAAATTACCAAATTCTCGTTCTGCAACCGATGGTTCACTGACACCCACTGCAACCTGAATATAAAGTATCTCTCCACTCTTTTCAGCAACAAAATCAATTTCACGACCTCCGGGAATCACCCCTACTTTAACATCGAATCCATCGGATATCAACTTGTTATAGACGACATTTTCCAGAATACCTCCTATATCCATAGGGCGATAACCGATAATGGCGTTCCGAATTCCCAGATCCTCGAAATAATATTTTTCTCCTATCTCAAATAGTCTTTTCCCTTCAATATCCCATCTCCTGACTTTATTTACAAGGTAAGCCTCGCATATATAATCCGCATAAGTCTGTACGCTTGTGACCGTGCCACTGACCCGTTGTGACTTCAGATAATCTGCAATGCGTTTTGCCGTAAAGATCTGTCCGGTGTTATCCGCCAGAAACATCAGCAACCTCTGAAGAAAATCATTATTTCGAATTGAATGTCGGCCTACAATATCTCTGTAGACCAATGCATCTACCAGTCCTTCAAGATATTCGTTCCATGTTTGTCGCATAGGCAGATTCCTGAGATAAGGCATCCCTCCATAGCGAAGATAGGAATCCATGGTCTCATCAGAATCCGTTAATGAATGAAATTCAAGGAACTCGACGTATGACAACGGATGAACCCTTATCTCTATACTCCTTCCTGCCAATCGGGAAGCGATCTCCGAAGACAACATTGCAGAGTTGCTGCCCGTCACATAAATATCGTTCAGATGACTCAAAGCCAACGACCGTATTACTCTCTCAAATCCAGCAACCTCCTGAATCTCATCAATAAAAATGTAGTTCTTTTTTGACTCAGAAAGGAGTGGTGCAATTTCCTCATGAAGAACTGAGGCATCTGTAATATGGGAAAAGGCGAAATCCTCCAGATTAATACTGATTATGTTATAATCCTTTTTAGAGTTACGGATATAATCTTCAACAGATTTCAAGATATAGCTTTTTCCTACCCTACGTTGACCTGTCAGGACTTTTATCACATTCTTATCAACGTATGGCAGTATCTTTTTCAGATAAAAGGGACGGGGGATATTTATTGAAGTTTCCATTATATTGTAAACTTTTGGCAAAAATAATAAAAGTTTCCATTATAACCAAAACTCCCAGCATCCTTTTTCTTTTCACCGGGAGGCTCAGAGGCCTCCGTCAAAATACCATCGTCCGCTATCATTTTTTCTAAGAAAAATGGCTCGTTCTATGATACCGCCGTCTTTCAATCTAAACTTAAACGGGATTTTCATTCCCTCACCTCCCGCGTAGAGTGTCGGATCTCCTGTAGATACGAGTTCCGCGCCATAAAATGTATCAGACAAGACATCAATCCCGACGAGTCCAAGAACCTCATGATCGTTCTTGGCAACTGCTTTCAGAATCAGAATGGCAGCATCCATGACCTCCATATCTAAACCTGGGATATCTGAGTCATCATCCTCATCGGCTATCACTCCACTATAAGAATTAAACGTCCGCTTTGAATTATAGTACATGGTAAGCTGCTCAGGAGTATATATCTCTTCCTCACCCTGACTTTCAGCATAGAGGCGGCTGCGGCGCACAAGCTCCGGGAGAAAATTATCGGAGACGACTCCGGGAATTCCCACAGCAAGGACAAATCTTTCCGGATCAAGATAATAGATCATTCCATCGGCATAATCCGAAACGTTATAGGCAACTAAATTGCAGAAGTCTGCCTTCCCAAGCGGGGATTCGGCAAGATTGAAACCGAAATCGGAGCGTCCGGAAGCAACGTATGCACTGTCTGGGATACCATTAAGCCACGGCTGAAACAGCTTATCACCATATTTCCACCACTTTGTCCAATTCATGAGCACCGTGCGCATATTGTCGCCAAGTTCACGACTGATGAAATACCCCTCTGTGGAATTCTCAGGATTCTTTACAGCATGCGGTGCACTTGTTATGAGAAGGGCCTTATGATGATTCCCTCTTTCCGGTTGAGTCCGAAACATTGTCAGGAAATTATCAGCCATTATCGAATCACGGAGTCCTCCGTTGACTTTCTCGGTAAGAAACCGACGATAGGTTTCCCTATCGTTACAATCAGACCAGTCGAATGCAACATCTGTCCCTCTAAGTATCACTCTTTTCTCTTTCGGCAAGGTAGAGTTCAACCGATAAAGATTTTCAAGCAACTGGTAACGGTTATATTTCTCCCAAAGAGGATAAAAGTCTTCAATCCGAATCAGGGAAAGGGCGCTGTCGCGAAATTCCTCCGGGCCCTCATAGTCAGCAGTTACTATCCGTTCACATACCGGAGCCGTGTTGACAGCGCCAACCTCAGTATATACATAACCCACCTTCTCTATAAATCGGGGATCGCTGATAAGGCGGTTAATGAAGTCATACTGGGTCGTGTCGCGATGATCACGCTCTCCAAGGATAACTACATCCACAGAGTCATAAAGGCTCATTATATAGTCCACTCCCCCATTAGCATCCGCGAAATAATTCTTGAGCTCGTCGAAATCATATTTGTTTTTCGGTTGAATAAAAATTGACGATGAAACCGATGTCATCATCATAACTGCTCCTAAGACTGAGGTAACCGTTTTCATGACCTAAAATTTTCCTGTTATAAATGAAGTGAGGGGTGTTGCAAAAACGAAAGATCTTCTTTTACAACACCCCTTCCTTCAAAAAAATTATTAAAGTGTTAAAAAAACTGCGTTTATTCGTTGCGAAGATGGCGGGAAAGATTATCGCGCGCCACACCCATGGTATTTAGCACAACCACCAGAATGATTATCAAAACAATGATAATCAAACATATCAGCATCGAGAGAGGAGAGAGTGAAACTCTATCTGTATACATGCTGAGAATCTTTCCTCCGAAAACCAGAGCCAATGCACCTCCGGCAAGCAGGGATGGAACGGCCACTGTCATGACTTCCCTGCAGAATAATCCCACGATGCCGTAGGTAGAGGTGCCGGTGAGCCGCCTAACCGCAATCTCACGCGAACGACGGATCACTTCATCGGAAGTATATCCCAGCAAGCCGATCAATGTGATTATGAAAGTGGCGATCCCCACTATGCCTATGGCAAGCCCGAAGTTTTTCACTGAACTCATCTTCATCGTCACCAGCGTTTCCACAGGCTCAATCCCGATTTCCAATTCAGGAGCGATGTCTATGAGCATTTCCGAAACTTTCCGCATCGTTTCCGGATTTATCTCAGAAAACTTCACATATAGATTGCTGTAGATTCCATCTCCCGGGAAATAGACGGTGCCTCTCCTGTCGGCATATTCCGTTTCAAGCCCCCCTCGCTTGAGATTGTTGACAACGCCCACGATGGTGAATTCCGGGATATCGGCGTTCATGTGTTCTGTGATGCGGAATCCTTTCCCGACAATGTCCTTACTATCCCAACCGAAGACGCGCTCCATATCTTCCGCGAATTTCTGATCTACCACCACTTCAAAAACTGTTGAATCAGCTTTCTCCCTGAACGTGGTTCCCTGCAGGAATTTCATCCCTGCCACCTCGAAAAGTTCGGGATTGGTGGAATACATGTCGGCCACGTTGAGTTCCTTCTCTTCGATTCCTTCAACAGTGACATTGTTGCCGCTTGCACCATTCAAGAGTGGGGTTTCAATAGAGGCAACACCTTCAACGCCTGGCATCCCTCTCAGTGTCAACACGACTTTGCGCGCGGACTCATCAGATTTATGATGGTTCCACACCCGGGCAAGGTGTTTATAGTCGAGTCCGAAATCAAGAGAAAGCATCATTGAATACTGACGGCCTACCAGGGTCAGGATGCAGAGCAACATTCCGGAAGCAACGAACTGCACCGACAAGAGGGTCAACTTCCAACGACGCCTGTTTCTGACGTTCACCCGGAAAGCGCGGGCCACTGGTGTGCGGCAATAGAGGATTCCGGGAATAATGCCGGAGACAATGAGGAGAAGAATGACCACACAAGCCATCACCATCCATAATCCGGGGGCGGAAAGGATCTCCATCGCGCTCCTTCCGAGCAAATCCCGGCAGAGGTTCGGGAAACACCAAACGATTATTACTGCAAGCAGTATGGAGAGAGCAAGATAGAACAATCCTTCGAGTATGGCCCTGACAAAAATCCGGAAGTTGGACGTGCCGTAGCATTTACGCACTGCCATCTCCTTTGAACGGCGCGGAATCTGTCCCAGAACCACAAGGAGATAATTGAGCGATGCACTCAGGATCATGACCATCGCAAGGACGGCAAGGATATAGATCGAGCTGTCAACCCCGCCATAATAAGCAGTATAGAATTCACTCATAGGATGAATGCGTAGGCCAAGACCACGTTCGAGATCCTTTGCGGAGACATTGTCTTTAAGCATTTCATAAAGCAGCCGGTCAACTTCTTCCGTGTCGGCACCTTTCACCAGCTTCAGGAAAAGACGGAAACGGTCATTACCAACCCAGTTATGTCTGTTTGCTCCGAAAATCATTGGATCTGTCTCCATGCTGAGCATAATTCCATTGCTGATGGTGGAATTTGGAGGAAGATCCTTGTAGATGCCGCCGATTGTCAAGTTCCTCTGTCCGAATGAAGATCCGGCCTCAGGAATTGTGAAGGTCATTCCGATCACATCGCCGCCGATTCTGGATGCAAGCGATTCTGGGATAATGCAGTTGTAGGGTTTTGCCAGCACCTCCCGAGGATTGCCGGAAATCACCTCGATTCCGAAAACATCGAAGAAACAGGAGTCTACCATTGCAATGGATTCCGACATGACCTCGACATCAGAGTCAGTCTTTATCCTTGTGTAGCCATAGGTGACAGGCAACAAGCGGGCGGCATATTCAATCTGGGGCACATAGCTTGTGGCCATCTCTCCGATTCCTCCGGAAGTCTGTGCCCATTCCCGGTATTCTTCATTAAAGACAAACGTCTCAGCCACATAATAGATCCTGTCGGAATCAGGGAAGAATGTATCGAAGGTTTTCTCGAAATAAACCTTAGCGATTATTATGAAACCTACGGAAAGACCAACCGTGAGGCAAAGGAGTTTTATAAGATTCCGCCGCAAATCGGATGTAAAGAAACTGAACATAATAAAATCACATTAAATTGTCAAGCTTCTCGACTATCTGGCCGTCGAAAAGATTTATCACTCTGTCAGCGTAGGCCGCATCCTTCATGGAATGGGTCACCATCACTATCGTGGCTCCCTCCTTATGAAGCTCACTGAGAAGATTCATCACCTCTGTGCCGTTCTTAGAATCGAGGTTTCCCGTCGGTTCGTCAGCGAGAATTAATCCGGGACGTCCAACCACAGCTCTCGCGATAGCGGCTCTCTGTTGTTGTCCTCCCGAGAGTTGGGGAGGATAATGATTGCCACGATGGGCGATGCCCATGCGTCGCATAGCTTCATCCACACGGTCATGCCTCTCTTTCGATGAAAGGGGAAGGTTATTGAGAGGAAGCATGATATTATTCCTTACCTTCATATCGTCGATCAGATTGAACGACTGGAAAATAAATCCTATTTTACCTTTTCTCCAGCTTGTGCGCTCTGACTCACGGAGACCTCCCACCTCCTCGCCGTCAAACTTGCAGCTTCCCGACGTCGGATTGTCAAGAAGACCCATGATGTTCAAAAGGGTTGATTTGCCGCATCCCGAAGGACCCATGATGGCAACAAATTCTCCATCATTGATTTTCAAAGAAACTCCATTCAGCGCAGTGGTGCGCACACTTTCAGTTGTGAAGACCTTCTTAAGGTCTGTGATCTCAATATCCATAATTTCATTTATTATTTGATCAATATTCTGTCGGCTTCGCCGAAATCCGTATAATTGCTTGTTATGATTTCCTCTCCGGGAACAAGGCCTTCTATTATTTCATAATATTTTGGATTCTGACGTCCTATCCTGACTTCCCGCTTCTCCGCGCTTTTACCATCGGAAGATACAACATAAACGTAACGTCCTCCGGAACTCTGGAAGAATGTGCCGCGAGGCACCATTACCGCATTTCCCGGATCTCCCATCTGGATTTCGACGATATATGATTGCCCAACCCTGATATTTTCCGGCATTCCTTCCGGGAACTCAAGATCCACCTTGAATTGTCCGCCGGAAACCTCCGGATAAACCTTGCGCACAATTAGGTCATAGCTTTTGTTACCCTTCTCGGCAGTTCCTTTCAGTCCGGTCTCAACACGGTCAATATAGTGTTCATCAACCAAAACCGTTATCTTATAATTGTCAAGAATATTTATCTGCCCTATCTGCATGCCGCCGGATATGCTCTGGCCGAGTTCTGCGTCGAGGCGTCCGAGCTGACCGCTATGTGAAGAGCGGATGTCGAGATTATCAGCACGCTGGCGCACCAGTTCAAAATTCTCCTGCATATTGTGAAGACTCTCCTTCATCATCGCCAATTGCACCGACCGATAGAGCGAATCCTGACTCAGACGGTTCTCCAGAAGTTTAAGGCTTTCGCGCGCGAGCTGGAGATCTTCCATTGAAGTGAGATATTCCTCCCGGGAGCATAGCTTTTCATCAAACAACTTCTCTTTCTGATCAGCAATCCTTTGCTTCCGGTTGAGCTCCGTGCGAGCTGCAAGGATATCACGCTTAAGCTGCAGCCGTTCCTTTTCCATGGTGATCTCGGTGTCGCGGAGCATGTTCTGACGCTCTGCAAGTTGCGACTCGGAATCAAGAATCTGCTGGCGAAGTCCGGGATTGCGTAAAGTCAGTATCACATCCCCTGCATTCACGTAGGCTCCCTCTTCGACCCATTTCTTATCCACGATTCCAGACTCAAGCGCTGAGAGCCATACTGTCGTGCCGGTTTCAACTTTTCCCGTAAGGCGTAGATAATCCTTAAACGTGTCCTCTGTCACTTCTCCAAATGTCATGGAATTTCTATTTGCAACGTACTCCACCGTGCGCCATGCCGACATCCCCCACACAAGTAGAAAAATGAGCACTATCGCCAGAGGAATAAACCACCAGTATTTCCTCAATAAAGGATATCTATGTCTTATTTCCTGATCCATGTGTTATATCTTGTTATTCTTTTGTTTATTATGATCATCTTAATCGGAGATAAGTTTCGCGCCCCTGTAATATCCCAGAAGGATCACGCTTATAATCTTCTGGATTCTTTTCCCCTCTTTCCCGGCCCGGGCCGAAGCAAGGCGCGCACCGGCAGTGAAAAGATCTATGGCGGAAGCTCCCCCCAATTCAAATTTCCTTTTGATGGCGGTATAGGCCGCCTCTTCGGCTTCAAGACGCTTTACAGCCGCCTCATATTCCTCTTCGGAAGCTTTCAGGTCAAGAAGAGCATCTGCAGTTTCCCGCTCCACTTCGTATGTGGTCTGTTCCAGCATAAGCCTGCTTTCAATCTCGCTCAGACGGGCTTTCTTCAATGAATTCATCCTGCTCAACCCCCGGAAAATAGGAAGTGAAAGAGAAACCCCTACATATTCGCCCATATTGTCGCGGAGTTGTCGTCCAAATTCAGGGGAGGAATTCCTATCTCCAAGAAGCCTATAAAAGGAAGTAGAGATCCCACTGTTGAGAGAGATCGACGGAAAGAATGACCCTTTGGCAATCTTGACCCTCAGCTGGCTCTCACGCAAGGCGAGCCTCGCAGCCGCAATCCTCGGATTCTCCAGTCCGGCCTCCTCAAAAGAAGCCGTTTCATCATCGATAAGAACCGGATCTGCCTCGTCAAGAGCCATTCCCATGTTCCCTTTCAAAGTGAGATATGCCTTCTTGAGATTATTCAGCTGATTGGTAAGTTCAAACTCATCGGATGCTACCACTGCCTTCAGTTCCGCCACATCGGCTCCGCTTTTTGTTCCAAGATCAAATTCCCTCGCAACTCCTGCGAGCATCACGCTGTCGCGGCTCAGCTGCATCTTCATCTGCTCCACCAACGACCGACAATAGGACACGTTATAAAAAGCCCTTATAACGTCGAGCGATCTCTGGTCTTCCTCTGCCTGTGCCGAATGTTGCTGACGTCTGCGGGCAACCTTAGAAACCTTAAGATTATTGATGTTGACAAGTCCATTAAAGACAGGCAACGACATCGACAGGCTATAGCTGTTCGACACTGTCTTCCGAGTGTCGTAAGTATTCGTTTCCGGATCAATATTGCGTCCGAAACTGATGTTGCCTCCTGTGTAGGCATCGACTGAAGGGAGAAGCGATGATATGGAAAGCCTCACGTCTGCCTCAGCCATATTGTCGCGGACTCTGGAAATGCGGTTGGCATACGCGTGTTCCCTCGCATAGACAAGACAGTCGTTGAGAGTCATCCCCCTCTCTTGTCCTGATCCGAAGGATGGGAGGGTTGCTGAAATCAGTATTGTCAGGATCATTATCTTTTTCATGCCGCAAAATTACTATCGATTCTATCGCCTGCCTTCCGGATTTTGAGAAATCGTCATTTCACCCCGAATTGTGTCTATTTTTTAGACACTCACTTTCCTCTTATGATTTTTCATTCCTGAAATCCATTATGCTTCAATGTTTTTTTCTACTTTTGCACCATGAAAATACTTATAGCAGACGATAACAAGGCGGTGAGAACCACACTTAAGCTTCTTCTCAGCCGCCATTTTGAAGAGATTGTGGCGATAGCTGATCCCACCATGATTCCGGCCATATTATCAGGTGGGAAAACGGATGCAGTGCTCCTCGACATGAATTTCGATTCCTCTCGTCTTGACGGCAGCGACGGAATCTTCTGGCTGCGGCGCATAAAGGAAACTCCAAATCCCCCCGCAGTCATCATGATCACGGCCTTCGGCGATATCCCAATAGCCGTGAAGGCAATGAAGGAGGGCGCGGAGGATTTCATAACCAAGCCTTGGGATAATTCTGAACTTGTGGAAAAGATTAACCGTGCGATCTCCGTCAATAGAAAAGCCGTGAAAATGCAGGAAACCGCCATGAAGGCTTCTGAGATCGAACAACGTCAGAAAGAGAGAGAGATGATGACTCTCAACGAATTGAAAATGGACCACGTGCTTTCCGTAGTGGAACAATGCGGCGGCAACCTTAAAGCCGCAGCAGAGCGACTTGGGGTCAACAGGCAAACTCTATATAATCTGCTTAAGAAGTCATGAACCACTTCTCCCATAAGATTTTTCTTCTGCTCTTCTGTATCCCCGCCTCGGCAGGAGTTGCCGGATGGCTTTTTGCAAGAGGAATATGGGCACCAGGAATGCTATGCCTCATCGGCACCTTTATCTCCGCTATTATTCTCCTTGGCTTGATTGGAAAGCTTAAAAATATCCTTTCCACATTTCTGCTGGCTCTTGAGGCGGCTGATACTACCATCTCTTTTAAGATCAAAGGGGACCGTGAGTTGGAAAAAATATCGGAAACGATGGATAATATAGCTGGAAAGTATGGCTCCGCAATAAGAGACTTGAAGACAAAGAAACTATATTACGACCGCATACTTCGCGTTATGACTCATGAAATCCGCAACGATCTCTCCCCGATCATTTCTCTCAGCGGAGAGATGGCTGAGAATCCATCCAATTTCAGCTCTGAAGAGATGGGCGAAGCTCTCGGGCTTATATATTCCCAGAGTCTTGATCTCAAAAGATTTCTCGATTCATATTATGAGCTCACCCACATTCCGGAGCCGGTTATAAGAAAAGTCAACATCAACTCCTTCATGAAGGAGCTGAGTGCGAAACACGCCGTGTCGGACATCGCACGCAGCCTTCCGGAGAATACTCTCAGATTCATTTCTCCCGTTGAAATGGAAGCGTATTTTGATCCCGCTCTTGTCTCAAGGGCACTCGGCAATTTGATCCGTAACGCTCTTGAAGCTGTGACCGATAACGGGAATCCAAAAGTTGTGGTCACTGCTTCCGTTTCAAACGATGATCTCTTCTTCACCATAAAAGATAATGGCACCGGCTTCTCAGAAACTGCCGATGCCAATCTATTTCTTCCGTTTTTCTCAACCAAGCAAGGAGGTAGCGGCATAGGGCTTTTCCTCAGCCGCCAGATTGCGAGGCTTCATAAGGGAGACATTTCAATCGCCACACTACCCGGGAAAGGGACAACCATCACGATGACTCTCGGTCATCATTAACAATCATTCCGCCTTGTTCTCCGTAGAGTCTGCCCGGTCGTTTCTGATAATCGTGAGCAATTCCTCAATAGCGTTATCTGAAGGGATGTTTTTCTTCAGAAGAGTCTTCCCTTTATACAGGCTCACCCTTCCCGGTCCGGCACCGACATATCCGTAGTCGGCATCAGCCATCTCACCGGGTCCATTCACGATGCAACCCATCACGCCGATTTTTAAACCCTTCAAATCGGAAGTGGCATCTTTCACCCTCTTCAGGGTTGTCTGAAGATCAAACAAAGTTCGACCGCATCCGGGACAAGCAATATATTCCGTCTTACTGATCCGCAGGCGTACAGCCTGAAGCAGCCCAAGGGCAACGGAATCAATCTGATTTCTGGAAAAATGTGGAGCATCGATCAGGATTCCCGACCCGTAGCCTCCCAGAAGGAGCGGTCCGAAGTCAGCTCCCGCTTTTATCTGGAGGTCTTCCAGATCATGGTCGGAATAAGACATTCCCATGATGATGGGATTTTTCCCTCCGAGAAGATTAAACCGGTCGATCCATGATGCTATCTCTCCCGGACGGTTTGCATTGCGCGATGAAATCACAACCGGGAGCGCATCGCTGAAAAGCTCGGGAGCGGAAGAGGCATCCACCTTATGCCAGGAGGATGGAATCTCAGCGAAATCATAGCCGGCAACCAAAGGATAGGAAATATTTTCAAATCCGGGAACGCTGATGGATCTCGCACGCGCCTCCCCATCAAGAACCTGCTTCGGCTCGGCCACCGGCGATTGCATTGACCTCAACCCGATATAATCCCGGAGCTTTATGGCAACAGGGATTTCATTCTCCGGCTCCTCCGTGAGCGAAACGCGGATTGTGTCTCCGATTCCGTGAGACAACAGAGTGCCTATGCCGACCGCACTCTTTATCCTGCCATCCTCTCCATCGCCGGCCTCTGTGACACCGAGATGAATGGGATATGCCATCCCCTCCTTAGCCATCTCCCTGTCGAGCAGGAAAACAGTCTCAACCATAACAACCACATTGGATGCCTTTATGGAGATGACAATATCATCAAACTTTTCCTCCTTGCAGATCCTTAAAAATTCCATAACAGACTCCACCATTCCGGCCGGAGTGTCGCCATATCGGCTCATGATCCTGTCGGACAGCGATCCGTGGTTCACACCGAGACGTACTGCCGTGGAATGTTGACGGCAAACCTTCAGGAAAGGCACCAGAGTTTCCCGGATACGTTCTATTTCCTCCGCATATTCTTCGTCTGTGAATTCAAGCTTGCGGAACGTGCGCGCGGCGTCGACAAAGTTACCGGGATTTATCCTGACTTTCTCACAAGTTTCGGCAGCCTTGAAAGCAGCGTTAGGATTGAAATGAACATCGGCCACAAGTGGAACTCCGCAACCTGCGGCATCAAGACCGGCCCTTATCTGAGCCATATTTGCAGCCTCCCTAACACCTTGGGTGGTGAGGCGCACAAGTTCTCCTCCTGCGGCAGCAATACGCAACGCCTGCGCAACGCTCCCCTCGGTGTCGAGGGTGGAGGTGTTGTTCATCGACTGTATTCTGACGGGATTCTCTCCCCCGATAGCCGTGCGCCCAACTTTGGTTGTGCTGCTGCGGCGTCTTCTATAATTATATAAACTCATCGTTTCAATGTTAAATAAATCTCGCTCCCTGCGTTCTCAATTTCCGAGAGCCATCAGGAAGAACACGCAGATGTAGCCCACTGCATATCCGGCAAAAACCTGCCACACAGTGTGGCGTCCGAGCCACACTCGGGCTGATCCGAGAAGTCCGGCAGCAATGATGGAAAGGAGGATCCAGGTGAAAATCCCGGGCTCAGGGGAGCCGTCGCGGACAATCCTTATAAGTAATGCCACAATTCCCGCGATTCCCGCACTATGAGCAGAAATTTTCCACCAGAAATTAACCACAAGATTCACTCCTCCGGCAAGAGCCCCTCCAACGAAGAAGAGCCCCAGCCATAGAGGCGCCCCTTTATAGCATATAAACCAGGCCGTGGCAAGATAACACACGATCGTGATGATGTATGGAATCAGACGCTCTTTGCGCCCGTTAAGCCCGAGATCATCAACCACACCTAATCTTTTCAGGATATAGATGAGCACCATCGGGATCGCCACATCAATTCCAAAGACTATCAGAGTGAAAACCACTCTCATCCCCATCGGGGCAACGTCAAGGATGGAGAGGCTGAACGCAAGCATCAATCCATAGACAGGCATCAGCAGCGGAACGAATAGCCACGACAGTATCTCTGAGAATCTATCGGCTATCTTTCGCCACACCGGCGGAGCGTCTTTGCTTGCTTTCTCATCATTATCCCTTTTTTCCGGCGCCGGTGGAGGCGGAGGAGGCGTGGGACGGGAGGGTCCGAAAAGCCCCCCCTCGTTTCTATTAAGAGAGAAGGAATCATCCCCCCCTTTCGAACCGGGAGTTTCCGGATAATATGAAGATGTATCGATCGGCATGTTACGTGAATTTATAATGTTCCATTCGGTTAATCCTTTTTTTCAGCAGCCGACCCATTCCCGGAGGTCTTGACTGCATCAAGAAATCTTGATGGCACCGGCAATTCGAAACGCATATCCTTTCGAGTGATGGGATGTGCGAAACGAAGAGTCCTTGCATGAAGGCAAAGCCTGTGGAGCCGACTTTCCTTGGCGCCATATTTCCTGTCGCCGGAAATGGGATGTCCCATTTCCGAGGCATGAACACGGATCTGGTTTTTCCGTCCCGTGTCGAGTGAGAATTCCACAAGTGAAAGGCCGTTGGCTCTCTTCAGGACGTTAAACCGCGTCACGGCCAGCTTCCCCTCTCCCGGCTCATCAGTGGAATAGACCACAAACTGTGAGTTTTCCGCAAGACGACTCTTTACAAATCCTGAATCCTCCTTCACAAAGCCTTCGAGAAGGGCCACGTAAAGACGGTCGAGAACAAGATTGTTCCAATTGTGACGAAGCGTTTCCTGAGCCTCCTCACTCTTAGCAAACATCATCAGGCCGGAGGTGTCGCGGTCGAGACGATGAACAACATAGAGCTTATTCTTTGGATTCTGTTCCTTCACGTAGTCACGGAGAATATCGTAGGCGGATTCCTCTTTCTTATGGCTCTGGGTGCCGACGGAAAGAAGGCCATACCCTTTGTTTATGACAATGACATCATCATCCTCATAGACAAGCTGAAGGCGCGGATGACGCAAAACCACGAATGGCCTTCCGATATTAAGCTCAACCTTACTGCCGGGAGCCACGGGAGCATCGAAAGCCGTGGTGACGGTTTCGTCAATCCTCAGATGGCCGTGGCGGAGCCATGCCTTTAGATCAGTCCGGCTTTTTCCGGGCATACGCTCCATCACAAAAGCGAGAAGCGGAGCAGGTTCAGGTCCTTCATTTGTCCATGATAATATGCGGTCTTCCCTATAAGGGCGGGAAGGAGCGTGATGTCTTGTTCGTGGCATTTTCTAATATATGATGATTATATATTTAAAAACAAATTTCCCGGCTAACCGGATATTTCCAAATTCAGTTTTCCAGAATTCTCCTCAGTCACCGACCGCTTCAGCACCTGATGGCCAAATCGGCAGAACAGACATTTGCCGGCGTCGCAGTATTCCTTTCGCAATTGGATAAGCGCCTGGCTCCGTCGGGAATCACCCGCCGAAAGTCCCAGACGCCGCCACTCGCGGAGAATAATATTTTCCTCCGCAGGCAGTCGGTCAAGGATATTGAAAGCTTTCTCTGCGAAATCAGGATCTCCGATGAAACTGCCGTAGGCATATATCAACGGCGCAACGACATTGACGATCAGGAGATCCACACTGTTTCCCGACAATGAATCGGAACTCATGCGGGCTTCAACATCGAAAGAGAAATGGGAATGCCAATAGCCGTCGAGATGCCAGCGGAAAAGTTCACGCGCTTTCTCCAGATCTTCCCCACACTCCCTGATTTTTGAAAAGAGGGAGAATCCACCCTCGCAGATCTTTGCCAACATTGCAATCCGCCTGTGAGGAAAATTCTGAGGACGCGTTCTTGAATATTTCCACAGAGAACCCCGCATCGGACGAAGACCATATTTCCTGGCAAGAAAAAAATATTCCCGGCAAAGAGATTGGTAAAACTCATCGAAAATATGGTTGGAGGCATCAAGCATCCCGGCCTGACCGAAAAGGAGAGCCTGAAGCTGGAGAGGATTGTCGGAATGGTGGGCAAGGATTTTAAGCGGCAAGGAGCGGGCAAGCATTTCAAAAGGTTCTCCATTGAGACTGAATCCGAGTCCGCGCGAGAGGCTTACGAAGCATGCCTGTTCCCAATCGCCTCCGGTTGACTTCAGAATTTCGGCAATACGGTTTGCCTTTGTCTGCATTCTCTCAACCGAGAGAGTCTCCAGCCAGTCGGTCACCGCGATCGATGGGATTGAGGAGATAGAATCAGAACATCTAACGGAAGTTGGATTCTCGGATAGGGCTCTGAATGTTCTGAAGAAATCTTCTGGCATGAGGATCTCAACCTGAGGGATCAGACTGCCATCGGTGCGCGACACCCGACGGTCGGACACTCCGACGGCATGCAGAATCACGCTATCGTAAGCCGGATCCGAATCATGGCCGTGGCGATACCAGTCGGAAGCCTTCACATGGATCTCGACATTGCCGGCCCATTCAACGCCTCCGATCTTCAGCTTGGAATTAAAGAAATCAGGCCCGGAATCGAAATTCTGACGGCCGGGATCAATAATCTCCACGCTCTCGCCCGCCGACTCTCGAAGCTTGCGCCCGAACATCCGGGATTTCCAAAGATATTGATATAGCATCTCCATAACGACAATGCAAAAATACATAATTTCGCCCTATTCTTCCCACTTCCACACGCTTTTTTTGACCTAAAACGACATATTTGCCAAAATCTCACCCATGAATGTTTGAAATTACAACAATTTAATATATCTTTGCATCGTGTTTTTCATAGTATTATTAAGATTAAGGTTTCGGCCTGCCCCTTTGCGAAAAGCGGCAGGCATTTCTTTTACCCCTCTGCATAGCGGCCCAGTCATCCCCATTTTAGCAGCAGCCTCTTTTGTTTTAAGCCCGGGCAGGAATCCACAAACCTAATAGATCAACCATTTTTAGCTAAAAAAGAGGTCGCCCCCGTGGAGACAACCTCTCGTTTTTAATCTATAAAATCCCAGCGAAAAGCGTAATATGCGGGCGGCCACCTGAAAAAAAACGGGTGGCCGCCTGATTTTTAGCGGATTTATTTTGGTGGTTACAAAAATTTGTTG
>CAYROR010000012.1:0-59580 GCA_964425935.1 uncultured Sangeribacter sp.
CGGGGACACAAGGATTTTCAGTCCTTTGCTCTACCAACTGAGCTATGGCACCATGTCGGGGAAGCATCGCTCCCGTTGCTGCGGGTTTTCTGATTGCTTGCGCTTTGTTTCCCGTTTGCGAGTGCAAAATTAGATATTTCTTTTGGTTCTGCCAAATTTTTCTGGCAATTTTTTTGGTGAGATTGGTAGTTTTATTTGTAATTATTTGATAAATTGAGAAATAAAAATGACGGAATCTTTCTGAAGATGTCCGTCATTCTGATGTCGTGGCGATTTTTTGTCGGTGGTGGAGTAGGGGGGATCACAATGGCATCCCGGTATAGGTGCTCTTTTCTGCGTATGGAAGGATGATTCCCTCAAGGGTGATGCGGTCAGACCTGAAATTGGAGGAGATGACTGCACGCGCACGGTTGCTGTATTTATAGAGTTCTATTTCAATCGTGGCAGATCCTCCGGAACCCATTATGCTCATGGAGGCGGATACTCCTCCGTTTTTCCTTGGATTGATTTTAATGTTGGAGGCTTTCCCCTCAAGGGTTACTCCTCCTACTCCGTTTGGGCCGCCTCCGTAGAATGGTGCCACCTGAACGACAGTGCGTCCATCGTGACTTGAAACGAAGTTAGTGAGCGTCTGCACGTATGCGGATTTCCCTCTCTTAAAAGTGAGGCGGTCAGCCTGTAGCACGAAGTCCATGTCTTCCAAAGCTTTCAGAGCAGCCGCGTGTTTGATGGAGTCGCGACGGAGTTCAATTTTCTTCTTGTCGGAAGTTGCATCGCCTGAGAGAGTCTTGCAGGATGTTGACATCAGGATTCCTCCGGTGAGAACGATGAGTAATAATAATTTCTTCATGATCAGCAATATTTTGGGATGTGGAATAATAAAACGGGAATGACTCACGTTTTTATCCATTCAACGATAATCAGACTATAAAAGTTCGTTTTGATTCAAGAATTATTGCCTATCCGCGGGTAGGCGGTGTCAAAGTCGGCCGATTATTGTTTGATACTATGCTTATCCCCACTCCTGTGGGAATCCATAACCGGCAGAGCCATTGAACATCAGGTGGAGGCCAGGGGGGATAATGAAATAAAAATTGCTGAGTTTTTAGAAATTTCTTTGGCTGTGTGAGAAAAAAAGAATAACTTTGCGCCACGTTTTGGTTCGCTTAATCGCGATTAAAAGGGAATCCGGTGAAAATCCGGGACAGACCCGCTACTGTAATTCCTCCAAAATCATCGGCTTAGAGCCACTGTCAGCAAAATTGATGGGAAGGCGCCGATGAAAAGGGATAAGTCAGGAGACCTGCCGGACGCATCTGTTTCAATAATCTCGTGGATTAGATTTTGAAGTGAGGAGAGTTATCATTAACATAGACCCCTTTTTGTCGGGATGCATACCCCAATGCTTTTACGGGATACCTGACCGTTGTTTCGGCACAATGCCAAAGCCGCTTTGTTGTATCCTGACTTCTGGCGTCTCTGTCGCTCCGGTCTTTAATCTTTTCCACCTTAAAACTTCATTACCAATTTATGAAATGTGCAAGGTGCGAAAAGGAATTCCTATTTGAGTTCCTAAGTGTTCAACAATGGCTGCGACAGTCCAAGCTCGACAACCTGCAGCTCTCGTTCTTACTCTACAATTTTGGCGGTCCACTCTGCCCCGATTGTGAAGATGACCTGCAAAGCGGTTTCTACCTCTCAGGCACTAATCCTTATCGGAAAATTTCCAAATCTACTAAATAAGGACCTGCCATGTTTACTATGTTTCACGGTTTCCATCTGGTGGAGGAATATCACCAGTGGAAAAAAGAACACCGCAACGATCGGAGTCCTATTGGTGTAAAGGCAGTCAAACTTCTCTTAGCCGTTGCAATCCCGCTCTTTTTCTGGATTTCTCCATCCTCAATTTACGGATTGCCCGGGTTAACTTCGGTTGAGCACCGTGTCCTCGCAATATTCGTTTTTGCCGCTCTCATGTGGCTCTTTGATGCTGTTCCGGCTTGGACGACGTCGCTGGTGGTGGTTGTGTTGTTGTTGTTCTGTGCGTCTAATAGCGCATTGTGGTTTTTCCAATCCGGCACCAATGGGGAGAAAATGTCTAACCTAATTAATAACACTGATATCCTCCATTGCTTCGCCGACCCGACAATCATGCTTTTTATAGGTGGATTCATCATTGCCATCGCCGCCACGAAATCCGGACTTGATGTCAAGCTGGCAAAGGTGATGCTTCTCCCGTTCGGTACGAAATCCGAAAACGTACTTCTTGGGTTTATCCTCGTGACGGCAGTTTTTTCAATGTTTATCAGCAACACGGCTACTGCGGCTATGATGCTCACGTTCCTCGCCCCTGTGCTCAGCGCATTACCTGCCGACGGCAAGGGCAAGATAGGATTGGCTCTTGCCGACGCAACGGGATTTATCCAACAAAAATATATGGTCAAGACCGGTCTCATCATGGGACTGGTCGGTTTGCTCCTCGGTTATCTCGTGCTGATTTTCTGCGGAGTAAACGGAATATTTTAACTTTTGCTTATGACAATAGAAACTGTTGGCAGTTTTCTGCCTGTTGAAATACTCATTGCCGCCCGACGTGATTTTGAGCGTGGCATAGTAGACCGTCAGCATCTCACCTCAGTTGAGGATGCTGCCGTGCGAGACATCGTTGAACGTCAGATATCATGCGGAGTCCCGTTTGTCACATCCGGAGAACTACGCCGCAACCATTGGGCCAATGACTTCTGGTTTGGACTCGACGGCATCTCCTGCGAGAATGTTTCTTCCGGACACCTTTACCAACAGGTAGAGGCATCAACCGACCTTATCCACATAACGGGGCGGATAGGTTTTAATAGGGAACATCCTTTTTTCAACGATTTCCAATATCTTCATAATGCAGTCGCCAATCGTGCGAAATGTCGTCAGACATTGCCATCTCCGGCAAATCTTCTGTTGGAAATATACGCTCTGTCCGAAGGACGACCTGAAACGATCTATTCGGCTAAAAATTCCACTCTGATAAGCGACATCGCGGATGCCTACCATCAGACCGCACTACGCTTGCACGAGCTCGGGTGCGATTCCCTGCAATATGACGATACTGCTCTCGGTTTGATGTGCGACGACAACTATACCAAGCGTTTGCTTCAAGGAGGAGTGGATCTGCTTAAGTTACATAGTGAATTAATAAAGGTAATCAACGACTCATTGGAAGGATTGCCCGCGGATTTAGAGAAATCCATATATATTTCCGGAGGCTACACCATTGTGCCGGAATGGGAACACATAGACTATCCCGACAACATCATGCCGAAAGCACTGTCAAAACTGAATGTCGACAAGTTCTTCATACCTCTTGATCCTAAAAACGACTATGCAATAGAAGTGCTCCGTCATATCCCCAAAGGGAAAAAGGTTGTTCTCGGACTTCTTGATGCACATAGCCCTTTCCTTGATGATGCCGCAATGATATCGGAGATTCTGAAGAACGCCTCAAGACTCGTTGAAACATCCTGTCTTGCAGTAAGTCCATCCACAGGCTTTAAGCTATCGAGCTTTGCCACAAGGGGATTGACCTACGAAGACCAATGGCGGAAGCTCTCCGAACTTTCCACCATTTGTTCGAGAAATACACCCGGGTTTTTACTTTTATTTGGCAATGTGAGAAAAAAAGAATAACTTTGCGCCACGTTTTGGTTCGCGGTGACGCGATTAAAAGGGAATCCGGTGAAAATCCGGGACAGACCCGCTACTGTAATTCCTATACAACTCAACGGCACGATGCCACTGTCAATTCCGATGGGAAGGCGCCGATGAGCAGGATAAGTCAGGAGACCTGCCAGAACAACATATTGTTTTGTAGTTTTCGAGGATAAAGACTGTAAGACAACATTATAATCGTCACTTCCCCCTTACGCGGAAGGGAGCTTCCACAATGGCTCCATGCGGATGAAAAAACGATAATGTAATCGCCCTCGGGTAGATATCGTCCTGATCATTCCCCCGGATGAATGCCGCGCAAAGTGATGGATTATAGTTGCGTTTCAGTCTTGACTCTACAAAAATACCGTCATGAGAGCGCAACTGAAAATCTCTTTATTTTTTTGTTTGTTGTTGGGTGTCTGCTTTCCGACCTCCGGCAAAATCCGAATCTCCGGACGTGTCACTTCCACTTCCGGCGATCCAGTGGAATTTGCTAACGTATGGTTGGAAAAGACCTCCCTTGCTTGTTTAACCGACCATGACGGCTACTACTCCTTTGAGGTTGATTGGGCTGAGGGAATCCTTTCCGTTTCTTCGGTGGGTTTTGAAAAACAATCTAAGAAAATCCATTCTACTGAAAACCTCAGGATTGATTTTATCCTCCCCTCTACGGGAGATCTCGAGGAAGTCTATGTGACAGGTAAAAGCAATCGCATTAGGCTGAGGGAAAGTGAGTTTTCAGTTAATACAATTGATGTTTCCCCGCTTGTCAACACCACTGTCAAACTCTCGGACCTTGTGGGAAGAACGGCCGGAGTCCGTGTGAGAGCCGAAGGTGGTTTGGGCTCCGATTTCGATGTTTCTCTCAATGGGCTCTCCGGAAGTGCGGTCCGTTATTTCATCGACGGAGTGCCGATGGAGACTCGCGGAAATGAAGTCTCTCTCGGAAATCTACCTTTGAATCAGGTGGAGCGCGTGGATATATATAAAGGTGTGGTGCCCTCTTATTTCGGCACAGATGCTATGGGAGGGGTGATCAATATCATCACGAAAAGAAACAAACGCAGCTTTTTAGATGCTTCCGTTTCTTGTGGCTCGTTCAGCACGTATCTGGCAGATTTCGTGGGGCAGATAGTTGATAGGTCTTCAGGTCTTCTTATCCGGCCCTCGTTTGACTACAGCTATTCCAAAAACAACTACATGATGCACGATGTGGAAGTCTGGGATAAAGACGCGGATAAATACATCGAAACAGACCGACGCCGCTTCCACGACGCCTATCGTGCTTATCAAGGGCAGCTTGAGCTGGGCTTTGAAAACAAGCCTTGGGCCAAGCGGTTGTTCCTCACGGGGTCGTTCAGCAATATCAATAAAGAGATTCAAACCGGAGCGGTGCAGGCCATAGTTTACGGTGCTCCCCGTCGCAAAAGCGATGCATGGAGCATAGGCGCCCAGTATGCCAAAGACAGTCTCTTCCTCTCGGGATTAAACGTGAATCTTAATCTATCACATACATGGGATCATTCCATTACTGTTGACTCTGTCTACCAGAAATATGACTGGAACGGCAATTGGATCCCTTCTCAACGTAACGAAATCACCGGAGGTGCCAAATCTTTACATCATTATGTGAGACCCTTTACCTCACTAAAAGCGAATTTTGACTATAACATCGGCTCGATCCACACTTTGAATCTGAATTATTCTCTTAACCGCATAGGCAACACCCGCTACGATGATCTCGACAAGGAATATGAACCATCGAAAGATATCCTGACCAAACATATCGCCGGCCTCTCTTACTCTCAGCGCCTCGTGAATGGCCGGTTGCAAAACACGGCCTTCTCCAAGCTTTATGTGGAGCAGCTCGAAATTTGCCAGATGACCGACAGATGGAATGAAGACACACGTGAATCAAAAAGAAAATCTTATCCCGGATATGGCTTAGGCTCGCGTTTCGACATTTTCGGGTGGCTCCAGGTGAAAGCCTCTGTTGAGAAGGCAGTGCGGCTACCCTTATCGCGTGAGCTGCTGGGTAATGGCACCACCGTCTCTGCCAACCTTAACCTCCGCCCTGAAACATCGTCAAATTTAAATGTCGGTCTTTTCGGCAATCTCTTTTCTGGTTCGGATCACTCCATATATTATGAAGTGGGAGGCTACCTGCGCAAGGTGAAAAATATGATCCATCTGGTCACCAATGAAAACACAGGCCTGTCATATTATGCCAACATCTCGAAGGTAAGTGTCGGAGGAGTCGAAGGTGAAGTGTCTTGCCATTTCCTCAGCCGCTTTCATCTCACCACCAACTGGAGCTATTCCGTGAGCCGCGACATGAATGCATCCCGCAGCGACGGAAAGACCTCAGTCACATATAAAAACCGCATCCCCAATCGTCCCTGGCTTTACGGCAACACTGAAATCACCTATATCCATCCAAAGCTGTTCTCTAATCACGACAGCTTGAGGATAGGATACAGTTATCAATACGTCCATTGGTTTTTTCTCACATGGGAGGGCTATGGAAGTCTCTCTTCCAAGTCTACGATTCCAACGCAGAATCCTATGAATATCTATGCCACCTATTCATGGAGAAACCAATGCTACAACCTCACTTTCGAAGTTAACAATATATTCGACCAGACTCTCTACGACAATTATAAACTTCAAAAGCCCGGGAGATCGGTGATGGTTAAATTCAGACTTTTCTTTGAATCTTAATACTTATTGACAATGGAATTGAAAAGATTTAAGTATGCCGCGATGGCCATGGCGCTCGTTGGCATGGGGCTTGTCTCTTCGTGCAGCAAAGACGATGAAGACATCGACCTCGGTGGTGAAACTATTGAGAAGGTTCACTTTGACGTTTGGGTGACCGCCGGCACCTCCAACGGCACTGCCTACCTCGTGAAGAACGTGAATTCTCTCGAAGATCCCACCACAATCACCTTCAACAACACCGGATGCGACATCACCGGCAAGCTCGATCAGGAAATCATCTGCAAGGGAGAATACTACTATGAAGTGCCTCCCACGGCCGACTGCTTTGGCAAATACCAGATCACAAACGAGGGTCTGATCACGATTGCGCGTCGACCCTTTGAGAAAAACACTTATCGTGCCTATCGCTATTGCCATGCCTGGATCGACAGTAAAACTCTTGTCATCATGAGTTCTGACGGCGACAAAAAAAAGGTGCTCTGGACAAAACTCAATGCCGAAAACATGACCATTATCGATGAGGGAGAGTTCAACCTCACGGAAATGAGCGGTATAAGCGCACTCACTACCTCCGGACTGCTCGGCTACCGCAAAAGCGACAACACGCTGATCTACTTCTACGCCCGTTCCGCTTTTGCTTTCGACGGTTTCTACGCAGCATTTATAGATGCCTCGAAAATGGAAATCAATAATATCGCTTTCCAGAAAGAAAACGTGGTGATGGCTGGCACATCTTACGGCGAGCTTCTCCAGAACAAGATGGCATTCGACAACAACGACAACCTATATATCGCCGCCAACTTCCACATGGATGAATTCTCATCCACTACCCAACAATACGGACGTATTTTCCGCATCAACCGCAACGAAATGGAATTCGACAGCAGTTATCAGGGTTTCAGGCAAGATCCTTCGGGTATTCCCAACAAGGGCAAGATCCTTACAATTGACTATATGGGCATGGATAAACTCGTGCTCTGTATCCAGGATCCCGAACATTGTGGGGTAGTGATAGATCCCAATGATAAGAATCATGGTTGGGGCACCAATTACAATGTCTACTATTGCATGCTCGATATCAAGACTGATGATGCCACAGAATTTACGTATGAGGGCAAAAACCTTCCCTATTCTCAGGGCACATTCGCTCAGCGTTCGTTTGTTCTCAATGGAAAAGTCTATATCGGCACAAATCCGAAAGAATCCCAGCCCACAATTTATGTCTATGACATCCGCTCCGGCAAAATGGTGAAAGGAGCGCAGATTCAGGAGGGATTCGGCTTCGACAGAATCACTTATGTGGCTGGAAATTAAAAGTTGAAGCTTAAGTCTTAATGAAAAACAGTCTGTTGTGATCATGGTGGCACACCGACTTGATTGCCGGTGTGCCCCATATCATTTTGAAAATGAATGGCTCTGTAAGACTGAATTGTTATAAAAGATAGAGTATTCAAGAAGACAACAGGCCGACAGAGAGGAAAATTTAAACGAAAACAAATGGTCTTAAAGTCATGAATCGGGCAAACAGATTAATATTTAAAATTCATCGCATCTCCGGCACGATCATAGCCATATTCTTTTTCATGTGGTTTTTCACCGGTTTGGTTCTCCTTTACCATAACTTCCCACGACTTGACGGAAGGAAAGTTCTTGAAATTGAATCACCACTCGCAAAAGTAAATCCACTACCCGATTCATTGCCTGATAATATCAAATCGCTCGAAGTGAAATCTTCTCACGGCCAGGCTATCGTGACTTACGCAACAAAAGACAGTGTTTTCGTGGAAAGTGGCGATGGGATGCCGGTAAAGGAAGCTTCTTTTGAGTTAGCTCTCGAAACAGCAAAAAAATGGTTGGACGCTCCAATTTCCCGTGTCGATACTCTCCACGAAAGAGACCAGTGGATCATGTATTCGCGATATGTGACTGAACTTCCAATCTATAAGTTCTATTACGACGATAATGGAGGCAATCAACTCTATATATCTTCGAGAAGTGGAAAAATCCTTCAATCGACGGATAGGAAGTCGCGACTCTGGGCATGGTTTGGAGCAATTCCTCATAAACTATACATCCCTCCGATAAGATCAGACGTAGATAGATGGAAAATGTGGCTCCTCACAGGAGGCTTTCTTTGCCTGATCGCTTCCCTTTCGGGAGCTTATGTCGGTGTTTATGTATGGGTGAAAAACAGGTTAAAAACCGGCAAATGGAGCAATCCTTTCAAAAAAAGAATGATGCGATGGCATTTTGTGCTTGGTTTGATTTTTGCAATCCCTCTGATTACATGGAGTCTAAGTGGGATCTTCTCAAAGCAGAAAGTGCCGGGATGGTTAGTACCCGTAGAAGGTCAGGAATATGTCTCTTATTCCAAACTATGGGGGAGTGGATCGCTTCCATTTGATTCTTACACCTTGAAGTATGACAGCATAGTAGCCAGATATCCCATGGCAAGAAGCATAACATGGGGGAGATTAGGTAAAATACCCACTTGCGAAGTGGTGATGCCTGATACCACAGTGATTTTAGATGCCCGGCAGCCAACGCCAGCTTTTATCCATATCGAGCCTGAAGTTGCGAAGAGAGCCGTGGAGAAATTATTCGATGAGGAAACAGAGATAAGGATTTCATTACTGACCGACTATGACAATCATTATTTCTCAATATCCGGTCGGGCTCCGCTTCCGGTTTATAAAATATCAGTAGATAAAGACGATAAGTTTCTATTCTATATCAATCCCTCAAATGGAGATTTGACCTATTTGAACCGCAATAGAATGGCAAAACGCATTTTGTCCGGAGGTCTGCACTACTTGAACTTTTCCGTTTTTTCCGGTCACCCGGTCGTTTGGAAAGTAAGCATGTGGATTTTGTGCATACTGGGGATGGCATTTTGTCTCACCTCTGTATGGATTGGTGCAAAGTATGCAGCACGCATTTTTAAACGAAAATAACCTCTTAATTGACATGAGAAAGCTTCTCACATTCTAAATATTTCTATGCAGTAGGGTTATAGTTCTCACAGTCTAATTATAATTTCGGATGAAAGGTTTAAGTTATATTATACCGGTCATCGCCACACTGGTTTTGGTGGCATGTAGAGGTAGTCATTCCTCTATTAACGTATCGGAAAATAGTCCAATTGTAGTGGATTCGGTAAGTATGATCAGTCCCGATTACGCCAAGGGTTTCAACGAGTCCTCTCAGGATAATATGGTGCTCCTTGACATCAATGATCCGGAGAACAAAGAGGCTGAGCAATACCGATTTGTATTGACCGATAAGGATTATTCCGGGAAACTTCCGGAGGGATACACTCGTATAGATATTCCTATAGAATCAGCAATATGCATGACCTCGCTTCAGCTCTCCAATTTCCTTAAACTTGACATCCCTGAGAAAGTGGTGGGAATAACGAGCACACGTCATCTTCACAATGAGAAAATGAACCGGCAGCTAAAGGAAGGGAAGACACGCAAAATCGGTATCGAAGGCAACTTCGACAATGAGGTGATAATGGCAATTAATCCCGATGTGATATTTATCTCCCCCTTCAAAAGGGGAGGGTATGATGCCATTCGCAATGTGGATATACCTATGATTCCTCACCTGGGTTATAAGGAGCTCACTCCGCTCGGGCAAGCGGAATGGATCAAGGTGATCGGTCTGCTCACCGGAAATTCGGCTGATGCCAACAGAGAGTTTGCAGGAATAGAGAAGCGATATAATGATCTGAAAGCCATGGTTGACACTGTTGGTTATCGCCCTACGGTTTTTAGCGGAGAGATGAGGGGTGGCAACTGGTATGCTGTAGGCGGGAAGAGCTTCCTGGCACAATTGTTCCGGGATGCCGGCGGAGATTATTTCCTGAAAGACAACGATGAATCGGGCGGTGTGACTCTTGACTACGAAACAGTCTATACAAATGCCGCCCACGCCGATTATTGGCGGATAGTGAACAGTTTTGACGGCGACTACAACTATGGCGTTCTTAAAGAACAAGATAATCGTTACACTGATTTCGACGCATGGAAAAATCACGGTGTGATCTATTGCAACATGAAGGAGGTGCCGTTTTATGAGAGAATGCCGGTCGAACCGGAGGTCGTTCTTTCTGATTTCATACATGTGTTTCACCCGGATATCCTTCCCGACCACGAACCGGGTTACTATCATCTGTTGGAGAAATGAATAATGGCAAGACGGCAATTCTGATGATGATATTGGGGCTTTCCATCATCGTCTTTTTCATCCTGAACCTTCTGTTGGGCTCGGTGAGGATTCCTATGAGTGAAGTTATGGAGATTTTATTAGGAGGGAAAAGTGATAATGTTATATGGACCAATATCATCATGAAATCACGCTTACCCCAGTCTCTGACGGCTGCTATGGCCGGGGCGGGATTGGCAGTGAGTGGATTGTTGATGCAGACAGTTTTCCGCAATCCACTGGCAGGTCCTTCAGTTTTGGGCATAAGCTCAGGGGCAAGTCTTGGAGTGGCTTGTGTTGTTTTGCTTTCCGGAAGTATTGGAGGGGTGGCATTGAGTAAACTGGGAGTAATTGGAGAGGTGACAATCACACTGTCAGCTATAATTGGGTCATTGTTGATTATGGCTCTGATTGCATTTGTAGCCCAAAAAGTGAGAGGAAATGTCACGCTCCTTATCATGGGCGTGATGATAGGCTACATCGCCAATGCTATCATCGGGGTGCTCAAGTTTTTCAGCGCCGAGGAAGATATTCGTGCTTATGTGATATGGGGGCTCGGCAGTTTCTCCCGGGTATCCGGCGGCCAGACATCCGTATTTATTGTCCTGATGATATTGTTGCTCCCAACGTCATTCTTTCTGATAAAGACACTGAATCTGCTTTTGCTTGGGGATTCATACGCAAGAAATCTTGGACTTAACATAAAGAGAGCCCGATTGTTCGTCATTGGTTGTTCAGGCATTCTGGTGGCTGTAGTGACCGCCTATTGCGGTCCGGTGGTATTTCTTGGATTGTCGGTTCCTCATATTTGCCGTGGATTGTTTCATACCTCCAACCATGCCGCAATTCTTCCTGCCTCACTTTTAGGTGGCGCTTCATTGGCTTTGCTCTGCAATCTCATTGCCCGAATGCCAGGCTTCGAAGGAGCGCTTCCGGTCAATTCCGTGACGGCGTTGGTTGGTGCGCCTGTGGTGATGTGGGTGTTATTCAAAAAACGTAAAAGCGAGGCATGATGCAGAAGAAAGAGACAATCAAGGTTGTGGATCTCTCTACCGGCTACCACAATAAGAAAGGGACTACGGTGATCACCGGAGACATCAATGCCTCATTATATGATCGGGAACTCACCTGCCTTTTGGGCCCAAATGGTGCAGGGAAGTCGACCCTGCTTAAAACGCTCACGACTTTTCTGGAGCCGGTGAAAGGAGAGGTTTTCATTGAGAAGAAGCCGTTGAAAGAGTATTCTGATGCAGAGTTGGCTAAGGTTATAGGTGTGGTCCTGACCGAAAAGCTTAACATCAACAACATGTCGGTCGATGAATTGGTTGGAATGGGCCGAAGCCCTTACACAGGATTCTGGGGATATATGAGCGAATACGACCGTAAAGTAGTTGCCGAGTCCATCAATCTGGTTGGCATCGGAAGCCTCAAAGGACGGATGGTGCAGACGCTAAGCGATGGAGAGCGCCAGAAAGTGATGATTGCCAAAACTCTTGCGCAGGAGACTCCTATAATATTCCTTGACGAGCCAACGGCTTTTCTCGACTATCCGAGCAAAGTGGAGATAATGCAACTGCTTCAGAAACTTGCACGCGAACAATCCAAGACAGTCTTTCTGTCGACCCACGATCTGGAGCTGGCGCTCCAGATTGCCGATAAGGTGTGGCTTATGGATAAGGAGCACGGAGTTGTTATAGGTACTCCCGAAGACCTCGCCTTAAATGGCGACATGTCCCGATATTTCCATCGAAAAGGGATGACTTTTGACGTGGAGAGCGGAGTCTTCAAGATATGTCATAAACTTGAAAAATCTGTCTGTCTACGCGGGGAGGGAGCGGAATATAATATGGTGAAGAAAGCCTTGGCCCGTTATGGTATTGCCACATCTTCGGATGCCATTACTCCCGTAATCATTGAGGCATCAGCCGGGAGATATGCCGTCAATGGATTAAAAGTGGACTCCATCGGGGAACTTATTGATGTGGTGAACTTCAAAATCTACTCTGACCAATGAAGAAGTTGCTGATAATAATTGACGGAATGGATGATGAGCCGATTCCTGAATTGGGGGATATGACTCCTGCATCCTATGCCGATATGCAAACTCTGTCATTCATGCGTGCTAATGGCGAAGTTAGTTTCCGGCAAACGATCCCTGATGGTTACAATGCTTCAACTGAAGTGGCATTGATGACTATCCTGGGATATGCAATCGGGTCTGATTCCAATTTGCGCTCATGGTTTGAGGCATTGGGAGGGGGATTGGATATTCAAGACCATGATCTGTGTCTGCGTTGTAATCTGATCACTCATATAGATAATTTAATTGAATCCCATTGTGGGCATTATCCTGACAATGACGAGAGCAACGCCATAGTCGCGGAATTAAATGAACACTTTGGAGAGGAAGATTTCTCCTTCCATTGTTTTGGAAATTTCAGAAACCTACTGATCATAAGGAATTGTGGAGCGGAGATAAGTGCGAATGCCCCCCATGCATTGTTGGGCCAATCAACCGACAAATTACTGATCAGATCTAATGATCTGATTATGGAGCGAAAAATTAACCGGTGCATTACGGAAGCGCGAACCATTCTCAGGGAACACATAGCCAATGGTATAGCGATCTGGGCTCCAGGGCGTGCAATTTCATTCCCTCGCAAGATTAAGGGATCAGTGGTGGCCGGAGTAAATATTGTAAAAGGGATCGGGCGTGCTGTCGGGATGTCGGTTCCTGACGTTCCGGGTGCCACCGGCGATGAGTACACAAATTATTCGGCCAAGTTAGAAGCTGCGGTCAGAGCCTTGAAACAAGATGAATTTGTAATTCTCCATATTGAGGCTCCGGATGAGGCCTCACATGAGCGAGACCCTCATAAAAAAGTGAAGATTCTTGAAATGATCGACCGATCCCTTCTCTCTCCCTTGCTTAATCACCGGACAGGAACCCTACAGATCATTGTTCAGGCCGATCATGCCACTTCATCACTATCGGGAAAACATCTTGACAACCCCGTGACGGTGATTAACTATATGAAATACGAATAATATATGAAATCAAAGATAACTGTAGTAGGCATAGGCCCGGGAAATGTGGCTGATATGACGGCTGCCGCGATTGAAGCATTGCGGCAGGCAGATATCGTGGTCGGCTACAAATATTATATTCCCTTTATTGCGGATCTTCTCCGCCAGGATGCTTCGATCGTGCAGAATGGCATGAAGCAAGAGCAAAAGCGCATTGAAAAGGCATTTGAAATAGCTGAATCAGGCCGCAATGTCTGTGTAGTCAGTTCTGGCGATTCAGGGATCTACGGGATGGCGCCGTTGGTTTATGAAATGTTGCGCGACCGCGGTTCTGATATTGAGGTGGAAGTAATTCCCGGAATAAGTGCGTTTCAGAAAGCGGCCTCACTTCTGGGAGCTCCTATAGGGCACGACTTTTGTGTGATTTCCCTAAGCGACCTTATGACACCCTGGAGCTTGATAGAGCGGAGGATAAAGGCTGCGGTTGATGCTGATTTCATAACAGCGGTGTATAACCCCAAAAGCACCGTCAGATATTGGGAACTATATCGGCTTAAAGAATTGTTCTTGGAAGGTCGTTCTCCGGAAACTCCGGTTGGATTCGTTCGCCAGGCTGGACGCGATGAACAAAAGGTCACGCTAACTACTCTTAGTGAATTTGATCCTGAGAGTGTCGATATGTTCACGGTTGTGATAATCGGGAATACCCAATCTTATCTTTGGAACGGTCATTTCACTACTCCACGAGGCTATTACCGGAATCGGGATGAGAAGACCGCTGCCCCGGGCCAATCCATAATGATCGAGAGTTTCCGCACAATTGAGAGAGAGATGGCACATCCCGAAATTCCCCTCGGCTTAAAGTGGCCTATGCTACATGCCATCCACACTACAGCTGACTTCGACATGGAGAATGTGGTAAAGGCAGATCCCGAAGCAGTGGAAAGGATTTACCGTTCATTGACGGAAGAAGGAGTGGGAACTATTATAACAGACGTGACGATGGCAGCTTCCGGGATCCGGAAAGGAGCATTGGAAAGACTCGGCGTGGAGGTGAAATGCTATCTGAATGATTCAGCAACCACCCGGCTTGCAAAAGAGAAAGGCATTACCAGGACACAAGCCGGCATCAGGCGTGCGGTGGCGGAACATCCCGATGCCCTTTACGTGTTTGGCAATGCTCCCACGGCTTTGATGGAACTTTGCACTTTGATCCGGCAGAAGAAAGCAGACCCTTGTGGAATTGTTGCCGCTCCGGTCGGATTTGTCCATGTTTGCGAAAGCAAGCAGATGGTGAAGCCTTTTGCCCATATTCCTAAAATAATAGTGGAGGGGAGAAAGGGTGGAAGCAATTTGGCTGCCACGTTGGTCAATTCCATTCTTTGCTGGCCTGATGCACAACTTTTAAAACCGGGAAGAGATGTCTGATAAAGTATTTCACATAATAGGTCTATCCGATAGTCGTCATCAATTATTTGCTCCTGAAATACTTGGCGTTATATCACTGGGTAAGGTTTTCTCCGGAGGTCTTCGACATCATGGACTCATGGCTGAGATTCTTCCGGAAGATGCAGTTTGGATTGATATAACAGTGCCCCTGGAGAGGGTTTTCCGGCAATATCACGATCACAGGGAGATTATTGTTTTCGCTTCCGGAGATCCGCTGTTCTTTGGCTATGCGAATACGATAAGGAGAGAATTCCCTTCAGCGGAAATTAAAGTATATCCTTCCTTCAATTCTTTGCAGCTCCTGGCACACAGGTTGCTGATGCCGTATGCCGGGATGGTGAATGTATCATTGACCGGCCGAACTTGGAAAGCACTTGACAGAGCCCTTTTGGAGAATCGCCCGCTCATCGGCTTGCTGACCGACCGAAAGAAAGGCCCTTCGGAAATTGCCGCCAGATTATTATACTTTGGCTATGATAATTATCTCATGTTTGTCGGCGAGTGTCTGGGTAATGATTCCGAGAAGATAAAGGATTTATCATTGCAGGAGGCTGCGCGGCACACATTCGCGAATCCGAATTGCGTAATCCTTCAGATGACATCTCCCCGCAAAAGGTGGTTCGGTATTCCTGAAGACCGGTTTACTCATTTGGCCGGTCGTAGCAACATGATCACCAAGATGCCCGTCAGGCTGCTCTCTTTGTCAATGCTTGATCTTTATGACCGAAAGGTGATGTGGGACGTAGGCTTTTGCACTGGTTCGGTTTCCATAGAGGCGAAATTACAATTCCCTTCGCTCGATATTATAGCTTTTGAACGCCGGGAGGAATCAAGAAATCTTCTTGAAGAGAATTGCCACAGATTTGGTGTGCCCGGCATAACCGGGGTTATAGCTGATTTTATGGAATGTGATTTAGGCGACTATCCAAATCCTGACGCGGTGTTTATAGGTGGGCATGGTGGTCAACTTGATGAGATGATCAAGCGGGTCTATACGGTGCTGAATAAAGGTGGAGTAATTGTCTTCAATTCCGTCAGCGGGGAAAGCTGCCACGCATTCTGCTCTGCTGTTGAATCCTGTGGAGGAGTAATCGAGTCTGAACATACAATGATTTTAGATAATCATAATCCAATAACAATACTCAAAGCAAAATGAAATATATCATATACATAAATGAGGCTGGACGCAAGCTTGGCGCGACAATACAACGAGAGAAGCCAGATTATATTCTCATTGACCATCGGGATTTCTCTTCAACTGATCATGCAGGTTCTGAAGCGATAATCTTCATTGGCGCCTTGGGTATACTTGTGCGGATGATAACACCGATAGTAAATGACAAATATACTGATCCGGCTGTGGTTTGTGTAGATAGTGTCGGGCGCCATGCCATATCCGTTCTTTCGGGACACGTGGGTGGTGCCAATCGGTTGTGTGAGGAGGTGGCTCATATTATCGGTGCGCGACCTGTGGTAACTACTCAGAGCGACAACACCGGAACATGGAAGCTCGACTTATTGGGAAGGTCAATGGGTTGGGAAACCGATGCGACGCGAGCTGAAATGAGCCAAGCAATATCTACACTCGTCAATGGAAAGTCAGTAGGGCTGTTGCTTGATATCCGTGACCGTGGAACGGATTATATGGAATCAACGCTGCCTCCCAATGTTTCTGTTATCACTGATAGGACCGATGTGTCGGAATATCAACTTATCATTGCTGTGACTCCATATATTTATAATTTTGATGTCCCGGTTCTCTATTATCGTCCGCTGGTGTTGAATCTTGGAGTTGGATGCCGGCGCAATTGCAATCCTTCCGGAATTGTTGAGCATATTGAAAGTGCTTTAATTGGGAAGGGCATCAGTCCTCTGTCAATAAAGTCGGTTTCAACGATCGACATGAAGAAAGACGAGCCCCTTGTCTCCAAACTCTCAACCTGGCATAATATTCATTTATGCAATATCTACACTCCGCAACAGCTTGCAGGAATTGACGTTCCTAATCCTTCGGGGAAAGTGATGGAAACGACTGGTGTTGCCGGCGTTGCAGAAAGTTGTGCGCTGAAAGCATCCGATGACGGAAAGATTATATTGGAGAAACAGAAGGGAAGAGTTTCGGAGAATTCTGATTTCACATTTGCTGTGGCTCTTGATAAGGGAGCCTTGCGTGGAGGTCATATTGAGATTGTCGGTGCGGGGCCCGGTGATCCCGAGCTCGTCTCAGTGCGTGGAAAGCGTTTCCTTGAGCAAGCTGACCTGATTCTGTATGCAGGGAGTCTTGTGCCAATAGAGCTGACTTATTACGCCAAGCCAGGTTGCACGGTGAGAAGTTCTGCGTCGATGAATCTCGAGGAGCAATTTGAATTGATGAAGGAGTTTTATGATCGTGATAAACTTGTCGTCAGGCTCCATACAGGCGACCCATGCATCTATGGTGCGATTCAGGAGCAGATGGCTTTATTTGACCGTTATGGCATGAATTATCACATCACTCCGGGCATATCATCATTTCAGGCTGCTGCTGCCGCTCTGAAATCGCAGCTCACAATCCCGGAGAAAGTTCAGTCGATTATCCTGACCAGAGGAGAGGGTCGCACCCCGATGCCGGAAAAGGAGCAATTGCATAAACTCGCTGAATCTCAAAGCACAATGTGTATTTATCTTAGTGCCGGAATCGTGGATGACGTAGAGCGGGAATTGCTTATGGCTTATCCTCCTGATACACCTGTGGCTGCCTGCTACAAACTGACGTGGAAAGAGGAAAAGATCTATCGTGGGGTGCTCAAGGATCTGGCACGGATAGTTCACGAGAATCATCTGACTCTCACCACACTTCTGGTTGTGGGTGATGCCATTGATAATCGAGAGGGATTGTCACGCCTGTATGATGATAATTTCAAGCATCTGTTCAGGAAATGATACTTGTGTTTGGTGGCACTACAGAAGGGCGTTTGGCAATAAAGACCCTTGATGAAGGAAATGGAAGATATGTCTATTCTACTTTGGGCACAAGCCAGAGGGTGGATTGCGCACATGGCATTCACATCTGTGGCGCAATGTCGGAAAGAGATATGCTCCAGATATGTAGGGAAAAAAATATCGGATTGATTGTTGATGCTGCCCATCCTTTTGCTATCAATCTTCATGCCACTATCGGTAAGGTTGCCGGAATATTGGATATTCCGGTTGTCCGTTTGGAACGGATTTATCCGGAAATAAAAGATCCGGGAATAGTGTGGTGTGATACCTACGCTGATGCGGTTTGCAAAATGGAAACTTCCGGAGTGAAAAGACTTTTGGCTCTTACAGGGGTACAGACTATCCCTGAATTGAGGCCCTTCTGGCAATGCCATGAAACATGGTTCCGCGTTCTTGACCGTAAAGAATCCGTTGAAAAAGCCGAGTGTTACGGGTTCCGGAAAGATCATCTTGTTTTTTACGCGGAAAACTCTACCGGCCAGCTGATTGACATGGTCTCACCCGATGCGGTAATTACAAAGGAGAGTGGAACAAACGGAGGCTTTGAGGAGAAGATTATGGCGGCATTGGATAAGGGGGTGAGAGCCTTTGTGGTTTGTCGTCCCAGTCTCCCGGAAGGTTTTATTACTGTTGAAGGACGACATGGACTGCGTATGGAAATAGAGCGTCTGCTGCCGGATTTCTACCGATTGCATACCGGTTTTACCACGGGTTCCTGTGCCACTGCCGCAGCCAAAGCAGCTTTATGGGGACTTTTGATGGGAGAGCCACATGCAGATGTTAGTTTCAGGATTCCGGATGGAGAGAGTCTTCGCATGAGGATTGAGAAGATGGAAATTAGACAGTCATCTGCCTCAGCCAGTGTGATCAAGAATGCCGGAGACGATCCTGACGTCACAGATAAAAGTCGAATAACTGTCACTGTTGCCTTTGCTCAGCATGGCGGTATAAAATTTATTGGTGGCCCAGGAGTAGGTACTGTCACATTACCTGGCATAGGTCTTCCAGTTGGAGAGCCGGCGATTAACCCTGTGCCACGAGCAATGATGGAACGCGAGTTGAACGCGTTGTATAGTGGCGGTTTGGACGTCACTGTCTCTATTGAAAATGGAGAAGAGTTGGCTGCCAGGACATTCAATCCACGGGTAGGAATTGCAGGCGGGGTGTCTATAATCGGGACCACCGGCATTGTCCGTCCGTTTTCTCATGAAGCTTTTGTTGAGGCGATCCGGAGGGAGATGGAAGTGGCGTTGGCTATCGGGAGCGAAAGAATTGTCGTTAATTCGGGTGGAAAAAGTGAGCGATATATGAAAGATTTATATCCATCATTGCCTCCACAAGCCTTTATCCATTATGGTAATGCCGTTGGAGACACAATGCTTTTGGCTCAGGAACTGCATGTTCCCAAGCTCACTATTGGATTGATGATTGGGAAAGCCGTGAAATTAGCCGAAGGCCATCTTGATACGCATAGCCATAAGATAACACTTAACCGCAACTTCTTATGCCAAGTAGCTTCTCATAACGATTGCTCAAAAAAAACTATGGCCATAATTGAGGGAATTAATATGGCACGGGAGCTTTGGAAGGCATTGTCAGATGAAGATGCAGAAAAATTTTTCCCGGTACTGTTGAGATTATGCCAGGAACATTGTTCGAAAATTTACACCGGTTCAATTGAGTTGGTCCTGATTGATGATGATGGAGGGATTCACTATAGAACTCAAAATTTTTGAAATCGAAGTGTTAACAATTTCCACGAAATCTCTTAGTTGAAATAGGGTTATAATAATAGTTTTATAGATGTAATATAACGCCGTGGCTCATGAATTTTGGCTTTTGTGTCCCTGTAAAACCGGTCTACACACCCCAAAGATATATAAGATAATAAGGAAGACAATTGGATATTTCTCAAGGGGATGTGGCCTGACTGGAGGCCAGGATGGGAACTTGATTTTTGAAGAAATATTGGTGATTAGGAAAAAAAGTTGTAATTTTGCATCCGAAACGGTTGGCATCATGCCATTAATAGGGAACCGGGTGAGAATCCCGGACAGTCCCGCTGCGGTAAGTTCCAAATAGGATCCGGCATAATTTATCCACTGTCATCTGGCAAGGATGATGGGAAGGAGTGCCGAAGATCAGAACAAGTCCGAAGACCTGCCGTTTCCTCCGACATAGGTCAGGAGTTTGTATGTTAAACAGCTCTTTCGAGGAAAAGAGGCATATATGTATAAGATTTCTACGCACATATTGTGTCGGGTTGTATCCTGCACATATCTTTGGGTAGGTTGTTCTGTCTCATGGGCACAACAACAGGATAGCCTATACTTCCAACTTGAAGGTCTTGATGTAGTGGCAAACAGAGTAAAGGCTGATATAGTAAGTTCTGCGCCTCTCTTCAAGCTCTCTGACAAGAAGATGAAACTCATGGGGGTTACCGACCTCACTGACGCGCTACATCGCTTGCCGGGACTCAATATCAGGGACTATGGTGGTGCTGGAGGAATGAAGACGGTATCTGTAAGAGGCTTTGGGACAACACACACCGGGGTGGTCTATGATGGTGTTGCCCTCAGCGATTGTCAGAGCGGCAAAATTGATCTTTCCCGCTATTCCCTTGACAATGTTGATGAGATTTCTTTAATCATCGGAGATAACAGCGATATTTTCACTCCTGCGAAGACTGTTGCGTCTGCCGCCACTATAACTATCAATACCGGCTCGATGCCATCGCCCGGTGATTCAGCCCTGCATCTGAACGCCCAATTAAGGGTTGGTTCTTTCGGCATGGTGAATCCGTATCTGAAAATAGGCAAGACTTTTTCCGAGAGATTTTCCTTCTCAGCAATCGGAGAATACACTCATGCAGAAAACGACTATCCCTTCACTCTCTATAACGGAATTCTTGTCACGCGCGAACGGCGCACCAACAGCCGCATGAATTCTGCGCATGGAGAATTCAATGTAAGATATCGTTTCAGTGATGCGTCCATGCTTGATGGAAAAATCTATTATTATGACAATTCCCGGCAACTTCCCGGCCCTGTGGTGCTCTATAACCCGAAAAGCGACGACTCCATACACGACCGCAATTTCTTCGGGCAACTCTCATACCTGAATCATTCGCTATCCAAATTGTCATTCCGGATGATTGCGAAATTTAACTGGGACGCCACTTACTATCATGAGGTAGACGGAAAATACACCAAGGGATTTAATGACGAGAATTATATCCAGCGGGAAATGTATGTTTCGGGAGGAATGCTCTATACACCACTTTCACAACTGTCGCTAAGCTACGCAGCTGATTATTTTTATAATAATTTGACAAGCAACGACGTGACTACAGTAGATCCGCGGCGGAGCTCCATCCTGCAGTCGGTGGCAGTGAAATATAAGAATGACTGGCTTCTTGCGACCGCCAGACTTCTTTACTCAATATTTGACAACGAGGTAAAAAAAGGAAACAGCGCCGCTGACAAGAAAAAATTGTCACCCTCTGTCAGCCTGTCATTTCGTCCGGTGAAGGGCTCCCTATTCTTTTTAAGAGCTTCCTATAAGAATATATTCAGGATGCCCACATTCAATGAAAGCTACTATTACCGCATGGGGAGCACTTCTCTGCGTCCTGAAGACACGAATCAGTTCAACATAGGGTTGACTTGGCAGGATGGAATAAGGGCCGGGTGGCTTGAGGCAACGTCGCTTACATTGGATGGCTACTACAATCATGTGAAAGACAAGATTGTGGCGATACCTCAGAATATGTTTATCTGGACCATGACAAACCTTGACAAGGTGAGAGCCTTTGGACTGGATGCGAATTTAGACGCGACATTTGTATTGAGCGGGAAGCAGAAACTGCTGTTTTCTGGCAATTACAGCCTGCAGCGGGTGCAACCCCGAACTGCAAAAAGTGATCCGGATTACAACAAGCAGGTTGCCTACACCCCGATTCATTCCGGCTCGGCATCCCTTACATGGCTAAATCCATGGGTAGATTTGGTCTTGAAAACAACCGGTGCGAGCGACCGGTATGGCACAAATTCCAATCTCCCGATCACACGGATAAAAGGATATATGGAATTAGGGGCCTCTCTGATGCGAGGTTTTACACTCCGCGGCCATAGCCTTGATCTGAGGCTTGACGCCCTCAATATTCTGGACACTCAGTATGAGATTGTTGCCTCCTATCCCATGCCTGGGAGATCATTCAGATTTTCAGTGACATTTGATTTATAACAACAACAATAAAATCTAAAAAAAGCAATTATGAAAAAGAAATTAATTTATCTGGCTTCATTATTGTTGGCATGCGGGATGACAGCCTGCAGCAACAACGATGATCCCAAACCTGAAGCCGTGGATGTGGCAAGTGGATTCTACACCATAAATGGTGGCAACAAGGCCGGCAAGATTCCTGCATCCATCACCTCATACGACTATGCCACAGAGACAGCCACCGATCCTTTGCAGGATGCATTTATGGCTGCAAATGGGATCGCCCTCGGGGATGGAGCACAGACGGCCATTGTAGCCGGCTCGGATATGTATATCACCATGTATGGCTCCAACATTATATGGGTGGTGGATCCCCTTACTTTGAAAATCAAAACATCGATTGTTCCAGAAGGAGAAGCCATCAATCCAAGGGGAATCGCAGAGAAAGATGGCAAGATTTATGTGTCGATGTACACCGGATATGTCAGCCGCATCGATGCAGCCAGCATGAAGATCGAGGCCTCGGTAAAAGTAGGCCCGAATCCTGACGAGATCGGAATCGGAGGCAATAAGCTGTATGTAGCCAATTCAGATGGCTCAAATTCCAAACTCGGATATCCGGAAAGTTCCATATCAATCATTGATCTCGCCACTTTCAATGAAACAAAGATAAAGGATATCACCAAGGTTCTCAATCCAACGGATGTTGCGACCAACGGTACAGACGTGTTTATGGTCTGCAAAGGGAATTATTCCGACAAACCTTCTGTTGTAAAGAAGATAGTCGGCAATGATGTCGAGGATGTTGCAGCCGGAACAAACATCACAGTCGATGGAAACAATCTCTATGTTATCAATGCTCCTTATGGGGGAACGCGTGAAGACATGACCTTCAAGATCTATGATACGAAAACATTAAAAGAAAAGGGAGATATCGTGAAGCAGACAGCAGGAACCGAGTCATGGGTAGACAGTCCGAGTGCGATCGCAGTTGATCCGGTTTCAGGCGACATAGTCATTCTCTCCTATACACTGAGTGAGGCTGGCAAAGCGCAGTATCGTGAGCCTTGCTATGCAAATATCTACACACATGAAGGAGTCTTCAAGAAAAGGATAAGTGTAGGAGTTGGAGCAGTAGCTGCGACTTTCGTGCATAAAAAAGTTATGAAATGAGATTTCTGGTGAAAGTCAGCAAGGTAGTTTTCAATCTTGCTGTTCTTGTGGCATTGGCGCCAGTGGCTTTCCTCGTGTCGTGCGGGGGAAGCCACACTTCGTCGCCAGCCCCGGCAGATGGCGACGAAATAAGGCTCAAATACGCGGAGAACCTTAAGATAACAGAACATCCTGATTTCACAGAAGTTACGGTGCGCAATCCCTGGGATACGCTAAAGACCCTCCAGAAATATCTGCTTGTGGCGCGCGACAGCGTTTTGCCTGCCAATCTGCCGGAAGGCATTGTAGTGCGGACTCCTGTCACTAATGCGCTGGTTTATTCCACAGTGCACAACAGCCTGATATGTGAGCTTGGATGTATTGATGCGATAGGAGGCATCTGCAATGCCAAATATGTGAATAATACCGAATTAAAGAAAAGGCTTGCAACCGGCGAGATTGCCAACTGCGGGATCAGCCTCAGTCCGGATATCGAAAAGATTCTTGAACTGCGGCCACAGGTGATAATGCTCTCCCCATTTGAAAACAACGACAAGTATGCCAAGGTAGGGGAACTGGGAATCCCGATCATTGAATGTGCGGATTATATGGAAACCTCCCCTTTGGGGAGAGCGGAATGGGTGAGGTTTTACGGTCTTTTGTTCGGGAAACGAGATGAATCAGAGAAAATGTTTTCTGAAACGGAACAGCAATATCAACGGCTAAAAGGGATTGCCTCTGAAACAGAATCCCGCCCTTCTGTACTGATTGACCAGCGTTATGGGCAGGTGTGGAACGTGCCTGGCGGTCCGTCGACCATCGGGCGACTGATAGAAGATGCCGGTGGCCGAAATCCATTTGCTTCGTATCCGCAAAGCGGGAGTGTTGCACTTGCACCGGAAAAAGTGCTGGGTATGGCGCATGATGCCGATATATGGTTTATCCGGTATAATCAGGAGAAGGAGAAGGATATGGCCGAACTTGCAAAAGACGCGCCCGTAAATTCCCGGTTCAGGGCGTATCGGGAGGGGAATGTATATGGTTGCAACACGAGATATGTTGATTTCTACGAAGAGATACCCTTTCATCCGGACAGAGTGCTTCGCGACATGATCATCTTCATGCATCCAGGTCTGTTGGGAGATGATGCAAAACCATCCTATTATCATAAGATGCAATGACTTCGCTTAGATATATCCTGCTTAGTATAATTGCAATCGGGCTGTTTGTGTGCAATCTCTTTATCGGGTCGGTAGATATTCCACCAGCGGTGGTGGCTGACATTCTTTTCAGAGATGCCGATCCAGACGGGCCGTTGCGGTTCATAATCATAGGGAGCAGATTGCCGCAGGCAGTGACTGCTGTTCTTGCCGGGGCCGCGCTCACTGTTGCTGGACTTATGCTTCAGACGGCGTTTCGAAATCCGCTGGCAGGTCCCTCGATATTGGGAATAACGTCAGGGTCAAGTCTTGGTGTTGCATTCGTCATCCTGTTTCTTGGAGGATCAGTCTCTGCAGCCGGTTACTCATGGGGAGGATATATGGCAATTCTGATAGGCTCATTCATAGGGAGCTTAACAATCATGGCCCTGTTGCTTGTTTTTTCGGTCTGGCTCAAGAACGACCTGATGCTTCTGATTGCAGGAATTATGGTTGGATATCTGACATCATCTGCCATCACGCTCTTGAATTATCTATCGACGGCAGAAGGAGTTCACGGATATGCAATGTGGGGCATGGGCAATTTCAATGGGGTTGCACTGAACCAGCTCCCAATTTTTTCGTTGGTTGTCGGTGGCGGTCTGCTATTGTCAATACTTATGGCGAAACCACTGAATGTGATTCTGTTGGGAGAAAACTACGCCCACAATTTGGGCGTCAATATGTTGTGGATACGCAACATGCTTCTGATTACAACCGGCCTGCTCACCTCAGTCGTCACTGCTTTCTGTGGACCTGTCTCGTTCATAGGGCTTGCAGTTCCGCATATAGTCAGAATAATCTTCCGTAAAGCCGACCATCGGATCATTATTCCGGGCTGTATCCTGACAGGAGGGGCTGTCGGACTTCTTTGCAACCTGCTGTGTTTGCTTCCAGAGGATGTCGTGCTGCCTCTTAATGGAGTCACTCCTCTTATCGGAGTGCCGGTGATATTGTATGTTATATTCAAGGAAAGGCTTTTAAAAAGAGGAAGATGAAAGAGGTGCCTGCCATAGAAACAATCGGACTCACCACCGGATATCGGATGCATGGGAAAGATAAGGTGATTACAAAAGCCCTTGACGCAAGGCTTTCAGGGGGTGTCATGACGTGTCTTTTGGGTCCCAACGGAGCCGGCAAATCAACGCTTCTGCGCACACTTGCCGGATTTCAGAAGCCTCTTTCGGGAGATATAATTATAATGGGCAAAAAGCTTTCATCCTACAAACCTAAGGAATTGGCGCGGTGCATGAGTGTGGTGCTGACAGAAAGACCACTTCTTGAAAACATGGATGTTGAGACACTTGTAGGACTTGGCAGAACCCCTTACACCGATTATTGGGGACGCCTGTCGGCAAATGACCACAAAGCCATAGACGAAGCGATTTCCCTGATAGGAATCGATTCGCTGAAAAATCGGATGATGCAAAGCCTGAGCGACGGGGAACGCCAGAAGGTTATGATTGCGAAAGCTCTCGCCCAGGAAACGCCCATAATATTTCTTGATGAGCCTACAGCATTTCTTGACTATCCAAGCAAGGTTGAAATAATGCTGCTCCTATACACACTCGCACATCGGCTTGACAAGACAATTTTCCTTTCCACCCATGACCTTGACATAGCCATGCAACTCTCTGACATGATTTGGCTGATTGACAGAAAGAAAGGAATAACCGTAGGGACACACGAGGGATTGTCTGAATCAGGTGCGCTTGAGAGTTATTTCATGCGCCCTGGAATCCGTTTTGATTCTGCCGACGGACTGTTTAAAATTGATTTCGAATATCGTCAGCAACTGCTGAATGAACCGGGAGGAAAACTATAAGAATATGAAAGGAAGTGCTTTTCTCATCGCCGCAACCTCATCAGGCAGTGGCAAGACAACCTTGTCGCTCGGACTCATGCGGGCTCTGACACGCGGAGGCATGAGCGTGCAACCGTTTAAATGCGGTCCGGATTATATCGATACGCAATTTCAGACAGTGGCGACCGGACGCAAAGCGATCAATCTCGACCTGTTCATGTCTTCAAAGCGTCATGTTAGGGAACTTTTCAATTATTATTCTTACTCTTCCGACGTCTGCATTGTCGAGGGTGTAATGGGGCTGTTTGATGGATATGACGGCATGGAGGGAAGCAGCGCAGAAATAGCCCGGACTGTTGACATTCCGGTCATATTGTTGATAAATGCCGCTTCTTCCGCTTATTCCGTTGCTGCAACCATTTTGGGATTTTCAAGTTTCAATCCCAAGGTCAAGATTTTGGGCGTTATATTCAACCGCGTCGCGTCTGAAAACCATTTCTCATTATTGAAAAAGGCTTGTGACGATGTCGGTATGGAGTGTTTCGGTTACCTGAGAAAGAATCATCTGCTCCAGACACCCTCTCGACATCTTGGACTCACCCTCTCTTCAAGAGAAGAGATGAATGCATTCATCGACAGTGCCGCCGATGAAGTCGCCCTGCATGTAGATATCGACAATTTACTATCAGCCACAAAAAATTGCAGGGTCAAGGAAAATGGGGATGCAATCCCTAAATTTCATAATCTTCATGTTGCTGTGGCAAAGGATGAGGCATTCAATTTCATTTATCCCGCCAATCTCAAAGCTTTCAGGAAGGTGACTTTCTTCTCTCCTCTGAATGATAAGCAATTGCCTGAGGCAGATCTTGTCTACTTTCCTGGTGGTTATCCGGAACTATTCGCCGACAAACTGGAAGAAAACAAGGAAATGCGCGAAAGCGTAAGGAATTTTGCCGATAAAGGGGGTAAAATATTGGGGGAATGTGGTGGCTTGATTTATCTCTGCAGAAAAATTGATGGACATAAGATGTGTGCGGTGTTTCCTTTGGATGCCACTATGGAAAATAGTAGACTTTCATTGGGTTATCGCAAAATTCAATTTCCCAACCTGACGCTGAGAGGACACGAGTTTCATTACTCTCATATTTGTAATGCTGATGAAGTTGAAAGTATTGCAGCTCAGTATAATGCAAAGGGTAGCAAGGTGGAAACACCGGTATATAGATACAAGAACACAATTGCCGGTTACACCCATCTCTATTGGGCTGAATCCGACATATTAAAACTTTGGAATTAATGGCACGAATATATACAAAAGCCGGTGACAAAGGTTTTACACGCATTCATGGCGGCATCCGGGTAGCAAAAACCGACATCAGGATTGAGGCTAATGGATGCCTTGACGAATTGAACGTGGTTGTGGGGACAATAAGAACATTAATTCACGTCTCCCATCAATGGCAGGGTCTTTTGCGAGATATCCAGATGAATCTTATGAACATAATGAGCAATGTGGCCACTATTCATGCTCTACGAGATTCAAATCCCAATACTCTTCCGGATGATATGGTGGAAAAGATTGAAAATAAGATTGATACCATCAATTCTGAATGTACTCCTCCCGATTGCTTCATACTCCCTGGAGGCACACCATTGGCATCCTTGCTTCATCAGGCTCGTGTGGTTGCACGAAAGGCTGAGAGAAGGCTTTGGGCTCTCAATGAAAGTGATGAGCTTCCGGAGCTGATTTTAAAATATATCAACCGATTGTCTGACCTTTTCTTCGTCATGGCAAGATGGGAACTTCATCATGCCGGCCGGCAGGAAGAAATCTGGAGGGAATTCGGATATAAAAAGAAGACAAAATGAAAAAGCTATCTTCTGTTATGCTCGCAGGCACCGGTAGCGACGTCGGTAAAAGTCTGATCGCAACAGGACTTTGCCGCATTTTCAAGCAGGATGGTTATTCCCCGGCGCCGTTCAAGGCCCAGAATATGGCTTTGAACTCTTATGTCACCCCCGACGGTCTGGAAATCGGACGGGCGCAAGCAGTGCAGGCGGAGGCCGCGGATGTGGCTTGCATGGTAGAGATGAATCCAATATTGCTGAAACCATCCGGAGAACACACGTCTCAAGTGGTTTTGAATGGCAAGCCATCCGGCAACAGGGATGCCTACAGCTATTTCCGGAAGGAAGGGAAAGAGGAGCTTCGCGCGATTGCACACGGTGCTTTCGATCGGCTCGCCTCGTGTTTCAATCCAATAGTGATGGAGGGTGCGGGAAGCATATCGGAGCTAAATCTTCGGGATGGCGACATAGTGAATATGTCGATGGCCCGTTATGCTGACGCAAAGGTGATATTGGTGGCGGATATTGACCGTGGAGGTGTATTTGCAAGCGTTTACGGTTCGATAATGCTCCAGAAACCGGAAGACAGGAAGCGCATAAAAGGAATCATCATAAACAAATTCCGTGGTGATCTTCGACTTTTTGAAGAGGGCCGGAAGATAATGGAGGAGATATGTGGTGTGCCGGTGCTTGGCGTTGTGCCTATGGCTCCCCACATCCATATTGATGAAGAGGACTCAGTGGCATTGGACAAAAAAGGATACCATGCTTCGGATTTCAAAATAAATGTGGCGGTTGTATTGCTTCGCCACATTTCTAATTTCACTGATTTCAACGTTCTTGAACGTCACCCGCAGGTGAATCTTTATTATGCGGCCAATCCGCAAGATTTGGAAATGGCCGACATCGTGATTCTCCCCGGCAGTAAAAACACCCTTGATGATTTGCTGGAAATGAGAAAGAGTGGGATGGCGAAAGCTATGGGGAGGGCCCGGCAGAATGGGAAGACTATCATTGGAATCTGTGGCGGTTATCAGATGATGGGTGAAGCCGTATGTGACCCCCACGGTGTTGAAGGGTCAATTGAAGTGCTCCCCGGTCTCGGGTTGCTTCCCACTAAAACGGAGATGGCTGAAGAGAAAACTACCCGACAGGTTGAGTTCCGGTTTATGGATGACAGTAGGAAATGCTTCGGTTATGAAATACACATGGGTCATACCACCACAGATAAGCCTTTTCTGACTTTTGCCGACGATACACATGAAGGATATATGGTAGATGATAAGTGCTTTGGCAGCTATGTGCATGGACTCTTGGACAATGAGGCCGTCATTGATTTCATTCTGAGACCATATAGAAAAGATGCAGACAAAATAAACTTTGATTCGGCGAGGTTTAAAAACGAGCAGTATGAATTGCTTGCAGAATGGCTGCGGGAGTATCTTGACATTCCTCAAATTTACAAAATATTGGGCACAGATGATTGACGGACACGGCGACGACATCTTCCGCTACGGCGATAAGATAAAGATTAATTTCAGCACAAATATCCCTCAGAAGGCTGACCATTCCGGGTTGTTAAACCATCTCGGCAAAATAGGCGCAGTATTTAGAAATTATCCAGAGCCGGAACCGCGGAGCGTGGAGCGAAGACTTGCAGAGCTCCACGGCATCGATGCTGAAAATGTGGTTGTGACAAATGGAGCCACAGAGGCAATATATATGTTGGCTCAAGCTTTCTATGGAGGGGAATCGACTATTCTGGCACCAACATTCAGGGAATATCAGGATGCATGCCAAGTCTATAATCACTCCCTGCAATTCATTTCATCTCCTGACGCGATCAGACCCGGGAAAGATGTGACATGGCTTTGCAATCCAAATAATCCTACCGGAACGGTTTATGATAAGGGAAAATTACTGGCCATCATTGATTCTCATCCGGATACGCTATTCGTAGTGGATCAGGCATACGAACTTTTCTCAGTGAAGGAGGTATTGACGGTTGCAGATATAAGGGGGAGGAAGAATGTGGTTGTACTTCAATCATTGACCAAGCGTTTTGTCGTTCCGGGGCTACGCATAGGCTATGCGATTGGGCCGGCTGATATTCTACTTCGGTTGCGCTCACTCCGGATGCCATGGTCGGTCAATTCCATCGCTATTGAGGCCGGCCTTTACCTGCTTGATCATGCAGAGGACTATGCTTTCAATGCAGTCGGGCTTCACGATGAAGCTTTGAGATTAGGCTCCGAGATGACGCGGCTTGGAATGGATGTTTCTCCGACAGACTGCAATTTCCTGCTCTCTCGTCTTCCTTGCGGTTCAGCTGGAGAGCTCAAATCGTGGCTCGTGGATAATCATGGATTGCTGATCAGAGATGCATCTAACTTTGAGGGACTGACAGGTAGTCATTTCCGCGTGGCGGCACAGAGTCCGCAAGAAAACGATATCCTTATTAATGCGCTGAGAGAATGGACTTCATTACATCGATCGCACCACTGCTGACAGCATGGATGCTTGATTTGCTTTTGGGAGACCCGTTGTGGCTCTCCCACCCGGTTATCTGGTTTGGCAAAGCAATTGGCTTTTGGGAACATCGGCTAAATAAGGGGAGTTGGCGCCGGCTCAAAGGGGGAGTGACTGCTATATTGCTCATAGCGCTGGTGTATCTCCTTACATGGTGGTTGCTTCGCCTCATTTCTCATTTGACGTGGCTGAACGTTGCAGTGCAGACCATCTTGATATTCTATTGTCTGGCAGGCACCACCCTTATCCGGGAGGTAAGAATGGTTTTCCGGGCAGTAGACCGTTCATTGGAAGAGGGTAGGCGTCAGGTTTCCCGCATCGTGGGACGCGATACTGCCGTTTTGTCGGCTCAGGAGATACGCACTGCCGGTCTTGAAACCCTTGCTGAAAATCTAAGCGACGGAGTAGTTGCTCCGTTGTTTTGGTTCGCATTGCTGGGCGTGCCTGGCATGATGGCCTATAAAATGGTGAATACCCTTGACTCCATGATTGGCTACCGGAATGAACGCTACCGTCAGTTTGGAATGGTGGCGGCTCGCATTGATGACGTGGCTAACTTTATCCCTGCCAGATTGACGGCAGGTTTGATGGTGATGGCATCCGGAAGAATGAGGATTTTCGGATTCGTGAGACAATACGGCTCGAAACACGCGAGCCCTAACAGCGGATATCCGGAGGCTGCCTTAGCCGGAATATTGGATTGCAGGTTTGGAGGCCCACATGACTACTTCGGCGAAAGCGTTTATAAACCTCATATCGGAGAGACCGAACGCGATTTCAGTTATGAAGACGTGAATAAGGCTGTAGCGATCAACCGCCGGGTTGAAGCCTTATCCATATTATTGGTAGTCGTTTTCAGATCTCTATTTCTACTATAGAGCCGTAAGGCGGAATAGCATCATACATTTCCGAATAAGTCTTCCCTTTGAATGCCACAAGAGCATTTATCAGGATGCCGCCATGAGTGAAGAGCGCGATGGTCTCGCCGGTGTGTGATGGTTTAATTTCATCTATAAACTCCAAGAAACGTTGTCGTTGATCCATCACTGATTCACCCCCTGTTGCGGCAACATGGATATAGTCATCAAACCATTCCTGCAGTCTCGGATCGGTTATTTCGTCATAGCGCTTCATTTCCCACTCTCCGAAATTCATTTCCATCAGCCTGTGGTCGGTGATGGGATTGGCGTAACCACAGAACCGGGCAAGTTTCAAACATCGGGAAAGCGGGCTGCTGTAAACCTTGTCAAAATCATATTTTAAAAGTTGAGCTTTCACGAGATGTGCTTCTTCAGGAAAGCTGGGTGCAAGCTCCACATCTGTCTGCCCGTAGCAAATGCCACGGGCTACGGCCACCGAAGTATGACGTATTAATACAAGGCGCATATTCCTGAGATTATTACAATTCCGAAGATCATGAGGTCTTCACATATAAGAAATGATGCGCCACAACAGTCTCCCGTGTAGCCTCCGATCCGGCGTTTCATCATGGGAATCAATATAATCATGCAACTGACGGGGAAAAGTGTGCTTAAAAGCGCATAGGGACTCACAAGTCCCAACGGAATAAGCGGAATGGCTCCGAACGCGACATTCAAGATAAATTGCCATTGATTCATCCGGGAATAAGAAATCCTGTTTTTTGCCCCTTCAGGCCTTGCATAGGGGAGGGTATTGATGAGCTGGGAAGCACAAAATTTCCCGAAAGGATCAGCTGCGAAAACCGCTGTGGCGGCCAAAAGCGGGGATAGCGACGACAGCAATCCTATCAACAGAAGAGAGTGGCAGATAAGACTTATGACTCCGTAGGTGCCTATGTGCGAGTCTTTCATTATCCGCAATATGCTTTCTTTATCGTGTCCGCCTCCGAATCCATCACAAAAGTCGGCAAGCCCATCTTCATGCAATGCTCCGGTTAGGAGCAATTTGAGGATCAGGGCCATGACTACAGCCGCCATCATCGGGACGACCATCGCGAGCAAGAAGAGGGTGATGGCTGCGCATCCTCCGGTGGCCCAACCGGTCAAAGGCCAGAAAACCACGGTCGAGGAATAGGCTTTCTCCGGAATTTCAATCCATTTCCATAGCGGAATACGCGTAAATAGAGTGAATGCTGCGGCAACTCGTTTCATCAGAAATATTTGGTGACGTTTACTGATTGAAAACTATCCATCCTGGTAATCATTCTTACCGCGGATTCAAGAATGGGATAGGCACAAACCGCACCGGAGCCCTCGCCAAGACGCAGATCAAGATGGAGGATAGCTTTCGCATTCATGGCATCAAGCATAAGTTTATGGCCCGATTCATCTCCCTGATGCCCGAACACCGCATATTCCGCCACTTCAGGATAAAACTGTGATGCGGCCAGGATAACGCTTGTCATGATAAAGCCATCCACAATTATCACCATTTCCAACTCTGCCGCCTGCAGCATCGCTCCGAGAGCCATCGCCATTTCATATCCTCCGAACCATGCGATTTTCGACTCGGGCTTTTCATCGCCGGAATAGTTGGCCACAGCCTTAGATAATACCTCATATTTATGGCGTATTCCCTCAGAGTCAAGACCTGCACCCGCTCCGATGCATTTTTTCAGGTCGATGCCGGTGAATAAGTGCATCCAGACAGCCGACGGAGAGGTGTTTCCACTTCCCATCTCTCCAAAACTTATCACGTTGCATCCTTCAGAATGTATATTCCTGACCACCTCGGCTCCGCGCTCAATACACAGATCAAGTTCATCTGCTGTCATGGCCGATTCATAAAGGAAATTGCGTGTGCCTTTACCCACTTTCTTATCAATAATCCCGTTGTTGGCTGGGATGTCATAGTCAACACCCGCATCCACCAGCACAAGCTTGAAGCCGTGTTGCTCACATAGGAAATTAATTCCTGCGCCCCCTTTGGAGAAATGGCTTAATTGTTGCCAGGTCACTTCCTTCGGAGAAACGCTTACCCCTTCCTCCAGGATTCCATGGTCTGCCGCAAACAATACGTTGTGTGGTTTGTGTAGTTCCGGATCCAGGGTGTGCTGAATCAGGCAAATTTGTAATGCCAATTCTTCAAGTCTTCCCAAAGCTCCCTTTGGTTTGGTGAGGTTATTTATTTTGTTGATTATGTCGTTCTTGATCGAAAGATCAAGCGGCTGGATGTGAAATTGCTTCATAAAATCTATTATCCTTTAATTTTCAATGGTATCCCTGACACTGTCAGATACACTTCCTCTGCTATACCGGCCACATATTGATTGAGCTCTCCCTGCATATCGGCAAACTTGCGCTGCATGTTGTTGGCACTGACGCCGCCCAATCCGACTTCATTGGTGACGATTATAAAAGTTGCGGACTTGGAAAGCAATATCTCAATTTGTTTCTTTAGTGACGTAACCGCAAGCAAGGCATCCTCATTTTTCTCAAAAAACCAGTTTGTGGCCCAAAGTGTGAGGCAGTCGATAAGCACGACTTCCCCTTCTCGGAAAGAGATCCCATCAGTGTAAAGCGGTGTCTCAATGTTTCTCCACACATCTTTCCGTCTCTCTTTGTGGATCGCAACACGATTCTCCATCTCCTTGTCCATTACCATTGCAGTGGCAAGATAAGTGGGATGGTCGGAAAGTTGAAGAGCTAAGTTTTCTGCAAAAACGCTTTTACCACTTCGTTGGCCTCCGGTGACCATAATAATTCTGGCTTTCATTTTATTTCCCTGCATAATCTTTTTGCTCGAACATTTCGCTCCCAACTTCTGCCTGTCTGATATGACCGGGGGGCACGTTTGAAAATGAGAATCGTTTCTGATAGACACATTAAAACCACCATCAATCCTGAGTGGACTGACGGCCATAGATGCAATTGCCTGAAAATCGGTTTATTCATAACTAATTATTTTGTTCCAGAAATAATCTCGTCAGATAATGGCATCAGGCAGGTTTCCTGACTTAGTCCTAACCATCCCGGCCTTCCCTCCATGTGGAAGTGACCATGTGGTGGGATGATATTCACAGACATCACAGTAGCTGGAACTGTTCCGGCATCTCACCGGATTCCCTCTCATCAGAAATGACTTTCCGATTCACCTAAATGCAATGCAAAATTACAAAATTTTTCGCTAAAAATATGCATGATGGCCCTGACTATCGTCACCTTCATGATAGAGGAGATTAGTTAGAATGTATAGCCTAATGAGAGAAATATGCTTTGGCTCAGCTCTTTTTGAGGGACAGAGAATTTCTGCCCATTGGCTAATATGACGTTTCTTCTCCCGGAGTAGTAATCCAGATTGGAGATATAATACCCGGCACCTATTATGAAACGGTCGATATCAAAGTTGAGAGAGGCTTTCGCGTTCCAATAGAACCATTGTAGCCCCTTGTTAGGGAAACGTCTGTAATCAACAATATGCGACACCAGGCCATGAAATTCCCTTATCCCGAAAGTCAAGGAATTCCTGAAAGGACATGCGAAACTGACCCCGGGATCTGCTTGAAGCCATATCCGCAGATAATCATCACGGCTTTTCCAGATTGCCGGAGACCGGAATATGACCGACGGTTTGAATATTATCCAGGCAATGTCGCGCTCGTTGTGAACCAACTCGGCTTCATGGCCATCAATCACTGTTAGACGGCTTGGCTCATTATACTGGCTTGTCAATTCCATTCCCATGCCGATTCCAATATATTTGTGAAAGTGCCATGAAACTGAAGGCTCCAGTTGCCATGCCATTTCGTTGTTGATATATAAGCCGCCGAGGAAGGAAGCCTGCCATTTATAGGATTCATGGTCTTCAGTTTTCTCCTTTGCCAGGGTTGTCATGGAGCTGCAGAGAAGGAAGAGGGTGGCAAGAGATGCTGTCAGCTTGCCGATTGACATTGAGAAAATGGTAGTTGCCTTCATGGATAAAACTCGTTAAAGGTCGCCGTTTTTTCTAAGCTCGATTATTATCTGCAAAATTATGAAAAAAGTTATAGTTACCAAACGAAGATCCGGAGAAAACTCAGGGCGACTTCGTCTTCCCGGAAGTGCTGCGAACCAAGATGCCATTTGATATGTTGAAAAATTAAATTAACTTTGTCAATATTTATTCCACAATCAAAAAAATATGGCAACTCCGAAATCAAAGGCAAATGTTGGAATGACCCTGGTCATTTTGTTTGTGATTACTCTCGCCACTGGCATAATCCTTCATCTGAAGAAGCATGGAATTATAGTCGAGCCACGTCCGGTCATTAAAATGATTCATTGGATTGCCGGATTCCTGATGGTTGGCTTCTCGTGTCTGCATGGGATGCAGTTTAAGAAGATGCTTGAGGCCATGAAAACCAAGTTCCGTTGGTTCTGGGGAGATACCTGGGCGGTGATGGTGTTTGTGTGCCTCACCTTTCTTACCGGTCTGGTTAAGTTATTATCTCCCGTAAAGATCCCTCATCTTGGATTATGGCATTATTGGTTCGGGATGATTATGACGGCTTTCATAATACTTCATCTGGTCAGGGGGCTGCCAGCCTGGAATCGGCTAAGAAAAATCAAATCCTCAAAGTAGTGGTTTTATCCGTATGAGGCTTATCATCTCTCTCCGGCAGTTGACCGGTCAACGTTGGCATTCACTTCAATGAGCTTGTTGGCTCCTCGTTTCTGTCGGCCCCATTGCAGGTTATAGCTTATCGAGATATATGGCATCCGCATATTGATGCGCATGTGCTGTTCATTCCGGTTCCATTTGTTCAAGGATTTGCTCCCTTGATCATAGTTGCCAAACGGAATGAGTATGCCGGCTCCGAATTGCCATGATCTCCAGTTGTAGCTGAGGTCGATGATATTGAAATCCTCTCCCCAAGTTATCTTCTCCCCCCAAAGTTCGCGTTGAGCCCTGACATATTGTGCGGATAGCACAAACCCCCGGTGCATTAACATTATGGAGGCATTTCCGCTCCATGTGTTGTTGCGGAGGGAATAGCCTGTGCCGCTCATCCGTTCCATCCGGTATTGAACGTAGCCGCTTGCCATCAGCCACTCCGGTATAATCTCAAACTGAGGCGCGAGGAAGAAAGACAGGTTCTTTAGCCCACGGCTATTCTCATAGCTGGTGATCAACCGGTTTTCATCCCAATAAAGAATAGGAGTAATTGCGTTGGGCGATGTGAATGCCCGGATTCCAAAGGAGCCGTTCACCCGAGGGAAATTGTAGCCATATCTCAGCGTCAACATATAGGAATTGCTGGTTTTCAGATTCTGGTTTCCAACGCGCCATTGGAAACCATCGAGCTGCTGGGGAACTACATTTGTTTCTGCCAAGGAGGGTGCCGTTTGCCAGGAAGTGAAATTAAGCCTGATGTTATGATCCTGGTTCAGGGAATAGGAGATAGTGGCTTGCGGACGAGGGCTCCAGGAATGATTGCCTTGACCGGATTCTTTGAAAAGGAACTCTGTGTATTGCATTCCCATTCCTGCCGTGGCCGTCCATCTGCCGAAACTGCGGAAATATTCTGCGAATAAATAGACTTTGTCCTGATGTTGGTGAAAGATTTCACCATCCATATTCTCATATTCGGAACGGTTACGGTTTGCAGTGTAGGATACGCCTGCGGTGAAACGGGAGTTTCTCCAGTTCCTGATATAGTCTGCTTCAATAGCGTATGCCTGATTCCTGTCTTTGATATCAGTGTGGATGCCGGTGATCGCATCCTCTGAGATTTTACTGACGTATGGATGCTCGATATAATCGGAAAAAGAATGTCCGGCATAGAATGAACTGTTCACGCTCAAAACCAACATCTGTTTATTCCTGAGATGCTGTTGCCAATAAAGCGACAGGGAAGGAGTGTCGCCATCAGCTCCTTTTGTGTCGTTTAGCAAAATATCTTCCGAGCCATTGCTTAAAGAAAGCAGCCCGTTGTAGACCCAGCGTTCATTAATATTCCTGTAAACCCCGAATTCTGCCATAAATATAGTAGTGTCTGGCTTTATATAATTATATGAAGTCCGGATATTCGCCATAGAGTTGTCAATAACTCCGCCGAGAGGCTTTTCGTTGCGGGAAAGGGTCGTGCCGTCATTATATGTAAATGTCTCGGCATAGTCACGGTGAATCTTGATCCTATTGGTCAGTTTGAAGTAGCCTCCGATTTCCCATTGAGAACGTCCGGCATTAAGTTTCATATCACCGGTGAATAACCCCCACGCGGTGTTGAGGGCAGGTTGGGCCTTAACCTGCAATGACCCTCCGAAAGCCGGATTTGCCACGATGAAGTTTACCACATAGTTGGCTCCCCCATAACGGAGGCCGGGATTGTCGATCCATTCCACGCGCTTAATGGTTTCTGGCAATAAGGCGCGCACTTGATCGATTGATGATTCCCGACCGTTAATGCGGACCTGCACAGCTTGCCCTGCGGCCTGGATAGTTCCGAGCGCGTCGTTTATATTCAATGCCGGGATCATAAGATTGTTCAGAAGCTGCAGACCATTCTTGGAGTTCTCCACCGCGCTCTTGGATGGATGATACACGTCCATGTCTGATTTGCGGATGATCTTCGGTGCCTCTATCACGATTTCATTGAGCTCCAGGGTTGAGATTGTGTCAGCCGGTTCCTGAGCCTCTGCGATGATGGGGAGAGTGATTGCGGTTGCCATCATCATGATTCTTTTTAAAATTTTCGATGCCATTTTACGATACGTTTTTTAAGATTTTCATGTCGCAAAATTACATCCAAATCTATCTTAACACCAAGAATAAAAGTCTTAATATGATATTTGTAATTCTCTGATTTTCAATGTTTATATTGCTTAAAATTCTTAATATGGAGCCTTGGGATCCAAATGGGTCTTAGTCGCGGGCCTCCTCGCGGAGAAACGCAACGATATCTTCTTTCTCTCCCACTCCGAGTTTCTTCCGGATGGCAGATTTGCGCACGTAGATGGTCCCCGAGGTCTGGTTGGTGAGAACGCTGATCTCTTTCGTTGAGAATCCAGCCATCATCAGAACTATGATTTGCATCTCTTTTTCGGAGAGCACCTCGCCATGATTCTTTTGCAACTTCGAATGGAATCCCGAATAAAGATTATCGATTATTTCATAGACATTCTCCCAGCTCACAAGTGAACCGTCGTTAGTGTCGACGGAAGAAATCTTCCGGAGCATCTCCCGGTTCTGCGCGGTCGGTGTCTCCGCCACCATCTTGATGATTCCGAGTTGCTGGAGCATTGCCTTCCTCAGGGCTTCATTTTTTGCAACGCTCGTTTCCGCCGCATTAAGCTCATCCACCAGTTTCTGCAACACTTCCGCTTGCTCCGTTGCCTCCAGTTCCTTCCTTCGTTTGGCAAGTGCAAACCACAACAATCCTCCCGAGAGGAGAAGAGTGAAAAGCACAACAATAATGATGATCGAAGTCTGCCTCTCATTTTTTGCTTTGAGAATCAATCGCTTGTTTTCCGACATCAGGGCACTCTGCTCTGCCTCCTGACTTACGGACTGAATGCGGAAAAGGTTGTCTTTCTGAAGATTATTGATCTGCGCCATCCGGATCAATTTTAATTTGCCGGTCTTATGAAAGTCAAAAACGGTGTAAAGGGCGTAGGCAAAACTATTGTAATATCCCTTTTCGTCGTCGGAAATCGCAGATGCGCAACTGTCAGCTTTCCCCAGTTCTTTGATTGCCATTTCCCGATCGCCCATATTGAAGAGAGCCAGTGATTTCCAGAGATGAATATAGTGTTCTATTGAATTCTCGGAGGCCCCGTTCAGAAATTTGTCGGTCATCATCAGACTCTCCTCATAATTCCCCATTTCCTCCAGTACGCCGATCTTTTCATATTCGTAGCTGGATTGCCGGGAAGCTGCATTTTCTGCTATTGCATTGCCGATCAGTGCATCCAGAATCACAAGTGCGGAATCGTTGTCGCCGGCAAACAAATAATCGCAATATAGCCAATACTTGTATAGGTCATGTTTTGTTGAATCTTTATCAATGGAAATCAGTCGTTTTATGGTATTTCTATTATTATCTGAGTTATGCACTTTCGTGGCCCAGTAGGCTCTTTTTGTCAACGGATAAATCAGAAGACTATCCGCCACCCCCGGGAGGTTTGACAAGGAATCAAGTTGCCTGATAGCAGTTTTGCCATCACCGCTCCATAACTTGTAGAGTGCCGATAATGTAGCGCTTCGGATGGCAAGCGGCAAATCCTTATCCTTATAATAATCCACTGAATAACCGATCATGGAATCTGCCAGCATGACGTGGCCCTGCCTGTCGTGGGCAGAAGCCATAAGATAGATGTATTTTGCTTTTAACGAATCAACCGTTAAGTCGGTTGGTTCAATAAGATAAAGCAATGACAATGCACTGTCGGGGTTTTCCCGGTAGATTGATTCCGCCTCCTTAATGATTCTGCTGTATTTGGCTTGAGGACTGTTGCAAGCGGCTATCATGCCTGCTAAAACCACAAGCACGGGCAAAATAAGTAGGCTATGTGTCGGTTTGATTCTGTTGATGCGCATTCTCCTATAATGGTTTTCTCATAAACTCTATAATTTGCAAAATTACTAAAAAAATCTAATCCTTCAGCGTTGTTTCATAGCAGTATCGCACTCCGGATCAATTTATTTCTTCCGCGAAAAAGTCTTTGGCCGAGATCGAAAAAATCAAAGGAGGAATGCCTGGAGGTGAAAGATATGGCTAAACAAATCCCCGATACGGTGACATACGCCGTCGGGAGCATCCTTTTGATTTTTGCCGGCATGATAATCCCACTCATTGTGTAGGTATGTAGTGGGGGAATTATTGTTCCTCCTGAATGACGTGGTTGGAGCGTTGTTGATCTCTGCGGAATTTCTTCCATTTGTCGTTTATTTTCCGGCGTGATCTATAGGCTGCAATGCCGGTCACCTGCTTAAGCATCAGCAAAGCGCGGCGTCCGATTCTAAAGTTCCTCCCTCCTAATTTATTGCTTATCAACCTTTCGTCAGTCTCCAGCCCCAGCCTGATCGACCCCTTGTCGATGGAGTTTATTCTGTCAATAAGCTGCAGAATATCATCCGGGAGTTGCGGAGCATCTATGGGCTGATAGATTCCTATTTCATCGGTGTCGAATTTGGTGCTGAGCCATTTCTTTGCCTCCTTGACTGTTATGTATTCCTTGTCAAGAATGAAGACCTGTGCGGATGTTGTCACGAAAAATGGTGTGTCAAATCTGGAGAACCTGAACATGTCGTGGCCTCTGCCGTTGGATTCAATATCGAAAGAATATCCGCTAAGGTTCCACGGAGTGATGGAGTCCCCGACCACATTGTCGTAGTCATAGTTGATGCGGAAGGTGTAGAAATCAAGATTATTCCTGAAGAATCCGGAAAGGTCGGCCACCCATTTCTCTTTTGAGGGGTTGGCCAGAACATTTATTTCCACGTTAACTTTATCATCCCTTTTCGTCCAGATTTCCGTGGGGCCATATTTCCCCGGGATAGTGTCGGATCCGTTGGCCTCTTTTAGCTTTTGCGGCAGCGACATTCCGGCAGGAATCCCGATCCAGTCAGACCATGAGAAATGATGGCGGCTCTCATCGCTGACGCTGTCAAGCCCCCGGTTGTTGGTGAATCGGTAATACGATTGAGAGGTCAGAGGCCTCGGGTTTGACCATCCTTTGAATCTAACCTTCATGTCGGGTTTCAGGATAAAATCTACCATTTTTTCCCTGAAAAGAAAAATTGTGTCGGTGTAGGATGACAGGGTGGAGTGTTCGCGCACGTATGCCAGAACATGCAGAACCCTGTGCTTCTGGGATTCCACTGTCAGTTCCGGAAGTTCGGATATGTTGTCAGGGAAGAATAGGGAATCCGGAATTTCCATGACATGATCGTTTATCTGTGCTGCCATCTGGCTGGCAACCAGCATCATCATTAAAGCTATCAGGAAATTTCGAGTTTTCATTAAGGTCTTTGGGAATTGGTTGTGCGGGAGGAGCTTCTGTGCCATCCTTTCAGGTAGGAGAGCGAGAGGGCTGCCAGCCCACCCGCAACGCAAAGAATGGAGAAATGAAGCCCATATCCGTTGAGAAATGCGATTGGCGCAAACGTGATCAGGGCGATTTCAACAGGAGCGATAAACAGATAGGCCAGAGCATAGTTATCGAGACAGCGGCTCTTCATTTCCGGATCAACCACACGCAATAATGCTATTCCAATAGCCATTGTGCCTGTATACCATCCCCAGGTGAATATCGCTTTCTCAAACCAATAGTCTTTCATCATCAGCCTTGACATATAGATCACATAGCCAAGCGTGGCGAGCAGTCCCGTGATCAAAAGGATTGAGAGGGGAACAATATATTCCACCACAATGGAGATCTTGATCGAGGCAATTCCGAAAGCCACAAGAAAATCGGTGAAGGCTCCGCTGATATGGCTGACTGTGCTCCGGCAGATATATTGGCTAACTTTTGAATGGTCAAAAGCATATTTGGCTATGATCCCGACAATAAAGGAGCAGCTGAACACCGGGAGCTCGAATCCCGGCAGAAATAATGCCACCAGTTTGCTGACGCCATATCCCCCGGCGGCTATCATCGCCACGATCGTCAGATTGAAAGTGAGGGAGTCGATGGATATAGAGGAGCATGAACTCATTCCCATGCTGTTTCGTTTGTGGTCGGGAAGCAGCCCGGTCCTCAATTCATCTGGAAGATCGGCAAACGAAGTCAGGAACGCCGTGTGGCCCTTGCGGGTGCCCCATTTCACTATTATGAGGCCCAGGATTACGGCTGCCACGATCCCGAATGTGGCTGCAGTCATGGCGAGAGTCAGGATATCGTCATATCCAAGTTGGGAGAAAGCCTGCCCGATTGCCGCAGCCGAACCATGTCCGCCGCAGAATCCAGTGGGCATGGTGATGCCAAACCCTGGGTTCAGCGGCCATAAGCGGTTGAGGAGCAGGAGTCCGAGCAACCCTCCAAGACCCCATTGAAGCAGCATCCCCGCCTGCGAATATGACCACATGACGCCGATGGCCTTTCCCTCGGCTTTTGCCGGTCCGGAAGTGAACGGGAGACATCCGAAAATGAACGCGATCAGGATTCCGGCGTAGGTGCCTGTCTGGTTTGACAACGGGAGCCAGTCAAGGCCATTCGGACCGAAGACCAAAGCCAGAAATCCTGCAACCAGACACGGCGGAATGAAAAGGCGCTGCATGAATCTCAATTTGACGCGCATGAGCTTTCCAAGGAGAAGCAAAGCCGAAATGATGCCCACATCTACAAAGAGGGTCCAAGGTGTGAATTCTGACATGATGACTGACGTTCGTTTCGTGCAAAGTTAAAAAAATTACTGACTCCCACAACCGATCATGATTTTTATTCTCTCCGCCAATTCATGTTTGAGTTGTGGAATTGAGAGAGATTGATTAATTTTGTGGATATCAGAGTTAATCCGAATGTCTCTGAACTAACTGCCCATGAAAATTTTTAGATTAGTTCTCGTTTCTCTATTATGCATGATGCAATCTCTCCCCGTGGTTGCATGGGATTCTATGCGCCACCCCGACTTCAGAAGCCGGAAAATTGATCTCAATAAAGGATGGAGATTCAAGCCGGGAAAGAATGATGATGCCAGGCTAAGCGACTTCGATGATTCTGCATGGCAGATTATAAACGTTCCTCATGATTTTCAGATAAGTCAGCCCTGGATCGCTCCATCTTCCGACGAGCGCCCCGATCATTCAAATCAGATGGCCAATATTGCCAGCCGTCTCAGTTCAAGAGGATTCAAGGAGATGGGGGAGGGGTGGTATAGGAAAGAGATCACTCCGGAGGAATCATGGAAAGATAAAAGAGTGTTGCTTGATTTCGAGGGGATAATGCTTGTGGGAGATGTCTTTCTTAATGGGGAGAGAATCGGAGGCACTGACTATGGATATCTCGGTTTCGAGATTGATATAACCGACCGTCTCCGCTATGATGGCCCCAACGTGATAGCGGTGAGAGCCGACACAGGGTTGCCGGAGAATTCAAGATGGTACACCGGAGGAGGCCTTTTCCGCAACGTAAGCCTGCGTCTCAAAGACAAGAAGCAATATTTTACCCGCCATCCCCTTTCGGTGGTCACTCCGGTTGTTTCGGCAGAGAAATCGGTTGTGGTTGTCGACGCTGAGATTGCAACCTTCATTAAGACCGACAGCATTACTGTGGGAGTGGAGATTTTTGATAAAGACGGAAAATCTGTCTATGGCTCCATAAGGAAACATTGGTCGCATCCGCGGCAACACGTTCGGGAATTTCGTCTTGACAGCATATCCCTTGAGAATGTAGAACTCTGGGATTGTGACAATCCTGTGCTTTATACTGCAGAGGTATCACTTTTCCGTCCTGACGGCTCGCTTGCTGACCTTGCCACACAACGATTCGGAATTCGTAAGGTAGAGTTTTCCCCTGAGTTCGGGATGAAGCTTAACGGAGAGAAGGTGCTTCTTAAAGGGATAGCCAATCATCACACTTTGGGAGCTCTGGGCGCTGCTGCTTTCCCCCGGGCAATGGAAAAGAGAATCCGCTTGCTTAAGGAATTTGGGTTCAATCATATCCGGACTTCCCATAATCCCTATAGCGAATCTTTTCTCGACCTTTGTGATGAATATGGAATCCTTGTGGTGGATGAGCTCTACGACAAGTGGACCCGGCAATATTCAGGGGGAAGGACTCCCTGGAGCGAGCGATGGCAGGAGGATGTGCCGGAATGGGTGAGGAGAGACCGCAATCACCCCTCTGTCGTGATGTGGAGTCTCGGCAATGAACTTCAGCTGATTCCGGATCTTGATTATAACGACTGGGGTGTGACTCCATATAAGCTTCAGAAACTTCTTCTCAACCGTTATGATTCCACTCGTCCGGTCACTGTGGCCATGCACCCGCGTGGACGCAACGAACTGACAGATTCTCTTCCTGCTCCCCTTGCACTGGAGACGGATATCGCATCTTATAATTATCGGTATATGTATTTCCCCGGTGATTCCCGACGTTTCCCCGGTATGATATTCTATCAGAGCGAGGCGAATACGAGTAATCTCGGACCCAATTTCTTCGAGATGGATCTTGACAAGGTTGTCGGACTTGCCTACTGGGGGATGATCGACTATCTCGGGGAATCTCACGGTTGGCCAGCCAAAGGATGGTCTCAGGGAGTTTTTGACATCTCTCTTGAGCCCAAACCGATGGCGTTCTTTCTAAAGAGTTTCTTCAAGCCGGAAGAACCGCTTGTTTATATCGCTCCCTTTTCCAATTCACGGACAACGGAATGGAATGGCGTGGCGATGGGTGGAAAGACATTCAGGGAGAGCTGGAATTTCAACCCTGGCGACAGTCTGGATCTCTTCACATATACTAATGCTTCTGAGGTTGAACTGATTCTAAATGGGAAAAGTCTTGGGCGCCGCAAGAATGACGTTTCTGATCCACGGCGCCGCAACAGGATTGTGTGGGAAAAAGTGGCTTTTCAACCCGGCAAGCTTGAAGCCCGGGCTTATAATGAAGGGTCAGACAAGGTTGTTGCCCGCCATCAGCTTCAAACTCATGGAAAAGGGGTGGCATTGAAAGTGGAAACCGATCCCGTGGAGTGGAAAGCAGACGGTCTGGATCTCATGCATGTGAAGGTTGAAGCTGTTGATCACCAGGGGCTGCGCGATGTGTCGGCTGATTCCATGCTGGAATTCAGTGTGGAGGGAGATGCTGAGATCGTCGGGGTGATCAATGGCGATATTGCCAGCGATGAATTGTCTACGGGATCTTCACGGCGGCTATACAACGGCACTGCAACCGTGATTCTGAGAAGCCACGACAAGCCATCCTCCGTGGTTCTTCATGTCAAATCTCCCGGCTTCAAAGAGAGGACCCTTCATCTTCAGACAATCTGATCCTTATAATAAAAGAGACAGGAGAGATGCAGCATTCTGGGCTGCCATCTCTCCTGTCTCGCTTTGCTATAACAGGGTTTTATTTCCGCGAAACTTCGTCAAGGGCTTTGCGGGCCTTTGCCGTGATCTCACGCCAGGGCTGTGAGGGATCATTCACGTTGGTGGTGCGGATTGTCTCAAGCACTTCTTCAACCGGAGCCATGTCTACTCCCTCATTTCTCAGGATCTTGATCTTTTCAGCATTTTCGATGCCATCGATCATGCGTTCGAATCTAACGGAAGGACGTCCGTAGGGATAAACCAGATACGTGTCGCCGGAGCTCCAGTTGCCATAGCGGGAATCAGCTTGAGGATCCTCCGGCCATGAGTTGTAGGCCCAGCGGAGCATGCCGTCGTAGTCGAGGGCCACTCCATACCATCCAAGCAACTCAGCCTCGTAAGGTTCGGAATATGTGAAAGTATTGGGATAAAGTGGGCCGCAGCAAACATAGAATGTAGTGTTGAAACCATTGTTGCGCCTGTCCACGATGTCATCATGGTCAGCTGCCTGACCCTGCGAAACACAAACATCTCTCATCATTGTGTATTTCTTATACGACTGATGGTTGTCGGCAATTGCGAATCCCATTTCAGGGGCACACTCTTCAAGGAGCTTTGCCGCAGCATCCATGGCTTCCGGAGAACGCTCATCCATCGCTATGTTGGTGATGGGAAGCCATCCTTTATTGTCAAGATGGGATTTGAAGTCAGCAAGGAACGGTTTCCACATCTCCACAAACACTTTAGTGCCCGGTTCTGCTTTCACAGTGACCACACTGTCGGCTTTCTGATCGAAATATTCCAGCTCGCAGTTCCAGGGAACCATCGAATAGCAGTTGATCATCTTGTTGATGCCGAGATCCATCATCATGCCGACCCATTTGTCGAAGACCTCATAATCATAGCTCCACGAGCCGTCGCTGTTGCGAGTCCATTTGATCATATTTTCATATCCGTCGTAGCACTGATGATTCCAGGGATCCTTGTTCAGGTTGGCGGTGACCACCTTCTGTCCGGCGTCGGCAAGCATCTTCATGAGAGGCTTCATTGCCTCGAAATGCTCATCGCTCCACATCTCAAGTCCGTAGGCTCTCGCAACTGCAGAGGGGTGTTGCCAAAGGTCAAGGTGATAGGCCCATTGGTCGGGAGTGGGGAGTGTGCGGTCCACAATCTCAAGGGAGATTGGGAGTTCGATGCTCCCCTTGTCGTTGGAATTGACAACCACTTTGGAATCATAAATTCCCGGAGCTGCATCCTGAGGAACGTTGATGGTTACCCATACCGGACGAACAGTCTTGGCATCCATATTCATGCAGGAGATGGAGTCGATCATGTCGGCAGAAAGAACAGCCGGGCCATGAACGTTGAAAGTGGTGTCGGAGATCGTGTATCTCACGAATCGGGCCTGGGCTGCTGAAGCGGGCAGTTTCCCGGCGTCGGAGGTGAATTCCTTGACGTCGCATGTCACTCCCTCAGCACCGTCGCGAACCCAAAGCAAAAGCTGTGCCGATGCTTTCTCTCCTTTCCATGCGGTTATCTTCATGGTGTCGGCGTCTGATGTCTGTGGCACGGTGCTTCGGCCATAACGGATGTCGGCATCCCCCCATGCGCCGTTGAGCTTGTCGCCCACCTGATCCCAGAGCGAGATCTGCTCTTCGCTGAGCACGACAGGGTCCGCAGCTTCGGTGAATGTGGGATCGGCAACGTTTTTCTTGCTGCAGGAAACTATTCCGGCAATTGCTGCAATGGCAATTATAGGAATTAATCTTGTATTTTTCATTTCGGAATGATTTTACTGCTGATCCGTGTTTTCTATAGCAGCATTGAAAGCTTCAAGGATCTCCTCTTCATCATAGCTGCGGGCTATGATAGTTCCGTCGGGACCTACGAGAACGAGGGTTGGAATTCCCCGGATGCCATAAATGTCGGTGGGAACTCTCTGCGCATCAAGGATAATATCCCAGGGGAGGGGGTTCTCCTCAAGCCATTTCTTTGTGTCGGCTGAATCCTCCCATACGGTTACGCCCACCACGTTGAGTCCTTTGGCATGAAGATCGTCATAGTTCTTCTTGAGGTCGGCGATGGCGCGCTTGCAAGGGCCGCACCAGCTTGCCCAGAAGTCGACGAGAGTATACTGACCCGGCTTCACATATTGGCTCAGCGACACATCTCCTGATTCATTGGTGATGGTGAAATCGGTGTATTTGCATCCGGCAGAAGTCGCTTCATATTTCTGGATGATGTCTTTTGCATTCTGGATGAGATTCGCATTGGCGAAGCGGGGTGCTTTCGCAAGGATCGAATCAAGTTGAGCAGAGGTCATGTCGGCGGCATTCTGAGAGAGAAGGTAGTAGCCAAAGCCATTGTTGAGGTTCTCTTCGAGAGTGACGTCTTTGAGAAGGGAGATAAGGTTGTTTACGGAATCTGCGAATATCTTATATTCCGGAGTTTTGGCTGCGGGAGCTTTTGCCTCGGCCATTTCATAGATCGCCCGGATGGTGTCGTTGTATGCCGCGTATTTCTGAGCAAGCGCGCCGGAACCCTTCCTTTCGGCAACGTCATACGAGTTGTCGCCTGCCTCCGGGAAAATGGTGAAGCCGGACCCGCTTCCAAGTCTGAGGATCACTACAGGAGCGGTTGCTTCATTGACGGTGAAGACTGCCGTGGAATTTGCCACCATCACGCTATCAATGATGGCTTCAGGGGCCGGATTTCTTGAACTCACGATTGCATCGTAGTCATAAAGATATACGAAAGTGCTGTCTTCTCCATCGATGTTGTTGACGGTCAGAGTGTAGTCAAATGGATCGACTATTCCTGCAGGAACTTCCTCAGAAGCTTTATTGCCTTTGCAGGAAGCGAGGATTGCGCCACAGAGAGCGAGATAGGTTAGTGATGATAATTTCATTGGTGTTTAAAATGGAATTATGTTTAATAAAGTGCAAAATTAGTGAATTTTTTGAAAATAAGCGAGCTTGGGGTCTTTAAATCTCAATGTGAATGTCAGGCAAGCGGAGTGTGAAATTTTATTACACACTCCGGAAATCTCTCATATAAAAAATTTGACTAATTTTGCATTGCAAAACTGGTCAGATCCCCTATATCCGGCAGTTGGGAGGATTACATCTCCTTGGTCATCGGCCTTGGCAATTCGGCACTCGCTGAAAGAGATGGAACGGCTCTTCTTCCCTGGCTTTCATGCCTTAGTTAACCTACATAATTGCATCCCGTTTGCAATGTTTTAGTCTTGCTCATAAGATAGTCAGGACTTCCATGAGATGATCGTGTTTTTGAAGGTCGTTGAATGGATGGATTGTGTTCTCTTATGAAAGAATAGAATATTGTGTCAATGGAAACGGATTCATTGGATGTGATAGAGCCGATCAATATCGGAAAAATTATTGAGGAGGAGTTGCGGCGTCAGGAACGCAGCGTGACATGGTTCAGTCGGAAGCTTCATTGCGACCGACGCAATGTCTACGACATCTTTACAAGGCAATACATCGACACCTATCTGCTCTACCGTATAAGCGTGATCCTTAAGAAAGACTTTTTCGCTATCTTTTCTAATTCTCTAAATCGCATTGATAATCAGAAAGATACCCCCCCCCCGATCCTCCAATGGGTACATGAAGCTGAGAGGGGTATCTGTGTGAATTTTATTTCACAAGAATGTGATGGAAAATGTCGTGTCAAACGATAAGGAAGTTCCCGACATTTCTATAATTTTGCAAAAATACTTTATCCAATCACATAATTATTATGGCAAAGAAATCAGCTATTTCCGGTGAATACATCATCACCGTAGAAGACTCTGGCACAGTGCGTGTCTGCAAAATTCACGACAACGTAAAAGGCGCCCTTCGGGAATGCGCCGAAGCCCAAGGTTTTGAATACGACCCAAACTGGACTACACGACAATTCGGCTCCAAACTCATCAAAGAATACGGAGACGGCAATATGGCAGAGGTTGGGGAATATACTGTCGTGAAGCGTGATAGCGGTTCGATTGAAACTTACCGCACCTATGCCAACACTCTTGGCGCACTCCGTGAGATTGCTGCCAACGTAGGATTCGAAATCAACGAGAAATCCAACACCCGCAACAACGGTTCCAAGCTCGTTGACTTCATCAACAACAGCAAGTGAACTGCGCATGGCCAAGGATGGCGAAAGCTTCCCAAGGAAATGAAACCTCGGAATATCGTTGACATACTTCACGATGATGTGAGGGAGTGGTTGCTTGATCAACGTGATTTCTTCACTAATGAGCGCGACATGCAGGTGAAGCTTGCACGCTTCCTGATGGCCGAAAAGAGCGGGAACTACGACCTTGTGGATACTGAGTACCGTGTGCCGCTATGTGAATTGCGCGGCCGCGGTATCGATGAAAGGAAGTTGCCGTGGAATAATCAGATTTCGGTCGATATTGTGGTGCGCAAAGGTTCGGAATGGGCGTGCGTCGAGTTGAAATACCACACCCAGAAGATTGATTATGAATGGACTCTCTTCGGAGAACCATTGCGTAACGATAATATTGATATCCTAAAGAATCAGGCGGCCTCGGATATCGTGATGTATAATTACCTGAAGGATGTGAGACGCATAGAGGCTATGACAGAAGCTTTCGGCCATGTGGCTGGCGGCCTGGCAGTGATTGTTTCCAACTGCAACAACCTCTGGAATCAACCCACAGCCGGGGTGAACTATGAGCCTTTCTCGCTCCACGACCGCAAGGGGGCGCATCCGGTAGCTCATTCGCTTGGCGGTCATATCTTCTGGGGTCCGAACACTGGTAAGACCCTTGTGGAATCTTATCCGGCCTTTGATCTGAGCTCCACTTATCCCTGCCGTTGGGAGGCTACAAATATAGTGGCACGCACAAAGAAAGGGATCCCCTTTCAATTTATGATAACGACTATAAATCAATAACAAATCCAACTTAAAATATGGCAATAAAGACCACAGCCGCCGGCAAGATGGACAAGCGCACCAAGGAGTATAAGGAACTTAAGGAGCGCCTCGCCAAAGCCCGCGCCGCTAAGGCAAAAGCCTCGGCGCCTAAGAAACAGACTTCGAAACTGAAGAAAACGGCCTCCGGCAAAGTTGATAAACGCACCAAAGAAGGGAAAGCCATCGCTGAACGCATGGCAAAGGCTCGCAAGGCAAAGAATTCTCTGGCCAATAGAATCAAACGACTGTTTCGCTAACTTTTAAATCTCAAAAAATGCAGACCCCTACTATAACTATCGCATCAATTCTTGCTGCAATTATCTGGGCAGACGGAGATTTCTCGGAAATTGAACGCACTACTCTTAGCGAGATCGCGGAAGCACTTGGCATTCCTGAGAAGGAACTGACAATGAACGTGACAGCAGCACTCGTAGAGCTTAAGAATATGGACGAACAAAAAGCCACAGACTATGCTGTGAAACACGCAGCAAAAGTCAACGACGAGGAGACCGGCGAAGTATTTCAGGCTCTTCTCCAGATGGCTCTCTGCGACAATGTGTTAACCTACAATGAAGTGCACAATCTTCTCGCGCTTGCAGAAGCCCTTGACATTGATCAGGATGCGGCCGTGCTCATGCTCTGCGACCTCGTGAAATCTGAACCCGAACTTGAAGTGTCGTTCGAACCGGAAGAGGAATAATTATATGGCTGGAAAGATTAAAGTCTACGGAAAGGCTCAAAACCGCACGGCACTGGGCATTGTCCATGCCTACGTTGTCATGTTTCCACATGCAACACTTGAGGATCTTCGCAAGGCATTCCCCAACAGTATCTGTCCCGACAAGGGAGCTCCTGAAAACTTCCTTCCTCTTGAAGAGGCAGAGAATTACAACACCAAGATGAGCCTCTACTTCGCCAAACCCGATGAAGTTATTGAGCTTCAGGATGGTTCCAAGGTGGCTCTATCGCAGGTGTGGTCAAAACCCTCTTTCGAACGCATGGTTGAGCAGGGAAGCCTCTACGATATCGAAGTGGCGGAATTTGAGAAAACCATGAAGGGGGAGAAAGGTGGCTACCGACTTGAGTATCTCAATGGTTATGTTCCTCCGGTTCCTGTAGTGGCTAAGAAAGGACTTCCCTGGTGGCTCTGGCTTCTTCTTGCCTTGATTGTGGCAGGAGTTATAGTTGCCCTTTGTCTGCCGCGTGGCAATAAGGTAGTGGAGGTTGAGAAGATCGTCGAGAAAGAGGTAGTTGTGCGCGACACGGTCTATGTCCAAGTGATCGAAGATATTGAAGATAGTTTCAATGCTGCTCAGTTTGAGCAAGGGAAGGCCGAACTTAACGATGATTCGAAACTCGCGCTCCACGATCTCGCGAAGGTGTTGAAACAGAATCCGGATCTTCGGCTGCGTATAGAAGGCCACACTTCAGCAGAGGGTGAGGCCGAAGTCAACCAGAAGCTCTCGGAGGCCAGGGCTCAAGCTGCCGTTGACTTCCTTATCAATAAGGAAGGGATTGACGGGTCTCGTCTTGAGGCTGTAGGAAAGGGTAGCTCAGAACTTAAAGATGCCGATAATCCGACATCTGACGTGAACCGGAGGACGGAATTCATAGTTCTGTAGGTATAACCATACTATCAAAGAATGAGAAAGAATAAATTGCGATTAACAGGCATAATCCTCTTATGCTCCATCGTTTTTGGAGGTTGCCGGTTCATGGGGACCAAAGAGGGGGGAAGAAACTATCTGTCGGAGGTGAAGTCGGTCAATAAACTTGTCCTGGCGCAGATGACCATCTCGAAAATGGCCACAATCGACGATATTGATCTCGCGAAGGCGGAGGGCCTGAAGCAGGCTGCTGCCGGACTTCTCGATGCTTTAAAGATTGGTGACCGCAAAGCTGCGTATTCCTATAACACCTACATGAAGGCATATATAGATATGTCGGCTGTGACTGAAGACGACGTGAAGGTTGACGAAGCTACCAAAACCATCACTCTCGATCTTCCTCCCATCCAGACTGAATTTGCCGGTCGTGACGTGGGGATCCGTGAAGATCATTACCGGGTGACAGGGTTGCGGTCGCAGATCGATCCGAAGGAGCGTGCCGAGATAAAGGAGCAGATGAACACCGCCTTGAAAAAGGAGGTGGAAGAGAAATCCGAGTTCCGCAGTCGTCTTGAGGCTGAGGCTCGCTCGAAGTGTGTTTCATATTTCAAATCGCTTCTTGGTGGCGATGGATATAATGTTGTTGTAAATTTCTACTGACATGAAAACCATTAGAATTATAATCGTGCTTCTCGTCGTCGTGGCGGTCGGGGCTGTGGTGTGTTGGTGGAGTCTGTCGCCGGAGGCCTCCAGAGTCACTATCCATGAGGCTAAGATAGCGGATGTCTCTCCGATGCTCAGGCTTTGTTCTGTAGAAATCTATGATGATGTGCCTGTGAGAGGAACGATCGGGAATCGTCATCTTTTCGGGCGTATGTCGCTCAACGGATCCATCTCATTCGATCTCGACAGCATTCGTTATTCCGAGACGGCGGATACGATCCGTGTCGATCTCCCCCGCGAGATTGTCGACATATATGAATCAACCGCTCCCGGTTCCTATCTGGTGATCGACGTCTGGAACGACAATTTTCTCGAATCTTCCCATTTCACCACTGCCGAGGAAAATTCCATTAAATCAAAGGTGCGTGAGAACTATCGGAAGAATATCTACAGGAATGGCTATGTTGCCCGAGCACGTAAGGAAGCGGTCGACAACCTGACGTCGCTGCTGTCAGGGTTTACGGGAAAGACTGTGATCGTGTCAGATCCTTCACCGGAGGGGTATCAAAACTAAAAAAAATGGCTTTTTTTGATAAAATAAAGAATAAGGCTAATGAAATTAGTAATGCAGCGGTCACCAAGACCGTAGACCTTTCCGAATGGATGAAAACCATTCCGGAGACTCTCCATAGCTATGCCGACCGCTTCAACCCAGAAGAGATGTGGGAAAAACTCAAGACTCAGGCTGCAAAGGCCGGTCAGGAGATTGTTGTGATGGTGCTGACGATTTACTATACCATCCGTGACCGTATAAAAAACCGCGATGTGGTCACCGACATACCGATGACCGACGTGCTTCTTCTTGCCGGAGCCATTGCATATTTCGTGTGTCCGGCCGACGTGATCCCGGACGTGATGCCCGGCATCGGGTATTCCGATGATCTTGCAGTTCTTACATTTGCCTATAAGAAAGCCTACAGCATCTTCACAACAGCAGCCAAAGGCACAGCTCTCGAAAAGACAGCTGAATTGCTCGGCGAGAATTTCGATCCCGAGAAGGCTGCTAAGGTCACGAGCAATTTCCTATCCAAATGAATTATTAATCCAAAATAAACAACAACTTATGGCAGAACTCAGAATTGACAGCCGCATGAAGGTGAAAACCCTCAAGGCCAACTTCAAAAAAGCTTTCGGAGCTACCCTCCGCGTCTACACCACATCTACCTGCAAGGCAAAAGCCGATGATGAAGCAACTCTTGGTTCCCTTATGGGATCCGCAAAAGGGGGTGAGGCTACATTCGGCAGCAACCTCCGCGTCGGAAACTTCGAGAAGAAGATCAACGAAATGTATGGAATCGGCGTCCAGGTAGCTAATCCGGCTGATACCAAACTCAGCGACAACGAAATCACCCTTGCCGCCGCAGGCAAAGAGTAAGCAGGTTTCAGCAAAGGCCACCGCTATGCAACAATCGTTATAGCGATGGCCTTTTTTAATTATTTCACCAATGAGTACGAAAGCATATTATCAGAAGCAGATCATCGATCTCCGTGCAAGAATGGCCCGCGAAAAGGAATCCATGAAGCGCGATAATGAATCGTATGCGCGCTTGATTAAAAACGCCTCGACGCCTACATCCAAGGCATCCTACCGCAAGAGCAAGGTTGACAAAGCAGAGAGCCACAAGCGCAATATCGAGTCGATCAAACGCCAGATAGCCCAGGCACAGCTCAACAAGACCCGCGCCTCGAAATGAAACGGCAATATGAGAGATTTCTGGAAGGGAGTTATTGCCGTCATCACTTTCCAATGGTTGTTTGGGAGTGCAGCTGACAGGGGAAGCGGATGTGGCTGTGGAGGATGCCTCACCTTCCTTATTCTTGGCCTCTGCCTGATTCTCTCCGTATTAGGACTGATATAGAAGATACAACATGAAAATACCTGGATTATCATTCTCTTGGAAGAGAGCCCTCGGGGTGACAACGACGAAACAGAAGATTGCCCGCGCCACGGGGATTCCGACTTCGCGTCAGGGACTGGAACGGAAAGTCGGGGCCTTGATAATAGGAGCAGTGTTGGGTTCCCCTAAAAAGAAAAAAAGAAGATGATTCCGGCATTGGTATTAGTGCCGGTCAGTTCAGTGTCGTTATAAGCAGACAGGTTTAGAGATATGGGTGCTTTTTTCAAATCATTCTGGAGACAGCTGGGGCGAAACACGGGAAACCGGGTCAGCAATGCCATCTATGGTGATAAATGGTCAACCCCCTATCGTGTGGCTGTTGACAAATCGGGACCTGGTCGTCAGCACTCCAATTCCAGAAACAAACCACGAAGCCGGAACAAGTCGTATGGCTCAAATCGCCCTGTAAATAAAGGACAAGATAAGACTAAACGTGGCAGCTGGTTGTTCTGGATCTATGGCATAGTATTGTTTGCAGGAACATATAATGCAATCCTTCATCCTGACAAAGAGGATGTATTGCTTGTCGTAATGCTTTGGATTGTAGCGATAATATATTTTTTATTCAAGTATTTTAGCACACGCCGATGACATTCAAGGAAAAAGTTCTTTCTTTTCGCCATAAATTAGGTTTAGTGTTTGATGACAATCTTGGCACCCGCCAATGGTATAACATTGCGGATTGGGTCATTGTCTTCATGATTTTATTAAGTTCGGTTGAAATATTCGTGGCCACTCTTCCGGTTGGAATAGAGATGCAACGCGTATTGAATGTGATTAATGAAATCACACTATGGTTCTTTATTGTTGAAGTAACCCTGCGAATCTGGGCAGCCCCTGAAAAAAGTCCGAAGTATAAAGGATTTATGGGAAGGATCCGCTATTGTTTTACCTTCTATGGCTTCATAGACTTCATATCAACCTATCCTTTCCTGATACAATATTTCGTTCCATTGTCAATAAGCGGATTGAAAGTGTTGCGAACAGCCCGTATCGTCAGGGTGTTCCGCATCACTCGGTATGCCCGCAGTTTCAATCTCCTCTCAGATTCCATCCTTGAAAAAAAGAATGAGCTCATAGTGTCGATGCAGTTTCTTGTGATCGTCACTTTCATACTCTCCATTATGCTCTATATCTATGAGCATGACGCTCAGCCGGAGGTGTATGACAATGGATTGCGTTCTGTGATATGGTCTTTTGCCCAGTATATCGGCGACCCCGGTCAATTTGCCGATACCCCGCCTGTCACGATAATGGGTAGAATAATCGCTTGCCTTGTGGGAATTATGGGAATTGCGATTGTTGCCGTTCCGGCCGGTATCTTGGGAGCAGGTTTCACTGAGGCAATAGAAAATAGAAACAAGAGTGTGCAGATTCAGAAGACCGCGGAGAAACTTCGTAATGCTTTCCAGCGGAAGCTTGATCGTCCGTCGGGATATCAGGTCACTCCTCCATTCAAGACTTTGACCTTTCTTCAGGCGCGTCTGGGATTGAAACAGGATGAGATTGTTGATGCAGTCAATTCTGAGAATGCTCCGAATTTCCGCCTTGTTAGCACTGCTACAACAATACCACAAGGAAAGAAACACACTGATGAATTGGCTGTTGAACATTTCCTCTGTAATTGTTCCTACGGACTTTTCATCGACCGGGGATCGAAAGTGACTATCGTATCGCCGACAAGCATGGTTGATGCCGGGATCGGTAATTTCGCTTACTATGTTGCCCTGATCGGTGGATTTAATTATATCAGTCGTGAAATCGGCACACCTTATCCATATTTATCAGTTTTTTCCCCCGATCTTGAGAATCCTGTGGCCGAGTATGCTCCTTTTGCCGCTGATCTTGAGAAATTGGTTTCGAGACCTGGCGCATGGTCTTTCACCCTTTTAGTGTCAAGCGGTGCTCTTGAACCAGAATATCCCGAACACATGCATTTCGGAATTGGCGGAAAGAAAGGGGATGAAAGCTTCGAGGGAGAGAATCTTCTTGTGAAAGACACCGAAACCTATCGTCGGCTTTATGACGATATTGCCAAGGTAATGAAGGAGGAGCTGGATCTGAACGTGGAGCATCAGCGACATTTCGACACATCGAATAAACGCTTGGTGCTTCGACAGATCAATGCGCCTGAGGCAAATCATGTTATTCTGAGGATAGAGTGGGATAAAATATTGTGGGATACCCGCCGCATGTTGCTCGCTCGCAATCTTGCTGCGGCAATCAGGAGAGTGATCGAAGGGAAAGAACTTGATCCCCCCGAGTCGCTGAAAATTAAGGCTATTGGCTATGATGGGTATGATCTCTGATTTCAATCAGAGATCTTCAATCAGCCTTTGTTGTGGCGCTGGTCTTGTAGGTCTCCAGTTCATTATAGATGAAGTTGATGTCGAGATCGGGGTAGTAATATGATTGCAAGAAGGGTTATGATACGTGCCATTTGGTCAGTCTATCTTTAGGTTCTTATCCTTGATCGAGAGGTTGATCTGCTCAAAGTTGTTGAGACTTTCCACCACATCCTCAAGCGGGAGAGCTTGATTCCAACGGAAATAGAGGCGTAGGGTTTTAGTGGCATTATTATTGAAAACCACCTTATAATCATAATAAGTGGCAATCCGGTTGATAATTGTTTCAAAAGTCTCTTCATCGAAAAGTATTATTTCCGGAGCTGCCTCTTTCTTGATTTCCGCTGCCTTTACCGTATCAGGTTGAGACGTGCCGGAAGCATTCCCGGCCACTGTTTTGACGTCAGGAGTTGCCTCTGATCGATTATTGTTAATGCGGTTTATTCCCACACCCACGATTGCTGCAACGGCGGTAAATGAAGCAATCCCTATTGCGATACTTGCCGCTGCGTTTCGGGAAAAGAAGCGCGATGGCCAACGATGTCGGGATTTTTTATATTGGCGGTGATTGTTTTCAAAAGTTTTCCATTCATCCTCAATGTCTGGGATATCTATGGATTGAAGGCTTGATTTCGTTTTGTCAAGCAGATCAAATGCCTCCTTCACCTCAGGGTCGTGGAGCATTTCCTCAATCTCCGCAGAAGAGAAATGCTCAGGATGCTCCATGGCATCAAACAGTCGGTCAATTTTATCCATTTCGAGATATTTTTTCGCGTAAGACATCTATTGCATGACGCAGATGCTTATAGACTGCAGCTTTGCTGATTCCGAGAGTCTCAGCTGTCTCCTGATAGCTTTTCCCATCAAAGAATCGTAAATTAACCACGCGTCGGCATGCTTCCGAAAGATCATTGGAAACGGTTGTCTGAATCAGGGCTATTGTGGCATCATCGGGCCATTCCTCATCCGCAATTTCCTCTTCGTCGACAGCATACACCTCCTTCATGCGGTCATGAACTGACAGATTGCGGATGTGTTTCAGGCATCTGTTTCTCACAGCTGTGAGAAGATACGCTCCCGAGACGCATGATTTCCCGGAAACAAGCAGGGCCTCAAAGACATCGTGCACAATGTCTCGCGCCACATTTTCATCCCGGATTATCAGCATCGCAAGACGATGCATCGCTACATAATGCGTTCGGAAAAGCTGTCCTATGTCATCAAAATTCGTCATACATATATATGACCCCTCGCTCTCAAAAAAACCAACCTCTCAATGGAAAAAATTTCTACTATGTGAATAAATCGTCCATTGTCAACTCACTATGCACTATGCTCCACGCTGTAGGATTGGATAATCCGTAAGTGGTGACAAATGTCTGCACCACCGCTTTCGTTGTCTTGGTAATCTCTTGAAACAGCCAAAGACGCTCCCGAATTTTCTTTTCATACTCTTTTGTGATCTTAAACTTATTAGTACTGAATTTCATCTCAAAGAGATGTATGATTCGGTCTGCGCGTTCAATCACCATGTCAACCTGAGCTCCCGAGGTCATATCGTTTTTATCAGCTACATGCCGCCACGTCGAGACAGATGTTGCCATTCCCCCGATACCCAGACCTTTTTTTATCTGCTCATGATGTTCAAGACAAATTAGCTCAAATGTAAGTCCCATCCATGAGAGGATGGATTGCGAGGATAGATTATGGGTCCACCATTGACTATCCCTGCTTCCGTCAGATTCGAGGAATTTATAGTAGAATAAGGTATAAAAATCTATAAGTCGGTAAACACTGTCTTTTTTCTTATTGCCGTATTGCAGCCGTTTGTCTATGAAATCGCTGCGCTCAAGATTCTTCAGAATCCCGGTTAATGTGCTTCCTGAAATCTTTGTTCTCTCCGAAATTTCCTTACGGGTCAGTCCCGACTTGTTTTCTGCAAGAACCCTGACCACGTTGACATAAGTCTGGGCGTTGGAGAACAGCGCATTGTACAATTCATCAAACTCCATTCTCAATTTGCCGCGAGGATCGAAACAAAGTCGGTCAATATTCTGGGCCACACTCTCACGAGGCTCCAGCAGGCTGAGGTAATAAGGAACACCACCTGTAAGCATATAAAACTGTAGTGTCTGATAGCGGTCTTTCGGAAAGCGTCGCTTGACAAGGTATTCCTCGGTCTCACCTAACGTGAATGGTCGGAGATATATGCTTTCTGTAATCCGGTTGTGCAGTCCTCCCTGATTTTCAATAAGATTTTCAACCATCCATGAAGTTGA
>CAYROR010000013.1:0-59152 GCA_964425935.1 uncultured Sangeribacter sp.
GCGTCAGAAACATCTTCATCTGATGCTTGGTGGTGTTTTGTGCCTCGTCAAGAATAATCACTGCATCATTGAGGGTGCGTCCGCGCATGAACGCGAGCGGAGCGATCTGGATAGTATCGTTCTCCATATATTCTTTCAGCTTCAGCTGCGGGAGCATATCCTCGAGAGCATCATAAAGGGGCCTGAGATAAGGATCGATCTTATCTTTCATATCACCGGGGAGGAAGCCCAGCTTCTCGCCGGCTTCCACTGCCGGGCGTGAAAGGATGATCCTCTTGCAGGTCTTGTTTTTAAGGGCAGCCACAGCGAGAGCGATCGCGATATAGGTCTTTCCGGTTCCGGCTGGACCAAGGGCAAACGTCAGGTCGTTTTTCGCGAAGCTGCGAACCATCTTCGCCTGATTGGCATTGCGAGGCGCTATCGGACGCCCCGTCTGCCCGAAGATGATGACCCCTTCGGCCTCTACAGGTTTCGGAGGTGCCCCCTTGATAATGTCGATGATCACGTCTTCCGGCAATTTATTGTAGGTTGAGGCGTATGCCTCGAGCTCCTTGATCTTCCTTTCGAACTCCGCCGTCTCCCCCTCCTCGCCGATCACCTTGATAACGTTGCCGCGGGCGGCCATGCGCAATTTCGGGAAGAGATTGCGCACAAGGTTTATATTATTGTTGTTGACCCCATAAAATGTCTGGGGATCAACCCTGTCGATAATAACTGTTCTTTCGTTCACTTTTCTTGCTTTCTCTTTTGTTAACCAACAGATCCCTCCAGAGTGATCTGCAGAAGTTTCTGTGCCTCCACGGCAAACTCCATCGGGAGTTTATTCATCACCTCCTTGGCATATCCGTTGACAATCAGGGCCACAGCCTCCTCAGCAGGGATTCCTCGCTGACGGCAGTAGAAGAGTTGTTCCTCGTTGATCTTTGAAGTCGTGGCTTCATGCTCCACAGTGCTCGTGGGATTCTGCACATCGATATAGGGAAACGTGTGGGCGCCGCATCTGTTTCCCATAAGCAGGGAATCACATTGAGTGAAGTTTCTGCAGCCTGAGGCATTCCTGGTCATTTTCACGAGTCCGCGGTAGGAATTCTCACTCTCTCCGGCAGATATGCCCTTGCTCACTATCGTGCTCCTTGAGTTTTTCCCGATATGCACCATTTTCGTTCCCGTGTCGGCCTGCTGGTGATTATTGGTCACCGCAACAGAATAAAACTCCCCGACGCTTTCATCCCCCTTGAGGATACAGGAGGGATATTTCCAGGTGATGGCCGATCCGGTTTCCACTTGAGTCCAGGAGATCTTAGACCTGTGGCCGCGGCATAGTCCACGTTTGGTCACGAAATTATAGATTCCTCCGCGCCCCTCTTTGTCGCCGGCATACCAGTTCTGGACCGTGCTGTATTTCACTTCCGCCCGCTCCTCGCAGATGATCTCCACGATTGCGGCATGAAGCTGGTTTTCATCCCGCATCGGGGCGGTGCATCCCTCGAGATAACTTACGTAGGCATCGTCGTCGGCAACGATAAGCGTGCGCTCAAACTGCCCGGTGCCGGAAGCGTTGATCCGGAAATAGGTGCTGAGTTCCATCGGACATCTCACCCCCTTCGGGATATAGACGAACGAGCCGTCGGAAAACACAGCGGAATTGAGGGCGGCATAGAAATTATCGCGATAGCCCACGACCGTGCCCAGATATTTCCTCACAAGATCAGGATAATCCTTCACTGCTTCCGAGAAGGAACAGAAGATGACTCCAAGTTCAGCGAGCTTCTCCCGATGGGTGGTCTTCACGCTGACCGAATCCATGACGGCGTCGACCGCTACCCCCGCAAGATGTTTCTGCTCCTCGAGAGAGATTCCAAGCTTATTGAAGGTGGCCACAAGTTCGGGATCCACTTCATCCATGCTCTTCTTCAGGGCTTTCTTTTTAGGAGCGGCATAATATGAAATAGCCTGGAAATCTATCGGCGGAATACGCAGGTGGGCCCATTCCGGAACAGGAAGTGTCTGCCAATAGCGGAATGCCTTGAGCCGGAAATCAAGGAGCCATTCCGGCTCTCCTTTAACTGCCGAGATGAAACGGATCACGTCTTCATTAAGCCCCGGAGGCACTATCTCCGTGTCGATATCGCTTGTGAAGCCATATTTATATTCCGAGGAGGTGGCATCGTCAATCACCTTCCGGCTGTCGGTGGCGCTTTTCGGCGTCGGTTCCACCTGCTTCCTCATTTCTTCTGTATCTTTCTGGTTTGTCTTCATACTATATGAACAATCGGAGGCCTCATCCGTTTAGGAGGCGGCTCCATTTTTCACACTACAAATTTAGTGAATATCTTCGGCTTACGCAACAAAACCGCCAACTACGCTAAACATTCCATTCCTTAATTCTCATTGTCCAAGCCACATATATCATATCCGAGGCAAGCCGCCGTAGGATCATCGCCATGATTTTCTCACTTTCCTCCTTATCGAAACCACATTGAGGGAAAGCAGCAACAGCGAAACAGCAAGGGCCACGGCAGGAGCGATCACGACGTTTCCCCCTGTGGCTCCCAAAGCTCGAAGGGGCTCAAGATACCACATACGCAATGCAACCCCGACTCCAATGGCAAGGAGAAACGCAACGCAAGTAGCCGCAGAAACTATCCGGATGTAGGGGGCAGCTACGCTTCCCAACGGAACGCCCATCATGAGAAGCGTATGAATTTTGTCGCGGTTTTTCTCCATGATAAGGGAGACGGAGAGAAGAAGCAGAAAAAAAGAAAGCAGCGAAATGATAGCTCCGACCGCCACAATTAGCCCGACGACAAGGCGCAGCAGAAAGGATGCCGAGGAGCCTGCACGATTGCCTCCAACCTCAAGCCCATGAGAATCAAGATAATCCCTGATTGCCACGTCGCCCGGACTGCTCACATTGACCACAAGACGGCTCGGAGACTCCGATTCCTCTCCCCCCAGCTGCCTGTTGCTCCATTCCATGAAGCCTTCCGGCACGAGGATAGTGTTGAGTCTGTTGGAGAACCCTGCTATTCTCCCCTGGAGGTTTATCCTGCGCGAGCCGTCGTCTGACAGGAGTTCGAGACTCAGGGGAATGGTGGATATCAACTCCTCCGACAGCTGAGGAAGACCTGCAGAACCGGCGAAACCGAAATTATAGAGTGCAAGATAATCTTTCGATATCATGATGGGCACAGTGGTGTCTCCCTCGCGGAATGTCCACCCTGCAGGAAGGTCGTCGAGAAATCCGTCAGGCACGGATTCGAAAAAAAGCATCGTCGACATTCCCCTTCCGTTCCCGGGAGCTACCGAGGCCAGAACCTTGTAGCCGCTCGATGTGAATTTGCCCACATCTCTGACCCATGGCTGCGACCGAAGATCCTCCACTTCGCTTTCCGAGAAGCCCTCCTGTGTCTCATTCCATAGCCCGGAAGTCGTCACCCGCTTGTTGACCACAAGATAATCGCTGCTGAGGAAACTATCGTCGCTGCGCCATAGACTTCCTGCATCCTCATAAAACTGCAGGGCTCCGACGATGATCGCCAGCCCCACAAGATTGGAAAACACAAAGGCCGCGATACGCGGAACCGAGATATTTCTTCGCAATAATCTTGCCGTCAGATTCATTTTTTCGGATTCTGTTTTTCAGAGTTTCAAAACAACCGGATTCCGGAGTGCAAGAGGATTGCCCACGGAGGTGGCGATGATCCCGGCTCCCTGCCTCTTCGCCTCCTCCATGACAAGAGATGCCGCTATGGCGTTGTTGGCAGGATCGAGATGACTGACAGGCTCGTCGAGCAGAAGAAAATCAAACGGCTGACACAGCGCCCTCACTATTCCTACACGCTGTTGCTGTCCGACCGACATCTTCCCGACAAGCGTGTTTTTCCTTGCATCCACTCCGAGCATCCTTAGCCACTCCATGATCCTCTCCTCCTTCACGTGGCCGGTGAGGTCGTTTTTCAGCCTGATGTTTTCGAGGGCGGTAAGCTCCGGAAACAAGGAAAGCTCCTGAGGAAGATAGGCGAGGCTTTCCCTTCTGAGCCGCTGCCATTCGGGGATGCCGAGGGCAGAGGCATCTTCTCCGTCAAAAAGGAGGGTCCCGACGTAATCTGTACGAAGCCCATATATATAGGAGCACATTGACGATTTTCCGCCACCACTCGCCGCCTCGACAAGATAGAATTCCCCCCGTCTGAACTCAACCTCACTGCGCCAGATATCGGAATCGGGTATGCTTTCCGAGAGAAACACTCCCGGAAGCATACCCCTCAACCCTATCTTTTCTATTCTCATTAAAATGCGGTTAAGACTGGCCGGTCAGTTCGAAGATTTCAGGATTGTCAGCAGGATATTCTCCGAGTCATCACGTGCGTTTACAATCACTTTACCTACGAGACTCCCCTTCTCCGGCACCAGCGCAAGAGAAAAAGAGCGAAGCCACGGCATCAGCTGGTTCGGAGCCTTCTTCTCATCCGGAAATCCGACAACCACTCCCAGCGTAGCTCCCTTGAGCGACTCGACCGCCTGGGCCACATCCAGTTCGCCTGTCACTTCTCCCTTGGAGAATCTTATCAGCTTTCCATCTTTCTTGGTGGGACCGAAAGTAGAGAGGAAATTCATGAGGTCGACAGAACCCTTTCCATCAGTTGTCACAAAGCCGGAAACCGGAGAAGATGTATTGGCCACATCCATCGTCATTGCCACGCCGATCGTGCCGTCGATGGCTCCGAGAGCATCTTCCGAAAGCCCCATGAAGTTGCCCCCGAAAGATGAAGCCATCTTGTTCACTTTCTTGACCAGGGATTTGGGAACGGATACTCCTACCACAACATCGGCTCCGGAAGCGAGTGTCTTCAGCTGATCGACGTCTATTTTATCCGCCGGAAGGAGATATTTCGCCTGTTCCCCCTTTGAATTGAGCACCGACATTTCGGCCACCATTTTTCCCTTCTCGAAATTGAGAGTGAAGAGGGAGGCATCAGGATTCTCGAACACCATCCCCGAGAACATCTTTGCCGACGTCAGATCTCCGAGAACCGGAACGGAATAGCCCGACGTTCCCAGCTCCTTGAGAAGCGACCACAAAACCACATCATCGGTAGTCTCCACAAATTTCGAGCCCATCGGATTGGAGAAGAAACTCTGCGACTCATTCAGCGACGAATAGTTCTTTATGGCACGCACGTCAACATTATTGCTCGACATGTTGATCCATGCCTGCGCACCATTTATGGCAACGTTTCCGCAAACGGAGACTCCATCATTCTCCTCGAATGAGGAGCCGGACTCTGAGCTGATCGATTCCATGAAAGCATGGGTGTCTGAAAGAAGGAAAGTCACATAATTGTCGTAGGCATCTTTGAAATAAATCAGACCCTCAGGATCTATCCCCTTAAGACTACCGAGCACTTCTTTTATTTCGCTGAGCTTTCCGGAGGCGGCAAACGATTTCAATTCTTTGCCCGGCTCGATCTCCGAACCCTTGATTTTGCCACCGGTCTTTTCAATCAAACTGTGGAGATTGACGGCTGCCACCATACTTGCCGAGGATGGAACGGTCTTCACAAGGTCGGATACATCCATCGTTTCTTTACGGATGCATGAATTCATCACCAGAAGCAGTCCGCACGCAAGACACATAATGGCCACACCCAAACCGCGGCCTGCAGGATTGATTTTTCTCATATAAATTTCAGGTTTACATCTGTTGTGTTTTCGTTTATAAATCACTCTGACCCTGCAAAGATAAATAATTTTTTTCATCTTTGACAAATTATTTTTTTGACCGCTCGTTTTTAATCACTAATTTCGCGGAAAATATCCACATAAAATCAACGGAATGATACAGATTTCACAACGCATTCAGGCGCTTTCCCCCTCCGCCACCCTGGCGATGTCGCAAAAGAGCGCCGAGCTTAAGGCCGCCGGCGTCGACGTCATCAACATGAGTGTCGGCGAACCCGACTTCGACACCCCCGATTTCATCAAGGAGGGGGCGAAAAAGGCTATCGACGACAATTTCTCGCGCTACACCCCCGTGCCGGGATATCTCTCCCTCCGCAAAGCAATCGCAGAGAAACTACGCCGCGAAAACCATATTGAGTTCGCGCCGGAGCAGATCGTGGTGGGCAACGGAGCGAAGCAGGAACTCTGCAACGTGATCCTCGCCACCATCAACCCGGGCGACGAGGTTGTGATTCCCGTGCCCGCATGGGTGAGCTATGTGGAAATGGTAAAACTGGCAGAAGGAGTATGCGTGGAGGTATATGCCGGTGTGGAACAGAACTTCAAGATTACCCCCGAGCAGCTTGAGAAAGCCATAACCCCGAAGACCAGGATGGTGATGTTTAACTCCCCGTCAAATCCCACGGGAAGCATCTACAGCAAGGAGGAGCTCAAAGGCCTCGCCGACGTGCTTGCCCGCTATCCCGACGTGCTGATCCTCGCCGACGAGATCTATGAGCACATCAACTTTGTGGGCGGGGAAGTGCATAGCATCTCCGAATTCGAGAGCGTCAGAGACCGCGTGGTCATCATCAACGGCGTCTCCAAAGCCTACGCCATGACCGGATGGAGAATCGGCTACATGGCCGGCCCGCTTTCCGTGGCTAAAGCCGTCACTAAGCTTCAGGGACAATACACCTCCGGAGCCTCCTCGATCGCACAGAAGGCAGCAGAAGTTGCCTACGAAGGTCCGCAGCAGTGTGTGGAGGATATGCGAGTGGCGTTCGAACGCCGCCGCGACCTTATCGTGTCGCTCGCAAAAGAGATTCCCGGATGGAAGACAAACTGCCCTGAGGGTGCGTTCTATCTCTTCCCCGAGGTGAGCTCCTACATCGGCAAGAAGGTCGGCGACCGCGAAATCAAATCGAGCGGCGACTATGTGATGTATCTTCTTGAAGAGGCCCACGTAGCCTGTGTCGACGGAGCCGCTTTCTGCGCCCCCGGCTACATGCGTCTGAGCTACGCCACCTCCGACGACAACATCCGCGAAGCCATGTGCCGCATCCGCGAAGCCTCCGCGAAATTAATCTGATGAAAAAAGATTTTTCGGTTTTTTGAGCCGGATATTTGCAGGGTTCAGGTTTTATTCCTAACTTTGCAATGCAATTCGGGCGCAGGCCTTATGCCATGAGCCCGAAAAGCATGGGTGGATACCAGAGTGGCCAAATGGGGCAGACTGTAAATCTGCTGGTTTATACCTTCGGTGGTTCGAATCCATCTCCACCCACGGGTTAAATTTTTTCATATTAATAATAGTTAATTAAATGGATTTCAAATGCGGAGTCGTGAGATTCCGCATTTGAAATTTATACCCCCCTCAAGACAATAATAATGTCGGTAAGGCGAAGGCAGTAAAGGCGAAGTTTTGATTTGAAGATGGAACGAACCACAACTGAATCCCGCATCTTTCCTTCAGGTCTGAAATAGCGTTCCAACGCTCCGTTTAAGAGAATCTGTTCAACAAAGCCGGAAGATCTTAGGATCTCCCGGCTTTTTTTCACTGAAAAAATTTTCAGAGTCCAATCAGATTGAAAGACGGCGAAGTGTGGAGAGAAGCTCCTGATTGATAGGCTTGTCATTCTTGATAGCCTTGGTGAAGGGAACGTAGACAATCTCATCATTCTTGATGCCGATCATAACGTTGCGCTGGTCATCAAGAAGAGCGTCGACAGCTGCAGCGCCCATCCGGGAGGCAAGGATGCGGTCGTAGGCCGTTGGCGACCCTCCTCTCTGCAGATGGCCCAATATGGAAACCCTTACGTCATAACCCGGATATTCCTTCTTGACCCTCTCGGCCAGACCCATGGCTCCCCCCGTGGCAGGAGACTCTGCCACAAGGACGATCGATGAATTTTTCGATTTTCTGAACCCATTGGCTATAAGCTCGTCGAGCTGATCTTCCGGAGTAGAGATCTCCGGGATGATGGCAGCCTCCGCACCGGCGGCGATAGCGCCGTTGAGCGCGAGGAAACCGGCGTCGCGGCCCATCACCTCTATGAAGAAAAGACGCTCATGAGATGTAGCGGTGTCGCGGATCTTGTCGACACAGTCCATGATGGTGTTGAGAGCCGTGTCGTAGCCGATGGTGGAGTCAGTGCCATAGAGATCATTGTCGATGGTTCCGGGCAATCCCACGATCTGGAAACTGAATTCATTGGCAAAGATTCTCGCACCGGTGAGCGAGCCGTCGCCGCCTATGACAACAAGTGCATCGATTCCATGGCGCTGAAGCACGTCATAGGCGCATTGTCTCCCCTCCGGAGTCATGAACTCCTTGCAACGGGCCGTCTTCAGGATCGTGCCTCCCCGCTGGATGATATTCGACACGTTTTGAGTGGAAAACTCCTCGATCTCGTCGGTGATCAGGCCTTTGTAGCCCCTCATGATTCCGAAGACCTTGAAACCCGCGAAGATTGCCGCACGCGTGACGGCCCTTATCGCAGCGTTCATTCCGGGGGCATCGCCTCCCGAAGTGAGAATGCCGATTGCTCTTTGTTTAGTCATAGCAGTTATCTCGTTTTATTCGATTCGTTCACAAAATTAATACTTAATCCCGAAGTTGCAAAAAATGTATTAATTTTGCAGTCAGAAATAATTTCTATTCCATGGATATAAAAAACATCATCTTCGACCTCGGAGGCGTAGTCATCGACATCAGACGAGAGAACGCCGCAGCCGCCCTCGAATCCCTCGGGATCGCTGACGCAGCCTCTCTTCTCGGGGAATATGAGCAGAAAGGGCCTTTCCTCCTTCTGGAAACGGGAGCAATGACAGCGGCTCAGTTTTTCGACCATATTCTCCCTCTATGCCGTCAGGCTACTTCCTGCTCCGAGATTCAGGACGCGTTCGAGAGATTTCTCATTGACCTTCCGATCGAGAGGCTCCAGGCAATTCGCAAGCTGAGGGAGGCCGGATTCCGGACATTTGTGCTTTCCAACACAAACCCGATAATGTTCAACCATTGGATCGAGAATGCGTTCCGCCAGGAGGGCCTGTCGATCAACGACTATTTCGACGGCATCGTGGTGTCGTTTCAGGAGGGGACTTGCAAACCCGACCCCCGGATATTCAAGAATCTGACCACCCGCTACTCCCTCGATCCGAAAGAAACCCTCATGCTCGACGATTCGGAAGCCAACTGCGAGAGTGCCCGTTCAACCGGACTCCACGCCATCAGGATCACCGGAGAGGGCGACGACACACTGACCGCCGTGGCCCGGAAACTTATCAATGAACGGAAAAGTGAATCCTGAAAACAGACCCACAGCAGCAGCGGTCGGAACTTTTGACGGGGTCCATGTAGGGCATGAGGCAGTGCTCTCTCATCTGCGTACTCTCGCGGAAGAGAGGGGGCTGACTCCGATCGCCCTTACGTTCGACCGACACCCGCTCGCCCTGATCGCCCCCGACAGGATGCCCCCCGCAATCTGCACTCCAGGCAGAAAGGCCGATCTGATCAGAAAAGCGGGCGTAGCTCCCGTCGTGCTTCCCTTCGATGAGAAGCTCCGGGCCACCACGGCCGCCGACTGGATGAAGGAGCTTAGCGAGAAATATGCCACCCGCCTCCTCGTGGTGGGATATGACAACACTTTCGGGAGCGACGGAATCAATCTCTCTCTCGCCGACTACCGCCGAATAGGCGCCGAACACGGGATCGAGGTCATCGAGGCTCCTTTCGTGCCGGGGGCAAGCTCCTCGGCCGTCAGGAAAGCGGTGGCTGCCGGAGATGTGGAGAAAGCGGCGTCGATTCTCGGGAGAAACTTCTCTCTCCCGGGGATAGTGGTTCAGGGAAACCAGCTGGGAAGAACGATAGGCTTCCCAACCGCCAACCTTATGCCGGAACCAGGAATTGTGGTGCCGGGGAAAGGGGTGTATGCCGCCCTGGCCTTCCTGCCTGACGGCTCTCACCTCCCTGCCGTGGTCAACGTAGGAGTGCGCCCGACCGTAAGGCGAGGCAACGACCTGACTGTCGAAGCTCACATCCCCGACTGGCGGGGCGACCTCTACGGACACCCCCTCACCCTCTCTTTCCACAAACGCTTGCGCGACGAGATGCAGTTCAACTCCATCCAGACTCTCAAAGGTCAAATCGCAAAAGACACGGCTGAAACAAAACTTTTTTTCGCAGAAGCTACGAAACAAGGGAAATAATGGTTATATTTGCGCTATGAATGATATTGAAATCATAAACTTCGCCACAACGCCGAGTCTCGTGAGCCGCTACATGAGAGAACTACGCGACGTTCAGATTCAGAACGACCCCATGAGGTTTCGCACAAACCTCACGAGGATCGGAGAAATAATGGCCTACGAAATCTCGAAACGCCTAAACTACACGCAGGAGAAGGTGCAGACACCGCTGGGATTCTCGATGTGTCATGAAATGGAAGACAAAGTTGTTCTCGCCACCATCCTCCGCGCCGGCCTTCCGTTCCACAAGGGCTTCCTCAACTATTTCGATTATGCCGAGAATGCCTTTGTCAGTGCCTACCGGCGCTACAAGGAGAAGGGCGACCAGTTCGACGTGCTTGTGGAATACATGGCTGCGCCCTCGATCGAGGGGAAAACGCTCATCCTGATCGACCCGATGCTTGCCACTGGAAGCTCCATGGAACTCGGATACCGCGCCCTGCTGAAAAAAGGGAAACCGGCACGCCTCCATGTGGCTTCGATCATTGCGTCGCGACAGGCGGTGGAATATCTCTGCAAAGTGCTTCCCGGAGGGATGACGACCATCTGGACAGCTGCCATCGACCCCGACATCAATTCACACAGCTATATAGTGCCCGGGCTCGGCGACGCCGGCGATCTCGCCTACGGCAAAAAAGAAGATGAATGATTCTGCATGACATCGACATACTGAATTTCAAGAACATCGCATCCGCCAACCTTCAGTTTTCCGACGGAGCGAACTGTCTGCTGGGGATGAACGGCATGGGGAAAAGCAATCTCCTTGATGCCATTCATTTCCTCTGCATGACGCGCACCATGTCTTCTCTCCCCGACGCAGCCATAACCCGCCACGGCGAGGAAATGATGATCGTGAAGGGGAATTTCATGGCCGAATCCGGAGCGTCGGAATCAATTGCCTGCGGAATAACCAAGGGAAAAGGGAAAAGCCTGAAGAGAAACGGGAAGGAGTATCAGCGGATTTCGGAACACATCGGACGCTTCCCGGTGGTGACCGTGACCCCGGCCGACTCACAGCTCGTTTCCGGCCCCGCCGAAGGAAGACGGAAGCTGATGGACATGGTCATCTCGCAGGCACGTCCGGAATATCTCTCTCAGCTGATCAGATACACCCGATCCCTGGAGAGCCGCAACAGAATGCTGCGTGCGGGAGTGAGAGATGCTCTCCTTTTCGATTCGGTGGAGGCTCAGATGGCCGAGGCCGCTGCATTCATCCATGCTACAAGGGCCGAATGGGTAGCCCTCCTCGCCCCGAGGATTGAAAGCTCATATTCCCGGCTTGCCGGGGAGGGGGAAAAGACATCAATTTCCTACCGAAGCCAACTTTCCGACACCGACATGAAGTCGCTCCTCGCCAAGACACGACAAAAAGACACCGTGCTCGGATTCACTTCAGCCGGACCTCACCGCGATGACCTCGACGCCGCTCTCGACGGCTACAGTCTCCGCAGGCTCGGAAGCCAGGGACAGGTGAAGACATTCACAGTCGCCCTCCGGCTCGCCATCTTCGACTATCTCCACGAAACGTCGGGAATCACTCCCCTCCTGCTACTTGACGACATCTTCGACAAACTCGACGCCAACCGCGTGGAGAATATCATGAAGGAGGTGACCGCTTCCGACAAATTCGGCCAGATCTTCATCACCGATACCAACCGGAAACATCTCGACGACATAATGGCGGGAATTTCAGGTCCGAAAGCTCTCTTTTCAGTGAGCCAGGGATCGTTTTCTCCGATTCTAATTTGAAAAACTGATGGAAAGGAAGACACCACAATCGATCGGCGACGTGCTCCGCGCCACCCTCCAGGCCACCAATATGCAGGGGAGACTCGACGAACAGAGAGCGGCCGACTTATGGCAACTCGTGGTGGGGCCCGCCATCGCAGCGGCCGGCCCGCGACCAAAAGTGGAAAACGGCACCATGACCGTCAGAATCCCCAACCCCGCTTTGCGTCAGGAACTCAACATGACGCGCTCACGACTTGCGGAGGCAATCAACCGTGAGCTGGGGAAAAACGTTATTAATAATATAAGGTTCTTATCATGAAGCCTGAAAACCTACCGGATCTCTCCCTCTTTCACGACGTGACCGACGTCCAGATCAGATTCAACGACGTCGATGTGCTCGGCCACGTCAACAACACCATATATTTTGCTTTCTATGACACCGCGAAGGCCCACTACGTCTCCGCTGTCAGGGGAAAGATCATTGAATGGAGCAAAGTGGAAATGGTGATAGCCAACGTGGACTGCGCCTTCATTTCACCCTGCTACTACGGGGAGAATCTCGAGGTGCTGACACGTTGCAAGGAAATTTTCTCCAAGAGCGCCGTGCTCACGCAGGTGATCAGGGAGAAGAACACCGGCGAGATCAAATCCATCTGCGAGACCGTGATGGTTTTCATTAATCCTGAAACCATGACATCGGCCGTGATCCCCGACGACTGGAGGAAACAGTTCGCCGATTTTGAAGGCCGCGAGTTTCCGGCTCCCTCCAAATCCTAAAAGGAAAGATTAATCATGAACAACGACACCACAAACCCACTCCTCAGCCGCCTCCGCGGAATCCTTGAAGCCGAGTCGAAAGCCGTGGCATCGATTCCGCTGACCCCCGACTATGCAAAGGCCGTTGAGCTGATCGTAGAGAGAGTTAACAAGCGTGGAGGAAAGCTCGTCACCTCCGGAATGGGGAAAGCCGGGCAGATCGCCATGAACATCGCCACCACCTTCTGCTCCACAGGCACTCCCGCAGTGTTCCTCCATCCTTCGGAAGCCCAGCACGGTGATCTCGGCATCCTCCAGAAAAACGACCTCCTACTCCTTCTCAGCAATTCAGGCAAAACGAGAGAGATTCTCGAGCTTATCAGTCTCGCGGAAATCCTGCTCCCGGGCATTCCCATCATCGTCATCACAGGAAATCCGGAGAGCCCGCTTGCAAGCGCAGCCGACGTGGCTCTCTTCACGGGAGGAGCTCCGGAAGTATGCCCCCTCGGGATGACGCCGACAACCTCAACCACCATGATGACCGTGATCGGAGATCTTCTCGTAGTGGCAACGATGGAGGCAATCGGCTTCACCGTGGAGGAATATGCGAAACGCCACCATGGAGGCTACCTCGGACACAAGTCGAAAGAGGCCTGCTCAAAATGACATCTCCTCATATATAATTAAAATTAAACTGATTATGGCACGCATCGACATACCACTGAACCTCGAAAGTTTCGAGACCAATTCCAAGGAATCAAGGATTCTTGCGGAAACCCTCGCCGTCAGGGAAAGCGCGGCCGAACTCTTTGCTGAAGAGAGATTCATCGACGCTATGGAACGCACAGTGACCGCTCTCCGGACTCTCCGCGAATTCCCCGATTATGACAATGTGGAATTCCGGGCCACTCTCGCGGCCCTGCTCTTTGATCTCTCCGAGATCCATTTCTCCCTGAAAAACTACAAACAGAGCGAGAAGGAGCTTGACATCCTCTTCAAGGTGCTCGACAATCTCGTGAAGCTTGACAACGACCGTTTCGGACCCTTCCATATCCTCGCGATGGAGCTCTCCACACGCCTGCTCCGCTCCCGCAAGAAAGCTCTCGATCTGCTCGTGAAGCATCAGATGAATGCTGAATCGCTCTATGCGAAGGTGAATTCCGGAGTGGCCGCCGCCACCGACAAGCTGGTCGAATCCCTGCGCAACATAGGCCAGTTGCTCGCAGCCACCGGCGATCTTAAGGCAGCCCTGAAATTCTATGCCGAGGCCATTAAATATTCCAAGAAGAGAACCGGACGCGTCACTGCCAAGGAAGTGAAGATGTCGGTCGAGATGGCTGAGATTATGGTCCGCATACGCCACATGCGTCCCCGCGCCCAGCGGCTCCTGGAAACCGTGCTTCCCCACGCCATCTCGCTCAAGGCCATGGAGGAGGAGCAGAATATCCTCGCTCTCCTCGAAGTGATCGAAAACGACACTGCCCCTGATTCTGCATGGAGAACATTCATGATGAAAGTCACTAATGCGGCAAAATCAAAGTTCTCATCTAAAAAATCCTCCCCAGCCTGATGTCAACAATACTCAACACCAACGGCACTCCGCTTGAAGTGCCTCAGATCACCCCCGACTCATTCGGAAAATTCTTTATCGTCACAGCCGAATGGAATTCCAAGATCACCCATGCTCTTCGCGACGGAGCCCGGAGGGTTCTTCTCAAAGCTGGAGTGGCTGAAGATCGGATTATCATGGTTTCAGTTCCCGGCACGGTGGAGCTCGTCAATGCAGCTGGTGCCATCATCCTCCGGTCGGAAGAACTTCCGGCAAGAGGATCGTTTGACACTGTGGAGGCAATCATCGTGTTAGGATGCGTGATCCGAGGAGACACCCCTCACTTCGACTACGTCTGCAGCCTCGCTGCAAACGGCATAGCAAGACTCAACGCAAAGGGAGTCAGCCCGGTGATCTTCGGGGTCCTCACGGTTGAAAACGAGGAGCAGGCTCTCCAGAGAGCCGGAGGAGAGTTGGGCAACAAGGGTGAGGAGGCTGCCGATGCCGCAGTCAGAATGGTCAACCTCCACGGCGTGCTCAATAAGGAATTGTTCGTTTAAAAAAATTTTTTCAACTCATGAAAAAACAATCGCGGATCCGCTTGGCAAGCGGGTTCGCGACTGTTTTTTTAGTCTTACTGAGGAACGCATAACCTTTATTTTCCATTTTTTAACATTTCCGGATGTAATAAATCCCCCGGAGGTCGCGTTTCTAAAATGCAACGGCCAAAAAGGAGCCCACCGGCAATCTTCCGGCGCCTTGCATATAGTTTCGACACACTCAAACCTGACTCAATATTTTTATCAAATCATGCACAACCCAAATCGCGGCTCCGCCCGCAAAACAACCTCCCAGAAAAAAACACATCGCCCCCAAATGGCGACCGGAGTGGCTCCGGAATTTTGGAGACGATGACAAGAAAAAACTTTTTTTCATGACTTAGATATGTTTTGAGGCCTTAAAGCTATGCCTTGAAAGAAAAACTTAATTGTCTAAATTTTGGGTTATATACATTAGTAATTTCTATCGCCCGCCAGGGAGTACGGAAGCTTCGGCCCGGATTGCTCTCCTCTTACTTGATTCGGACCGATGGATCTCTGACGGCAGGGAAACCGTTCACCGGGAGGTGGGCGGTTTCTTTTTTCATTTATGCCTCATTTTTGCTTTTTTCCACCATAATAATTAATTTTGTAGTTAAATATCATAAACACGCAATGAGCCATCTCCCTCAGTCAGCGGCCGAAGAGGCCAAAATGGTCGATGATGCCTTTCAGGAACTCCTCGACGCGTATCTCGCAAGCAACCACCGCAAGAAGGTGGAGAAGATCCAGCGCGCATTCCGTTTCGCCCGCGAAGCCCACAGGGGCGTGAGGCGGAGGAGCGGAGAGCCATACATTCTCCATCCGATAGCTGTGGCAAAAATCGTTGTGTCGGAACTCGGTCTCGGCTCAACTTCGATATGCGCCGCCCTCCTCCACGACGTGGTGGAAGACACTGAATTCACCCGCGAGGATATAGAAGCCGGCTTCGGCCCACAGATTGCCGGAATCGTGGAGGGGCTCACAAAAATATCAGGCGGCATCTTCGGCGACAAAGCCTCGATTCAGGCTGAGAATTTCAGGAAACTCCTCCTCTCCATGTCGACCGACGTCAGGGTTGTCCTTATCAAGATGGCCGACAGGCTTCACAACATGCGCACGCTCGGCTCCATGCGTCCCGAAAAGCAATACAAGATAGCCGGGGAGACCCTCTATATCTATGCCCCGCTTGCACATAGGCTCGGGCTTTTCAAGATCAAGATGGAACTCGAAGATCTCGCCTTCAAATATGAGCATCCGAAAACCTACGACTGGATCAAGAGCAAACTCTCAGAAACTGAAGAACACCGCGAAAGGATCGTGGAGGAATTCGTCAGGCCCATAAGGAAGAAACTCGATGACGCAGGATTCAAGTATGAGATCAAGGCAAGGGTGAAGAGCGCGTATTCCATCTTCAATAAGATGGAAACCAAGAAGATTCCTTTCGAAGAGATCTACGACATTTATGCTGTCAGGGTGATTTTCGAAAACGATGACGACACTCAGGAGAAAATCAGATGCTGGCAGATCTACACCTTCTTTACCGACGGACACAGGGTGCACCCCGACAGGCTTCGCGACTGGACAAGCATCCCGAAAGCCAACGGCTACCGCGCCCTTCATCTCACCGCCATGGGGCCCGAAGGGAAATGGATCGAAGTGCAGATTCGCTCCAGAAAGATGGACGATATCGCCGAACTCGGATATGCCGCCCACTGGAAATATAAGACCGGTATCCAGGAGGAATCGGAACTGGATTCCTGGATGAACACTATCAAGGATATCCTCGCGAATCCGGAGCCTAATGCGATCGATTTCCTCGACACCATCAAGCTCAACCTTTTCTCTTCGGAAATCTACGTCTTCACTCCCAAGGGTGACCTGGTGAGCCTCCCCTCCGGGGCTACCGTGCTCGACCTGGCGTTTGCAATCCACACTCATCTCGGCACTCATTGCATGGCCGGGAAAATTGCCCACAGGCTCGTGCCCCTGTCCCATCAGCTCGACAGCGGCGACCAGGTGGAGATCATCACTTCCGAATCGCAGACCCCACAGCCGGAATGGATGCAGTTCTGCCACACCGCCAAAGCGCAAAACCGTCTGAGGTCAATTCTCAGGAAAGACCGCAAGAGCCTCGCCGCCAAAGGGGAAGAGAGGCTTCAGGAGATATTGAAGAAAGAGGGCCTTGCGCTCACCAACCAGCTTCTCAGCCGTCTCCTCGCCAACTATCATCTTGCCTCCCGCGAAGATCTCTTCATAATGTTTGCCGACGATGATTTCTCAATCTCAGCCAAGGAACTGAAGGAATTCAGCAACTCCGGGAAGTCAATCGTCAGGAAGATCCTGCGCAATCCCTTCTCCTCGAAAAAGAAGACAGAGGAGCTGAAGAAACGCCCCATCGACAGGAAGGCCGTCTATGTGCTCCAGCCGGACGCCGAGACTCCCAACTATCGTCTCGACACCTGCTGCACACCTATTCCCGGCGACGACGTGTTCGGCTTCGTAGATGAGGATGAAAACGTAATCCTTCACAAGGTGAGCTGTCCCAACGCCATGAGGCTCAAGAGTGCGTTCGGCTCGCGGCTGGTGGCCACGAAGTGGGGAAGCATCGCCGACAAATTCATCGCCACCATTGCTATCGACGGCATCGACAGGCATGGAATCCTTCAGGAGATAACCTCCACCCTCTCTCAGAAACTAAACGTCAACATCCGCGGACTGAACATCACAGCCCGTCAGGAGGTGTTCCACTGCGATCTCACCGTTCAGATCGATTCCGTGGAAACCGTCGACGCCATCTGCCAGGCTCTCCGGAAAATTAAAGACATCAAGTTTGCAAGAAGGTCTTCATGACCGGGAAAGCATATCTAACTCATGAAATAAACGCTTCATTATGTGGAATAAAGTTTTCTCTCAAATAAATCTGATCAGATTCGGTCTTCTCGTTTCGTCAGTTGCCGCCATCCTTCTCTTTCTTCCGAGAACCGATCATCAGAGCTTTTCGTTCGAGCAGAACCAGCCATGGAAATATCCCCTTCTGACGGCAGACTTCGACACTCCGATTCTCAGGGATTCCGCCTCGGCGAGAAAGATGCGCGACAGCATCGACCGCGTTTTCGTTCCATTCGTCAAAAGAGACGATTCCGTGACGAGAACCAATCTTGAGCGATTCTCAAAACTAATCGAGCATCAAACCTCTACAACTGAAGGATTGCTGCTCACAAGACTTCTGGCAGAAGCCTACGAAAACGGCATCATCGAGCCAGGTCTTCTCCCTTCGGGATCGCGCAACTATCTGCGGCTCGTTGACACCTCCGGAGAGGGATCCCATTCCGTAGTGACAGTCAACACCGACCTGATGGGCACCCCCGCGAATGTCTTCAAGAGGATAGACTCAATCTATGCCCATCATCTCTACGGCGGAGAACAGCGGATGACTCCCGAAGTGAGCAAAGCCCTTAATCTCTCGTTGATGCCCAATATCGTGACTGACTCCGCGACCGACAACAAATACCGCAGTCAGGAATATCTCACCGTCAACGGAGCGACTGGAGTCATCAAGAAAGGACAGAGGATCGTGGATCGCGGCGAGATCATCAATCCGCAGATTTTTACGAATCTGAACACCTATCTCGACATGTTGGCCACGCGCCAGAGCGAGAATCATGACCACACCTACTTCCTGCTCGGACAGGGACTCTACATAGTCATCATCTACGTGGTGCTCTATTTCTTCCTCAGCCTCTACAGATGGAGATTTTTCGCCGATGCCAGAAAAATGACCTTCCTGATGTCGTTTATCACTCTGTTCGTGGTCTTTGCCATAGTGATGTTCGAATATGTGACAGCAGGCATTTATCTTGTTCCCTTCGGCGCGGTGCCGGTCATCATCCTGGTCTTCTTCGATTCCCGGACTGCAATCTTCTCACTCGTCACAACAGTATTGATCGCCGCTCTTGTGGCCACCTACCAGTTTCAGTTCCTCTTCATGGAATTCTGTGTGGGCCTGGCCGCCACTTTCAGCATCCGCCAGCTCAGCAAGCGTTCGCAACTTCTCCGCACGGCCGTCATCACTTTTATCGCCTACGTGGTGACATATTTCGCCACGTGCCTACTCAACGAGGGGAATCTATCCCACTTTCATCCCAGGGCAGTGATGTTTTTCGCCATCAACTCAGTGATCCTCTCCTTCGCCTACGTCCTGATTCTCATAATCGAGAAACTTTTCGGCTTCACATCCACCGTGACGCTCGTGGAGCTCAGCGACATCAACAACCCTCTCCTTCTCCAGCTCGCAGAGGATGCTCCCGGCACTTTCCAACATTCAATGCAGGTTTCCACTCTCGCCACGGAAGCCGCCCGCGCGATCGGAGCCAACACTACCCTCGTCAGGACCGGCGCTCTCTATCACGACATCGGGAAGATGAAAAGCCCGATATTCTTCACGGAAAACCAACACGGAGTCAATCCTCACGCCGGTCTGAACCCGGAAACCAGCGCAGCAAAGATCATCTCCCACGTGACCGACGGGCTTTCCATGGCGTCTAAAGAGAAACTTCCCGAAGTGATCAGGGCCTTCATCTCGGAACATCATGGCCGCGGGCTGACGAAATATTTCTATAACACTGCAGTCAATGAGAACCCCGATGTCGTTATCGACAAGGAGAAATTCCGCTATCCCGGTCCGAATCCGCAGAGCAAGGAAACTGCGATCCTGATGATGGCCGATTCAGTGGAGGCGGCCTCGAGAAGCCTGAAGGAATACACTCCTGAAGCGATCAGCAATCTCGTTGACAAGATCGTGGATTCACAGATCTCCGACGGCCTCCTCAAGGAAGCTCCGATCTCAATGCGTGACATCGAAACAGTGAAACAGACCTTTAAGAAACGCCTCTCCACGATATATCATTCCCGGGTGGCTTATCCTGAGATGAAGAAAGACACGGCCACTGCAGAAGCAGAGAAAGGGGAAGCGGAAAATAAGGAGGCCCGCTAAAAAGTGTTAACGACTTCAATTCTTCCATCAATCTTACGTTTTACTTTCAGAGAGGCTTCTCCAGTCCGTCGCGGGCGGACTCTCCCTCTCCTATTTTTCATCCTTTTGAAGAGATAAATATGACCCGATTCCTGACAAAACTGACCATAATCTTCCTGGGAGCGATATTGACTTTCGGGATTTCGACTCCTCCGGCCTTCGGACAGGCGAAAAAAACAAAAGCCGCCACCACAGCCTCAAAGTCGAAAAAAGGTGCATCTTCTTCCCAAAAGAAGTCAACCGCCAATAAATCGGCAAATTCCTCAAAGGGAACAACCGCGAGGAAGACTACCAGAAAACGGTCTTCAAGATCGAGGAAAACCACACAATCCTCCAGAGAGGCTGCATATCAGGCTCCGGAGGTCGACATCTATTCGGAAAACGAGAAGACCGTGGATCTATCTCCCAGAACACCGGTGGTCGACAGCAAAAGAAAAATCTCAGTTGAAAAACCGGATCTCGAGAAGATTCGCCAGGAAACATCAGATCCCGACAGCCCGTTCTATTTCCCTAAGCTCATGAAGAAATATTCGCGCAACGACACGACCATGACAAAGGAGGAATACCGGAACTTCTATCTCGGATATATGTTTCAGGAGGACTATGACCCCTATCGTACGTCGCCCTATTCGGGAGTGACCGATGAGCTCCGCGCCAAAGCATCGCATACTAAGGAGGAGATCGACACAATCAGGAAATATGCCGAATTGTCATTGCGTGACAATCCTTTCGACCTACGGCAGATGTCTTTTCTCGTTCATGTGCTCAAGGAGAAGCGCAAAGACATGAGCGCAAAGATCTGGGAATATCGTCTGGAAAATCTTCTCGGAGCCATCAAAAGCACAGGAACGGGAGAGGATGTCGACAACGCATGGTATGTGATCTATCCCATGCATGAATATGACATGGTGCAGCTTCTCGGATATGAGGCCACGGATGCCGAATTTATCGAGCCGGGATGCGACTATCTGACCGTATCGCCCGAACCGGAAACGGAGAAACGGCTGCGCGATAAGGTGGCGAAAGGATTCTATTTCAATGTGGAGATGCTCCAGAAGGAATATGAGAGGAAGCATCCGGAATCAGCCGACGATATTCCCGCAACCTGAAAACCGGGATTCGCCTAAATGCGTTATTATTTAAGATAAGGAATTACTAAGACCAAAAAAAGAATAAGACTATGAGTGAAAATATTCGCGAAACCGTAGGCCCCGGTAAGTTTGTGGCCTATTCCTATAAATTATTTAATGAGGCCGACGGCTCTCTACTTTTTGAGACTCCTGCCGATTCTCCCGACGTGATGGTGTTTGGTGTGAGCCATGAGATCGTGCCGGGTCTTGTTGCCGCGCTGAAAGATCTTGGCAAAGGTGATAAGTTTGAGACCACGCTTCCTCCGGCAGCTGCCTTCGGGATGCCGGATCCGGAATATCTTCTCGAACTTGACCGCGACGTCTTCATGCGCGATGGCAAGCTGGCTCAGGAAGTGAAAGTGGGAGCCGTGCTCCCAATGATGACCGCGGAAGGCTATCGCGTTCAAGGCGTTGTCAAGGAGATCGGCGACAAGATCAAAATGGATTTCAACCATCCCTTCGCCGGACTGACCGTGCGCTATGAAGGCAAGGTGGAAGAGGTTAGGGATGCAACTCCCGAGGAGATTCAGCCCGTACATGGCTGTGGTGGTTGCTGCGGATCTGAAGGCGACTGCGCCTCCGGCTGCGGCGGTTGCTCCGAAGGCTCCTGCTGCGACTGATCCCCTCACCCCTCCATAAAAAAGAATCTCATGCCCCAACTCATGAGATTCTTTTTTATGGATATGGGAGAAAGTGCATATAATGCACTTAAAGTTAAGCGAAGTGATTGTGTTTTCATTCTTCAGCTTCTCCTTTCAAAAGGTGAGACCTTATTTTGTCATATCGAGAAAAAATGATACCTTTGTAACATACATCAAAGTATTGTAATAAGTGAGCAAAAGAAGTGAAATAGAATCATAGACGATAAATCGAATAAGAAATACAACCTTCACCTGATACGCCGGCAAGGATCTAAGATTTACTATACATTGATGTTAAAGTCTTAATCGTAAGCAATAAAGCATAATCATGAACAAGAAAGAGATATTTGATAGAATAGAATATGTTGTGGCGTGTGTCGGAGCTTTCGCACAGCGATATAACCTCTCCAACATGCAGGCCTACTCATATCTGCGCCGTTTCACAGGCATAGATTTTCTTCTTGACTGCTATGCCGCCGAGCATACCCTATCCATTGATGATGCGGTTTCTGACCTACAAGTCATTTGCCAACGGGAAGGAGGCAGAATATGATAAAACTCTATCATGGCTCAAACGTAGCTATTGAACAGATAGACCTCTCACGCAGTAAGCGTGGCAAGGATTTCGGACAGGGCTTCTATCTAAACGCAAATCCTGACCAAGCTTTAGAGATGGCAACTCGGACTACTCGATTTCTCAATGAAGGGACTCCCACTTTATCCTGCTTTGAGTTTGATGAAGACGAGGCGACAAAGAACGGTCTAAGCATAAAGATTTTTCCAGACTACTCCGTGGAATGGGCAGAATTTGTCGTAATGAATCGGAAAAACAACACTGATATTCCGGCTCATTCCTACGATATTGTCATAGGTCCAATCGCTGATGATACAGTTGGCGTTCAGATTCGCCGTTTCATAATGGGATATCTGTCGGCATCTGCATTGGTTGATGAACTGAGATTTAAGGGTAATCATGCCATCCAATACTTCTTTGGTACCCAAAAATCCATAAATCTCTTAAAGCGAACCAGATTATGACACAAGACACACAATTTCAAATAGAATGCCTTGCGGCAGAACTCGCAGAAATGCTTATGGCAGAATATGGCTGGGACATCCAAAAAGCCCTTGACGAGCTTTATACATCAACCACTTTCGCCAAATTAAACGATCCCGAATGTGGTCTCTACTATCAGGGCGCAGTCTATATCTTTCAATTTCTTAAATCTGAAATCGAAACTGGCAAGGTCGAATAATATGGTAAAGATTAATATTATCCGATAATTTCCGATAATTTCAGCGATTTCTTTTCAGTAGAAGAAAAGCATTATTATCGGGATGAATCCGACGAAAAGCGCCAAGACGTAGGCCGTATTCACCACTTTCTTGTAGTCATCATGTTTTCGGGCATATTCTCGCGCGGCATATACAATCCCCATAACCACTGCAAACGGGAGCATAAGCATAGCCCTATGATCCATCACGCTGCCAGGGCCATCCGGCACAAGCCTGTTGCTTAGGATAATCCACCACCCGACCACATATAGGATACACCCGACACCGGTTATCACCCAGCCGGAATACATGACCACTCTTTTATCCGACAGCACTCCCCTATGAAGGATACAGACTCCAAGGAAGCCCACTATGAGGCTGGCAAGAAACACACCGAGCCCGCAAAAGAGCATCTGCTGTGCTTGAGTATATAGAGTTATCATTCCCATAATTACAAAATTATCGCATGAAAAAGAAATATATCATATAATGTCTTCTTCCGAAATGTATTATAATTAAATCTAATTACCGCTTATAAGTACAACATCAACAGGTTGGTAAATGTTCGATCTTTCCATTACATAATAATTATGCTCCGGAAGCATAATGTTTCCGGAGCATAATTATTATGTAATGGAAAGGATTCCCGAGGTCTGACGTCAGTGGGCATCGAGCCAGTTTTCGGCCACGCCGCTTGATGCTGTCAGTTTAACCTTGCCTGAATAAGCTCCCTCCATTCCCTCTGTCACTATGCGCTGAAGTTCGGGAAGCTCTTCAGGAACTACATCGAAGTTCAATTCATCATGCACCTGCATGATCATCTTCGATTTCATATCCCGTTTTCTCATCTCATCCGCGATCCTGACCATAGCCACCTTGATGATGTCGGCCGCCGAGCCCTGAACCGGAGCATTGATGGCATTCCGCTCCGCATAACCCCTCACCACCGGATTCTTGCTGTTGATGTCGGGAAGCCGGCGCTTGCGCCCCATGCGGGTCGACACGTAGCCATTCTCCCTCGCGCTCTCAACCGAATCGCTCATATACTTGTGGATTTTCGGGAAGGTAGCGAAATAATTGTCGATCAATTGCTTCGCATCACTCCGTGGAATCCCGAGACGAGAAGAGAGTCCGAAAGCGGATATTCCATATAGAATACCGAAATTGGCGGTCTTGGCATGACGACGTTCATCCGCTGTCACCTCCTCTCGCTCCTTATGATAGATTTTCGCTGCAGTGATGGCATGGATATCGTCGCCGTTGCGGAATGCATCGAGCATTGTATCATCATCAGCGAAATCAGCCACCAGACGCAGCTCGATCTGAGAATAGTCGGCCGAGAAGAAAAGGTGTCCCGGGTCTGCAATGAATGCACGCCGGATGCCTCGTCCCTCCTCCTCCCTTACGGGGATGTTCTGAAGATTGGGAGAGGAAGAGGATATGCGCCCCGTAGCCGTGACAGTCTGGTTATAGACCGTATGCACCTTTCCCGTCGCCGGATTTATGGCCGCCGGTAGAGCTGTCAGATATGTGGTGAGCAATTTCTTCAGCTGGCGGTATTCAAGAATTTTATTGACGATCGGATTCTTCCCCGCCACCTTCTCCAGCACATCCTCGCTCGTGGAATATTGACCGGTCTTCGTTTTTTTAGGTTTCGGCTCAAGATCAAGACGATCAAACAACACCTCTCCCACTTTAGAGGGCGATCCAATATTGAATTCAACTCCGGAGAGATCGTAAATCTCTTTTTCAAGAATTGAGAGTCTGTTTTCCAACTCAGTAGCCGCCTCATCGAGCGCGCCGACATCAATCCTGACCCCTACAATCTCCATTTCAGCGAGCACGGCCGAGAGCGGAAGCTCAACGTCGTTGAGAAGAGACGCCATCCCCTCTTCATCAATCTCCTTGAGCAGAATGGGATCAAGGCGCAAGGCGTTCATCGCCGTCTCGCATGCATATCCACGAATCTCCTCTTCCGATGCCACATTCTTTCGCGATCCCTTCTTCGCACTCATCACCGGTTCCGGGCGCGATGTATAATTAAGGTAAAGAGCTGAGAGCGTCTCCATGGAATGTCTCATCTCCGGCTGGAGCAGATAATGGGAAACAGAAACGTCGGCATAATTAACGAGAGCCGGCTCATCGTCTCCACGAAGCCTATGGGCTATGACATAGTCGCGCTTTGCCTGGCACGTGACTTTCCGCACCCCTCGCGCCGCCATTATGTCGAGTCCCACTGCCATCGCCTCCTTATTAGCTACGGGGATATAATATGCTTTCCATTCAGGAGTCACAATGGCCATGCCGTGGATCTCCGCGGTCATATCATTTTCACCATCGGCCATGGTGACGATCCCCAAAGTGCCCCCTCCGAGAAGTCTTCCAAGCTCATCGATCTCCTTTTCCGAAACCGGCACAACAATTTCGATTTCAGGCGCAGGCAGGGAGGATTCAGCCGGATTGTCGGTTTCCACCACTTCTCCCGCACCCATCTCATCAAATAGGGATGTGGGGAAACCCGATGACGAGGCAACGGCCTTCTCATTTTCGGCATCAAGACGTCGCGCCACCCTCTCCCGGAGAGTGCGGAACTCCAGCTCCTTGAAAATGGCGAAGAGTTTGTCGCGATCCGGAGCCTTTCGCTTCAGATCGGCAATCGAAGCTTCCACCGGCACGTCTGTGCGTATCGTGGCAAGAAAATAAGACTGACGGATCAGCTCCGCGTTCTCCTCCACTTTTTTCCGCAGGGCCCCCTTCAGGTCGGCAGTGTGCTGCAAAAGAGAATCCACACTTCCGAAGTCGCCGATCAGCTTCACAGCCGTCTTCTCCCCCACGCCGGGACAACCGGGAATATTGTCTACCTTGTCTCCCATCAAAGCAAGAAGATCTATCACCTGCGACGTGCGCTCGATTCCATATCGCTCGCACACCTCTTTCTCTCCGCGGATCTCGAAATCCTGACCCCGGTAGGCCGGTTTATATTGGAAGATGTCAGGGCTCACAAGCTGCCCGAAATCCTTGTCGGGAGTCATCATATAAGTGGTGTAGCCCTCCTTTTCGGCACGCTTCGACATTGTGCCGATAACGTCGTCGGCTTCAAAGCCCTCCACTTCGAGGATCGGGATGTTGTAAGCCTTGATGATCTCCTTTATAATAGGTATCGAGAGCTTGATGTCTTCCGGGGTCGATTCGCGCTGCGCCTTGTATTCCGGATCGGCCTCACTGCGGAAAGTGGGTCCGGAAGGATCAAAACACACGGCAATATGGCTCGGATTCTCCTTTCGCAACACCTCCTCAAGAGTATTGACGAAACCGAAAATCGCCGATGTGTTGAAACCGTCGCGGGTGAGGCGCGGCATTTTTATAAGCGCGTAGTAAGCCCGGAAAATCAGGGCGTATGCGTCGAGCAGAAACAATTTCTCTTTTTCCATAGTCAGTCTTTGATTCAGCATGCTAAATTAGCAAATTAATCCAATTCCCGCAACAATCTTTCTGCCACGACAGGGTGATAGCACAGAAAAGAAGACAACTTTTTTCCAATTTAGTTCATATTCATTATTCGGGTTACAAAGATTTTATTAATTTTGCACTAATTTTCGATATGGACAATCTTTCCGTCATACAACAGAGGCTGCATTCCGAGCTCGCAGAGATGAACCGCATCATCCGCGAGGCTCTATTCACACACAATGAACTGATGAACCATGTCGTGACCTATTTTCTCCGCGAAAAGGGGAAACAGATCCGTCCGATCATGGTGATCCTATCAGCCGGGCTCTTCGGAGGTGTGAACGATCATGTGCTCCACGCGGGAGCCGCCCTCGAAATGCTCCACAATGCTTCTCTTATCCATGACGATATTGTCGACGAAACCTCGCTTCGCCGCGGTCGCCCGACAGTCAACATGGAATGGGGAGACCACATCGCCGTGCTCGTGGGCGACTACTTCGTTTCAAACGCTCTCTCCACGGCCATCAAGACTGGAAATATCGAAATCATCTCTGCCCTCTCCCACCTCGGCAAGGAACTATCGCTCGGCGAGATCGACCAGATTTGCAACGCTCGCGACCACCATTTCGACGAAGAGAGCTATATCAACATGATCCGGCAGAAGACGGCATCCCTCTTCATCAACTGCGCGAAAATGGGAGCGGAAGCGGCCGGAGCCGACGCCGCCAGCTATGCTCCGCTTCTGAAATTTGCCGAATTACTCGGACTCGCATTCCAGATCAAAGACGATATATTCGACTATTTCGATGATCCAAGAATCGGCAAACCTACCGGCAACGATCTCCGGGAAGGGAAAGTGACATTGCCGCTACTCCACGCTCTCGCCATAGCTCCCACTGAAATGGCTGAACAGATGAAAAACCTGCTTCGAAGAGGGAATCTCTCCGACACGGAAATTGATTCGCTCATTCTTTTCGCCAAAGAGAATGGAGGAATCGAATACGCTTTCTCCAGAATGAGACAGATGCAGAGCGAGGCTTTCAGGATTCTGGAGGCTTATCCCGTCAATTCATGGACCGACTCCCTGCGCGACATTTTCGAATATATCATCTCCCGGAACAAATAGTGCCCCAAAGTCGGTGTTCCATCCACCTCCTTTTTCTCTAATTCCAAAACCTTTCCACTTTACCTCAGATGCTGAAACCGTTTATGACAGAAGGAATCCTCGAAGCCGGATGTGATGAAGCCGGAAGAGGATGTCTTTGCGGCCCCGTGGCTTGTGCGGCAGTAATTCTCCCTCCCGATTTTATTTGCCAGGAACTTAACGACAGCAAGAAACTCTCTGAAAAGAAGCGCGACGCCCTCCGGCCGGTGATCGAAAGGAATGCTCTTGCATGGGCGGTCGCAATGGTCAGCCCTGAGGAGATCGATGAAATGAATATCCTCAACGCATCGATCGAAGGGATGCACCGGGCCCTGGCTGCGCTCACGACTATTCCGGAACATATTATCGTAGACGGCAATCGCTTCAAGCCTTACCGCGGCATTCCCCACACCACAGTAGTGAAAGGAGACGCCACCTACATGTCGATCGCAGCGGCCTCAATTCTTGCCAAGACACACCGGGATGAACTTATGAACAGACTTGCCGAGGAATATCCCGGCTACGCCTGGGAAGTCAACAAAGGCTATCCCACGAAAGCCCATCGCGAGGCAATCGCCCGCCTCGGCGTCACCCCACACCACCGTCTCACCTTCCGCCTCACCTGAACAACCTTTTAAATCCTTTATCATGAAAAAAATGTATTACGTTTTCCTATTACCACTGCTTTGCATGGCCGCTGCCACACTCACAGCATCTGCAAGTGAAGGTTCATGCCGGGAGACCGACAAAAGCATTTCCTTCCTAAATGAGAAAACAACGGATGAATCACACCCTAAATATCCGAAGAAAAAGAATATACAAGGGTTGCTACGGATTCTGAATGGGACTCCGTTATTCAGTGATTCCGTATTAAAAAATGATCATCCGTCGGAAATCTATATTTTGAAAGACAAGGAATCTATCGCCAAATACATGGACCTCTATGGTGATTGGGCTGAGAACGGAGTCATTATCATTAATCAGTTTCCCAAAGATTCCATTAAATCAAGGAAGGCATGCTCCCCCAAAAGACATGCACATATAGCAAGAAAGGCTTTCCGGCAGAAAGCCCGCAAAGCGAAAGATCAACACAGAAGGAAAAACAATTTGGACAGAGCCTCCCGGCAAAAAGATAGGATGAAGGAATACTCCGACATGATCACATTCTTTAACGGTAAGCGCGCCACCTCCGACACGTTATCTTCCCTATCCCCCTCAATATCATATATGATTTATATCTATCAGGATAAAGGTATTATCGGAGACTACAAGCATCTTTATGGCAATGACGCCGCAAACGGCATTCTGGAGATCTTCACCGAAGATTATGACGGAGAGCCTATTGTTAAAACCCGTCAGAACCCAAACGTAATCATCATCCACGGCAAGGATTTTGTCCCTGCCTGGAAGAAACGCTCCCCAGCAGACTCTTTGTCAACCTATTTCAGTGATCTCGATACGGAATAAGTATCTCAAATGGTTACGAAAACATTTATGTTTTTTCTCAACACATTCTTCCTCAAACTGTTCATCCAACTGATATCGGAATAAAATTGAAGTTAATAATATTCAGCAACGCATGTAGCACAAAGAATTATCATGACTAAACATTCCGAAGAGAAAAGTCTCATGGAGGCACTAAGAAATGGATCAATCATCGCATTTGATACCATTTACCAGTTGTATGCACCACGAGTGTATGCATACTGCTATCAAGCCATGCGTAGTGAGGCCGAAACAGAGGATCTAGTACAAGATGTTTTCACTAATATATGGCTTTATCATGAGGCGATAGATCCTGAAAGATCCTTATCAACTTTAATATTTACAGTTGCCGCAAGATATAGGGCTAATGCATTCCGAAAGCGTATTAATTCACTCGCATATTTGGAATTTATTGAATGTGGAGAAGAGATGGCTCCATCGAATGGGGAAAATTTCATATCCTTTATCGATTTTAAGGAAGCTGTTAAAAAAGCCATGTCCCGATTTTCCGGTAATCAACGCAAAGTTATAGAATTAGCGATATTGCAAGATATGGATAACCGCACGATTGCAAAAAAACTATCGCTCAATGAAAAAACTATCCGAAACTTACTCTCAATCGGGAGGAAACAGTTAAGAGTTATTCTATCTGAATTCCTTTTATTCTTTCCGTTGGCCTCCCCAATCGTATTCATTTAATAGATCCTAATAGATTAACCCAAAATGACAGATCAAGAACTTTACAATAAAATGATAAACAGCAAGCTCAACCCTAAAGAGCTGGCTGAATTCAAGGAAAGGGTCTCTTCACTTTCAGACGAATCACTTAACAACTTGATTGATTCTTCTGAAATGTCTTCCGTGTACCCTTCTGAGGCTACTTTGGAAAACATGTATGCCAACATCCATGTCAGAATTGGACAATCCAGAAAGCGTCCACTAAAATATCGAGTCCTATCCTATGCTGCAATTATAATACTTCCTTTGTTGTTAGGATGTACTATTTTCTTCTACATAAAATCAGCTCAATTGGATGATTATTCTCAACTTCTCGCTTCTGAAATTAAAATTTCTACTTCTGAAGATGAACGCTTGACAGTTTTGATGCCTGATGGTTCAACTGCAGCACTCGAACCCATGTCGGAATTGGAGTATTCAATGAAAGATTTCAACAATAACGGACGGACAGTTAATTTTTCCGGGACAGCATTTTTCAATATTGTAAATAAAGGCGGGATCCCTTTCAACGTTGATTCAAAAGACCTAAAGGTTATCGTAAAAGGGACCTCATTCATGTTTTCTGCAAGAATGAATGAAGAGTCTGCCGGTCTATTCCTGGAATCCGGGAAAGTAAAGTTAATATCAAGGATTTCGGGTATGTCAGTGTCATTAGTACCGGGGGATTTAGCATTACTCTGCTATCCGGGAGGGGATTTTTTTATCCGGAAGGCCGACAACCGTAACGATGCTAATGCCATTATGCGGGGCGACCTTATTTTTTATAGTTGTTCCATAGATTCGATAATGTCAAAAATAGCCGATGTCTACAGCCTGGAATATTTATTGGAAAATAAAGGGATAATCAATAAACCATTTACCGGATATCTTCCGTCAAACAACCTTGACGAAGCAATCTCTATTATTGAATATGCATTTAAATGCAAAATATCATCAAAAGATAAAACGCTTATAATAAAATAATTACCACTATTGCATTATTTCTTTTAGAAATTATCACTCTTTCACTCGGGACAATTCTGCAGACCGGGTGTATCATATAATGAAATTATTCCATCTAATAATTATCATTATATATGCACCTATTTGCGAAATATCTTTTTATTGCGAGTTCTGCTCTCCTACCACTTCCCTCTTTACAAGCACAGGCAGAAGTAAAATGTTTCTCGGGCATTTATCCATCCCTAGCTTACTATAATAATGAAGGAGAATGTGGCACTGGTGCTGTGGTGCCATGGGCAGGCCGACTTTGGGTCATTACCTATGGTCCACATCTCCCAAAGGGATCGAGCGACAAATTATACGAAATCACTCCAGACAAGACTCAGATTGTCCATAAAGAGAGTATCGGCGGCACACCTGCAAATCGATTGATCCATCGTGAAACAAATCAACTTGTAATTGGCCCATACGTCATTGACAATAAGGGCAATGTGCGCGTAATCGGTTGGGATAAAATGCCAGGTCGGCTCACGGGATGTGCACGCCATCTGACCGAGCCATCTTCCAAAGTGTATTACGCGACTATGGAGGAAGGATTCTATTCCGTCGATCTTAAAGATTTAAAAGTAGAAGAAATTTATCCTGACGGGAACTTCATTTCCCAAAAGGGCAATAAAGGATATGGTCCAGGAAATGATCTTCTCCCAGGCGTTCATGGTAAAGGCCTATATTCCGGACAAGGAGTATTGGTTTACAGCAACAATGGAGAAGGATCATCTGAGGCCTTAACAAATCCGGATATTGAAGCGGGGGTTTTGGCTGAATGGAACGGAAAAGATTGGACCATAATTCGCAGGAATCAGTTTACTGAAGTATCCGGTCCGGGCGGAATATATGGTAATTACGATGATAAAAACGATCCAATCTGGGCTACTGGTTGGGACAACAAGTCAATCATATTAGGGTGTCGTGACAATCGTGAGGGATGGACCTTCTTTCGATTGCCAAAAGCAAGTCATTCATACGATGGTGCTCACGGATGGAACACTGAATGGCCCAGAATCCGGAATATCGGGAGCAATGAAAATCCGGAATTTTTGATGACAATGCATGGAATGTTCTGGCATTTCCCTGAGAAATTCGCCTCCGGAAACACAGCAGGCATACGTCCACGTGGCGCCTACCTGAAAGTGATTGGTGATTTTTGCGGATATGATGGTGGGATAGTATTCGGTTGCGACGATACCGCACAAAAGGAGTTTCTCAACTCGCGTAAAGTCAAAGGAGGGATCGCCGGACCAGGACAGTCCAATAGCAATCTGTGGTTTACATCTTTGACCAAACCCGATGAGCTGGGAGCCACAACAGCAGAGGGTTCAGTTTGGCTGAAAGAGAACGTCAAAGCTGGCAATCCCTCTGAACCGATGCTTTTTGCAGGATGGGACAAGCGCATCGCATGGATACGCAATTATGATGACAAACCTGTGAAATTCACTTTCTCAGTCGACAAAAATGGCCATAATAAATGGTCAAAAATAAAGACAGTAGAGGTTCGTCCCAACGGATCTGTCTCAGTTCCGTTTCCCAAATCGGTAAAAGGGGAATGGATAAGAGTGGAGGTGAACAAACCGACAATGGCGACCGTGACCTTCTCCTACACTGGAGATAATTATTATCCCTCCATTAACGCAGACCTAACAAAAGGATTAGCAACCGCAGGAATGAAGACTACACAAGGAGGATTACTCTACTCCCTCCCCGATAATCGTCGCAAACTCGGAATACTTGCAAATTCCAACAAGAATGGGAAAGTAGTCGAGACCGGTTATTATGAACTGGATTCAGACATGAATCTTGTAAAGAGACAGGACACCCCTACATCATTTTATATCAGAAAGAATTTCGGTATTGCTCAACATCCTGTCGAAATACAAGAAAACTCAGTCCTTATCATAGATGATTCCGGACGGCGTTGGAGACTCCCTCTTGGAGACGACAACTATTCTTCTCCGACAAATCAGGGGATGCTGAGAGTGTGCAGAGAAGTTGCGACCGAGCGAGACCTTTTCTCTTGTATGGGCACATTTTATGAGCTTCCTGCCGAGAACGCGGATGGTTTCGCAAAAATCCGTCCCATATCAACGCACAATCTTGCAATCAATGATTTTGCCTCATTCCGTGGAATGCTCGTAATGACCGGAACCAATCCGGATTTAACTGACAACACTCATATCGTAAGGTCAGACGATGGGAAATGTGCCGTTTGGTGCGGAGCCATTGATGATTTATGGGAATTCGGGAAACCGAAAGGGCATGGCGGTCCCTGGCATAAATCACAGGTAAAAAAAGGAGAAGTATCCGATCCATTCCTTATCGGGTTTTATGAGGATCGATCATTAGACATCTCCTCGGACAATGACACCAGAATCACCATCCAAGTAGATCCCACAGGAAGTGGCGAATGGATGGACTATATGGTTGCCGACGTGAAACAAAGCAAGAATTTCCACCACAGGTTCCCTGCTGATTTTCAAGCCCGATGGATCAGATTCGCAAGCGATTCTGATGCCGTCTTGACAACAACCCTAAACTATAACTGACGGAGTTCCAATTACTTTATTACTGTCTCTGTTTAAGCTAACGAAAAAATTTTCACGATCTTTAGTCGTTGGAGACAATACTAATCTATCACATTGTTATTAATTAAAATCCAATAAAACATCATGAAATCACATCTTTCCATCTGGGTTGCATTGATGATCATGCTTTTGTGTCCGGGGGCAGTATATGCCAACCAACAGTCTCGGGCCAAAGATCAAAAGATCACAGTGAATCTGAAAAACGCGACTCTAAAAGATTTATTCAAATCCATTGAGGGTCAATCATCCTATCATTTCTCATATCTTGAAGAAGTGATCTCTTCTCAGCCTCCTGTTAGCATCCGGGTTGAAAAACAACCGGTAGCAAAAGTACTGACTCAGGCATTCAAAAACCGGAATCTAAAGTTTGAAATTCTATCCAATAATACTATTGCAATTGCATCCACCGATGCAAAGCCTACTACATCTATAAAGAAATTATTAGTTACAGGTTTAGTTAGCGACGAAACCGGAGAGCCGGCCATAGGGGTTACCGTGCGTGTTAAAGGAGGTGATACTGCCACAGTCACTAATCTTGATGGTCGGTTTTCGGTTTCTGCCACAGAGGGTTCCGATCTTATTGTTTCTTATATCGGATATAAGACAAAAACTGTAGCTGTCAATGGATCCGAACCTCTGAATATTACATTGGAACCCGATAACACACAACTTAACGAATTGGTAGTGGTTGGTTATGGTGTGCAACGTAAAAGTGACCTTACAGGCGCAGTCGGATCTGTTAATGGTTCAGATATTCAAGCAAAAAGATCCACACAACTTGCAACTGCTCTTCAAGGAGCATTATCCGGAGTCACAGTGACTCGGAGCAGCGGAGAACCGGGAGGAACAGGTCAGAGCATCCGAGTCAGAGGTATTACAACCATAAGCGATTCAAGTCCTCTTGTCATTATCGACGGTGTGCCAGGTGAACTTAACACTGTTAATCCCGATGACGTTGAGTCTATTTCAGTGCTTAAAGATGCGGCTTCCGCCGCCATCTATGGTGCTCGAGCTGCTGCTGGTGTAATAATTGTGACCACCAAGCGTGCCACCGATGGCAAACTCAACCTCAGCTACAATTTTGAATATGGTTGGGAAAAGGCAACAACCATGCCAAAGTATGTTGGGGCAAAAAGGTTTATGGAGATGGCAAACGAGCTGCGTTATAATGATAATCCCAAAGGAGGGTGGAACCAGATTTATGACGATGCGCAAATTAGTGCCTGGGTATTAAACAATGCATCTGATCCAGATCGTTACCCTATTACTGACTGGATCAAGGCCTCTACCAGAGAGACGGCTCCACGCTATACCCATACAATCGGGATCACCGGAGGTAACGATAAAGTCAGAAATAATACATCCCTGCGATTTGATAAAAATGACGCTCTATATATTCAACGTGAATTTAAAAGATTCATGGCCAGAAGTAATACCGACTTTTCCATTAACAAATTCATAGGAGCTCATATTGACATGTATTTCTCAAGGAGCAACCGAACAACGCCAAACGCAAATCCATTCTCCACGCGCAACATGTCTCTCCCCCCTATCTACGGAGTTAAATATAAAGACGGGTTATGGGGAGACGTAAAAGATGGCGAAAATGTAGTGGCACAACTTCATGATGGAGGGAACTCCTTATCAATCACCCAGCGTGTTCAAGGGAAACTTGGAATAGACCTAACTCCTATTGATGGACTGAAACTATCCGTAAATGTCTCTCCTCAATGGATTAACGTATTAGGCAAAACGTTTGTAATAAAAGTTCCTTATGCTTACTATTCTGCTCCAAATGAGATTAAAGGATATATGTCAGGATTCAAGACAACCCATCTAAGCGAATCCAGAAATGCAAATTATGAAATCACTTCTCAATTTATTGCCAACTATATCAAACGTATAGGAAAACATGATTTCACCATCATGGCTGGTTACGAGGACTATCACATCGACTGGGAAAACATCAGTGCGTCTCGAGATCAGTTTGAATTGGATAATTTTCCTTATCTTAATCTCGGATCTGAAAATTTCCGTGATAATGGAGGAAGTAAGACGGAATATGCCTATAATTCATACTTCGGCCGTGTCACTTATAATTTTGATCGTCGTTATCTTCTACAGGCAAACTTCCGTCGTGACGGCTCAAGTCGTTTTGCAAAGAATTGCCGTTGGGCAAATTTCCCGTCAGTGTCTGCAGGATGGGTTGCATCATCTGAAAAGTTTTTCGAGAACTTCGGGTTGGATTGGTGGTCATTCCTTAAATTGCGTGCTTCATGGGGTCGTCTTGGGAACGAACGCATAGGCAGCTATTATCCCTATCAGGCTTCCATCGCTTTCCATAATACTTTATTTTATGACTCCGCAGGTCAGCTCTTATCGACTACCACAGCAGGTCAAGAGAAATATGCCGTCTCCAATATATCATGGGAAACAACAGAATCCTGGAATATTGGACTTGATGCCAACTTCCTCAGTTCACGCTTACGAATAGGTGGTGAATTCTATAAGAAAACCACCCGTGATATGCTTTTAGGAATGGACATTCCGCGGTTCATAGGTTATTCGAACCCAGATGTGAACGCCGGCAAGATGCACACCACAGGCTATGACATAGAGTTAGGTTGGAACGACCGCGTCGGAGAGGTGAACTATTCTGTCTATGCCAATTTTTCCGACTTTGTGTCAAAGATGGGTAATCTTAACGGCACCCAGTTCCTCGGATCTCAGGTGAAAATGGAAGGCAGTGAGTTTAACGAATGGTATGGTTATCTGAGTGATGGTCTGTTCCAGACACAAGAGGAAGTAGACAATTCAGCAAAACTAAACAATAACACGCGTATTGGAGACATAAAATATGTGGATATTTCCGGTCCTGACGGAGTTCCCGACGGCAAAATATCTGCTGAATACGACAGGGTGTTACTCGGAGGATCGCTTCCGCGCTATACATTTGGATTCGGAGGCAGTCTACAATGGAAAGGCTTTGACCTGAACGTCTCCTTCCAGGGAGTTGGACGTCAGAACCGCATGCTCTCCAGTTCTCAAACCGAAGGATTCGCCGAAGACTGGCTTAATTTCCCCTCTTTGATAGATGGTAAATACTGGAGCGCAAAGAATTCTGAGGAACAAAACCTCGCGGCAGAATTCCCCCGCCTGACAAGAAACAATCGAAACAACAACTACACGACGACTGATTATTGGCTATATAAAGCCCGTTATCTACGACTCAAGAACCTTACAATAGGATATACTATCCCGTCAAGCCTATCGCGTAAATTCTTTGTGGATCAGCTGAGATTCTACGTGACCGGTACAGACTTTCTCACATTCAGCAACTCCCCTGACGGGTGGGATCCCGAGTTGGGAGCAGGCGGATATCCAATCACCAAATCTTTCGTATTTGGTGTAAACGTGAAATTCTAAAATAATATGCACATGAAACGTATATATCTGATTTTAATGGGTGTGACGGCATTTTGCCTCTCATCATGTCATGACCTTGATCTCAATCCTCTATCAGAAGGATCCACTGAAAACTGGTATTCTACTGAAACGGAAGTTGAGATGGCTGTCAACACATTTTATCGCACTGACTTTTGGGATCAGGATGGCGACAGCAATACTGACTGGACCGACGACTATACTTATCGTCAGGCACCGGGAGCTTTGGAACTCGGAACGATTACCGGTCAATCCGGCATCGTTACCAATTTATGGAACTTCCAGTATCGAATGATTGCCAGAGCCAATTCTGTCATTGCAAAAGCGGATAGAGCCATTGCAAACGGAGCATCTGAAACCACAATCGCCCGTCTTATCGGGGAAGCTCGGTTCATGCGCGCTATCGCTTATTCGAAGCTCCTTTTCAAATTTGGAGATGTACCTCTGCTTCTGGATAATCTTAGCATTGAAGAGGGTTTCAAAAAAGGGAGGGACTCAAAAGAGGATGTCCTAAGACAGATTTACGCAGATTTCGACGAAGCGATTGCTGTTCTACCAATAAAATGCACAGGCGCCCAACGCGCCACTAAAGGAGCGGCCTATGCCTTCAAGTCAAGAATAGCTCTCTACATGGAGGATTTCGAAATGGCAGCCAAAGCAGCCAAGGCATGCATGGATCTTGGTGTATATGGGTTGCATAAGGATTATGCGGATTTATTCAAAACCGACACAAGGGTTTCTCCCGAATTCATCTTCAAGATTCCACGTTCAATAGAAAATAACATTTATCTGGGATCATATCATGTACAGAACTATTTGACGAGAAACCGTGGAGGCTATGCGGCAAGTTGCCCATCCTGGGATATTCTGGCAGCATATACATGCACCGATGGCCTTCCAATCGATGAATCTCCTTTGTTTGACTGCCATGATCCGTTCAAGAACAGAGATCCCAGATGTTGCATGTCGATCATTCCGCTCGGTGAGACATTCCTCGGTGTAGTTTACGATCCTTCTCCCTATGCCACACAGGTCATGAATTATAATACCGGCAAGATGATCAAAAATAATGATTCAAAGGCAAATGCCGCCTATGCATCATTTAAGGCTTATAGGTCAAATGGGAGGCTATTCATGGGTTTTTCTTGGCATCTACCAAATTGCATAATGCTAAATATCAGCGAGTTATATACACTTATTAAGTCTAACATATACGTTCAAAACTTTTGAAGTGTGATAACATACTGATTTGCACGATATTTACAGCGATTTTAGCCTCCATTTTGACCTATACGCCTCATTTAATGGATTGGTATGGAAGAAAGGAGTTGATGAAAAATGGACTCAGAATGGCTATAAGGCAGATCCCGATATTGTTTTGTTTCGATATGCCGATGTGCTTCTGATTTATGCAGAGGCTAAAATTGAACTGAACGATATTGATCAAAGTGTGCTCGATGCCATGAATGAGGTCAGAGCCCGTGCTTATGGTGTTAAAATAAATGAAACGGACAAATATCCGGCATTTAGCCACACTGATCAAAAAAATCTTCGAAGGGAATTGCGCACTGAACGCCGAATGGAATTTACAACAGAACATCTCCGATACGCCGATATTATAAGATGGCGCATTGCAGACAAATGTCTTAATAAGAACTACGCGCTTCCAATGGCTTTGAACGATCTGAAGAAATACTATGATGATGGCAACTGGTTCTGGCCGGAGACACCTGAGATCACTGAGGATGGAATCCCTGATTTCACTAAAATGGAATTGTCTCGGAAGATATTTGTAGCAAGCGAAAGAAACTGGAATAACCGTCAATATCTTTGGCCTATCCCTACTTCCGAAATTGAAATAAACCCCAACATGACTCAGAATCCCGGATACTAATTATCACGCAGCTTCTCATTTCCAAAATGTCTTCAATCAATTTGAATATTCAAGTGATGGAAGAAGTTTCTGCTACATGTATCCTATTGGCTTATTATAGCTAAAGAAATACCCACTACCTTTCTTGACTGAATGGTAATGGGTATTTCTGTTATCCTTTCTTGATGGCTCGATATGAGCGGGGCGAACGGCCCATCACGCGCTTTAGATAGCCTCTATGTCGGTTGCGATCCACTTCGTAACCATTCCCCTAAATATCATACAATTATAATAAAATATTAACTTATAACACAACTTTCCCCGGTTATTTCTTGTTTATCTCAAATAAAAGCACTAGCTTTGCGCCAGATTAACTCAAACGACAATATTTTGGAAATAGTCAGCATTTACCCTGATTATCTTTTCGCCGTGAAATTCGACGATAAAGACCATAACGAATATGAAGCTGCATTTTCGTTGTGGCGTGACTTGGATTATCTCGTTGATTTCTTCGACAAGAACAAGAATCTTCTTGAAACGAAGTTTTGGCACAACGCTGGTTATTCCACGGATTCAGAAGATTTGGCGAAGTCAATTGTGGATGAGTCTTTTGCTTTTGAAAAACACATCAAAAGAATAGCGGCTAACACCACAAATAGTGAAAAACCCGATTTTGATGAGTTTTTTCAAGAGCTAGGAGGTCAATATAAATTCATTCGTGAACATGTGCCTCACAAATCTTATGGCACCGCCTCGCCGACTATGCTCCGCCTTTATGCTATCCGTGTCAGTGCAAATTGCTATGTTGTGATTCACGGTGGCATTAAACTTACCAAGAAGATACAAGATACCCCGCAACTCAGAAAAGAGCTGTTTTCTAAAATTGATAACGTGCTTCGTTTCTTTAAAGCAAATGGCATTATAGATACGGAAGACTTAAAAGATTAAATTATGAAATTCAATGTTGAAAAACTAAAAGCAGTTGCCCGTCCAATGACACAGGAGGAAAGGGCCTCGGTGCAATACCGCATCGAAAATGCCGATTGGCTTCAACTCTCGGCAACTATCGCATTGAAAATTCGTAAACTTCTACGTCAACAAGGGATGACGCAGGTCGAATTTGCTGATCGTCTTGGAGTGACACCTCCACAGGTCAGCAAGTTACTTTCCGGCAAAATTAATTTTGAACTTAAAACGCTTGTCAACATTCAGCACGCTATAGGGCAATCTATTATTGACGTCTCTTTTAATGAGACCAACTAACATTGTATTCAGTGATATTGACACGGAATAATCAGTTTGTTGATTGAAGGGAATTGGGTATTTCTGTTATCCTTTCTTGATGGCTCGATATGAGCGGGGCGAACGGCCCATCACGCGCGTAAACATGCGAGAGAAATAGTAAGGATCGTCAATCCCGATCATGTGGCATATCTGATTGACCCGCAACGTAGTGAAATCCAACAATGAGCATGCCCTCTTAATTTTCAGCTGATGGAAGAACGCCACAGGAGACGCGCCCATGACACGGGAAAAGAGTGCCGACAGATGAGAGGGGGAATATCCGAGATGATCACTAATATCAGAAAGGCTCAAGCGCTTATCAATATTATCGCTCATGAATTTCACGGCAAGAGCCACGACATCGCGATTCGGGTCCAATCCCGCTCCTCCACAATCACGAGAAAGGCGTCTGTAGCTCAGTGAGCCAAGAAAGTGATGAAGCAGCGACGTGGAATATAGCAAGTTCTCGCGCCCATAACCGGCATCAAGCACACTCATGATCTCATCGAAAATTGGAATGAGATTTCCGGAAGATTGATCAGGCGATAAACGCAGCGCGAAGGGGCCGGGGCCAGGATTGACATATCCGGAAGCTAACGTGCCTTTGAAATGAATCCAGTAGATTGTCCATGGATCAGAATCATCTGCTCCATAGACGTGAGGCTCCCCTGGGAGCAGAATAAAATAGGAGCCGGGAACCACTTCATAATGCTTTCCATCCAGTTCATACCATCCCCTTCCTTTGACGGCATAGATAAATACATATTGCGAAATCGGGGTGTCTCGCCTTCGGTAATGATGAGAGGCATTAGGGTAAAAGCCAATATCGGTGACGTGAAGCGCAGCCGAGAGGGGATGATTCTCCAGCTCGCTCACAACGGCCGGAGGGATAATGACAGCCCTTTGACCGGCAAAGCCATCTTTGATTCGCAACATAAATGAATTATTAAGGAATTAGGTTGTAAAGATAGCAATAATCGTAAGAAAATCCATCTTTTTTGCGTAAAATTCTATTTGCGAGTGAAGTTCACGTATGTAATTTTGCATCGTAAATAACAAAAGCGACTATTATGAGAAAATTTGGACTCACCGTGGCCATAACTCTGGCCACCGTCAGTTGCCTTGCATCAGTTCCAACCGACACTATCGATCTGTCGGGATTGTGGCGCTTTCAGCTCGACCCAATGGGATTTGGCAAGACCCCGGGCTCTGAAATGTATCTGTCGAAACTAACCGAAACCATCCAACTCCCCGGAACCACCGATGAAGGTGGAAAAGGGATAAAGAATACCGCCCAATACGTCGACCGTCTGAGTCGGAAATATGAATATAACGGGCCGGCATGGTATCAACGGGAAATTGAGATTCCCGCCGAATGGGCATCGAGAAGAATCGTGCTCGAACTGGAAAGATGTCATTGGGAAACCACTGTATATGTGGATGGTGAAGAGATTGGAACCGATGAACGGCTGTCAACTCCAAATCGCTTCGTCTTGGAGAACCTGACTCCCGGACTTCACACACTGACCATAAGCATCGACAACCGCCTGAAATATCCTATGGACCAATGGGCCCACGGCACAACTGAATACACCCAGACCAACTGGAACGGTATGATCGGCAAAATGCTTCTGACGTCGCACCCCTCGACCACCATCACCGATATGCAGATTTATCCGGATGTCGATTCATCAAGCGTCCGTTTGTATTTAGGACTCGTAGGAGAAGGAGAGGGCGACCTTGAAATCAAAGTGGCTGACCCGGATGGACAGACAGTAGCCGTCAGAGACTGCAGGTTTAATCTTCCCGCCGATTCCGCAGGCATAAAAATTGAAATTCCCCTGGGGAAGAATGTGAAACTTTGGGACGAATTCAATCCTGACCTTTATTCACTCACAGCTACTATTAAAGGTCAAAATGGCGAATCCGAGTCTATCAATCGGAATTTCGGCATGAGAAAAGTTGAGCAAGGGAAACATCATCTATCCATCAACGGAGTCGACCGTCATCTTAGAGGAGTGCTCGACTGCTGCGTTTTCCCCTTGACGGGATATCCCCCCACCGAACCCGAAGAATGGGAAAAAGTGATGTCGACCATCAAGGAATATGGTTTCAACCATATTAGATTCCATTCCTGGTGTCCTCCGGAAGCAGCTTTCGAGGTTGCCGATAAGCTCGGGCTATATCTTCAGGTGGAGCTCCCGATGTGGATCAAGGATGTAGGGCAATATCCGGCCAGACGGCAATTCTTTGAAGATGAAATGTATGCGATTCTTGATGAATATGGCAATCATCCTTCGTTTGTGCTTTATTGCAACGGCAACGAGAACGAAGGAGATTTCAGTGTGCTCGAAGACCTGATTATAAAAGGCAGGAAGCACGACCCTCGCCATCTCTTCTCGGCATCCACCGCCAGGGCTCACGTTTCCGCTGACCAGTTTTACACCTCTCACGTGTCTCCCAACGGCTGGATCACGGTTTATGAGGGCCGTCCGTCCACCGACTGGGATCTCACCCGCGAATCAGCCATTGATGTGCCCGTCATCGCCCACGAAACAGGACAGCGTTGCATGTATCCAAACTTTAAAGAAATGAGCAAATACACCGGTATCCTTGAGCCGCGCAACATGAATCTTTTCAAGGAAAGACTCGCAAAAAACGGGATGGCACATCAAGCCGATGATTTTTTCAAGGCAACCGGATCACACACGGTGCTTCAATATAAGGATGTAAACGAGGCATTGCTGCGCACCCCGACTTCCGGAGGATATCAGCTTCTCGGCCTGCAGGACTTCCCTGGTCAAGGGAGCGCATTTGTGGGTGTCCTGGATGCGTTCTGGGAATCAAAAGGACTCGTTACCCCTGAAAAATACCGGGAATCAAACGGCCCTGTTGTTCCACTGGCACGTTTCCCGAAACGAATCTACACCAACAGCGAACAATTTCCGGTGAAACTGGAGGTATATAATTATGGAGAAAACGACATCAGGAAAGGGAAGCTCAACTGGAGCGTGACCGACCATAAAGGGACTATTATGAAGAGCGGACATTTACGTCACAACGGAGCCTCCCGGTCAAGTGTCGATTCGCTCGGACAAGTCGAGGTGTCGCTTCAGGATTTGCCCTCTCCTGCCTCCTACTCCTTCAACGTGGATCTCAACGGATATCATAACGAATGGAAAATATGGGTCTATCCTGACGATGAGACGGCATCCACAGGCATCAGCTTCATCACATCCTGGGAGGAAGCGAGAAGGCTCCTCGCGAAAGGAGAGTCTGTGCTCCTTATTCCGGACAGCATAGAGGGGAGGAAGACTCACTTCGCAAGCCATTTCTGGAACCCCATCATGTTTAATTGGGATCCGATGATCGTCGGCACATTGATCCATAACACCAACGGCGCCTTCAAATCTTTCCCAACAGACATTTATGCCGATTGGCAGTGGACCGATATCCTCAATAACTCCAGAGCTATCGATCTGACCGACATAAATGGCATTACGCCCGTGATTCAGAGCGTCGACACCTACGAGGTTAACCGCAAACTCGGGATTGCCTTCGAGGCCGCAACCCCTGAAGGAGGCCGACTGTTTGTCTTGTGCATTGATCCGAAGAATAATATAGAATCGCGCCCCGCATCGCTCAGGCTTATAAAGTCAGTTGCAGAGTATGTTGGATCATCCGGTTTCAGACCTGAAACGATAGTACCCCTCTATCAGCTTGATGCAATTTTCGATCATGGAAATAAATCTTTAGGAATCAACAAATCATCGGAAGCAATCAAGCAACTTTTAAATCAATAACAACAACTACCAGAGCAGACACTCCGTGAATTTTAAATGTTAACAAAAGTTAATAAGAGAGGGAGTAATATAATTATCGAGTTTTATCATCGTTAAAAATGTTGGAAAAACCTTACGATTCCAAAAATATCTAAACATATCTAAATTACTAACCAATACCATCTAACATGCCAAAACGTATTCTTACAGGTGTGTTTGCAGCGTGTCTCCTTCTCTCAGGAGGAGGCATAACGGCTTATGCACAGAGCACCCAGAAGGCTACACAGCAGTCTGGCATCTGCGTCGGAAAAGTTTTCGACCAGAATGGTGAACCAGTGGTAGGCGCATCCGTGAAGGTTGCAGGATCCACCATCGGCGCTATCGCCGACATCGACGGTGCTTTCACGCTCACAGGAGTGAAAAAAGGAGCCACCGTTGACGTTTCAGCCGTAGGCTACAACAATGTTTCCAAAGTGTGGAATGGCTCCGAAGAGCTTTACTTCACTCTCACCGAAGAGACAAGCGCTCTTGATGAGCTCGTAGTCGTGGGCTACGGTGTTCAGAAAAAAGCCAACGTGACCGGTGCTGTTTCAACAGTTAATGCTTCCGCCATCGAAGACCGTGCAGTGTCTTCAGTGTCGACCGCACTCGCCGGCCAGATGCCGGGCGTTGTGGTTGTTCAGTCGTCAGGTGCCCCCGGTAGTCAGACCGGTGCCATCACCGTGCGCGGTAACAACACCATCAACTCCGCGAGTCCTCTCGTGATTGTTGACGGAGTTCCCGGTTCAATGAATAACATCGACCCTCAGGACATCGAGTCAGTGTCCGTGCTAAAGGATGCCGCTTCAGCCGCCATCTACGGTGTGCAGGCTGCCAACGGCGTCATTCTCATCACGACCAAGAAAGGCAAGCTCAACACAGCCGCAACCGTGCAGTAGTCCGGATCTGTGAGCTGGGTCAAGCCCACCGCACACCTCCACGCGGTAAACGCATTCTGGTATGACACTCTCATGCGCGAGGCAATGCTCAACGTCGATCCCAACGCAGGAGTAGCTGTCTATGATAACCGACTCGCCCAATATGCCTCAGGCGAACTTGATCCGGAAGGCTTCAACTGGTATGACAACACTTTCAAGGGTTCCGCTACCGAGACCCAGCACACTGTCCAGGTGTCGGGTGGTTCTGCAAACACAACCTACATGGCATCCCTCGGCTACGTATATCAGGGAGGTATTCTCGACCAGATCAATTACAACCGCTACAACGGCCGCATGAACCTCGACTCCAAGATCAAACCATGGGTTGCGTTCGGAATGCAGGCTTCCTTCTATCGTGGGATCAAGAAAGACGGCTACACCGGTTTCTCTTCCATCCTTATGCATGCCTATCGAGCCAACGCCACCCAACAGGCATTTGACTCAGATGGCAATTACCTTGCCCCCAACGGATGGCAGAACCCGATCGCGGAAAGCGACTACCGCACCGGCCATCAGCGCACTACTGACGACCAGCTCTTCACGAATCTTTACCTCACCATCACTCCGATCGATGGACTCGTGATCAAACCGCTCTTCTCATGGCGCCATGACTACCGTGACTACTATTCATACAAAAAGACCCTCTATTACGACGGCACCTACAACAATGGTGACAACGGCACACGTGCCGGTTCCCACAACTACTACAACTCGGACTGGTATACTTATCAGTTGACCGCCAACTACAACAAAACCATCGGCGCGCATTCCTTCGGAATCCTCGCCGGTTATGAGGGTCAGAAATACACCTACCACGAAACCACGGCTTCCCGCGAGGGCGGTGGCGACAACGCACTGACCGACGTGCTCAACACTCTTGACACCAGCGCATGGAAGAACGGCGACTATGCAGTGGGTCTGAACCGTCAGTCATGGTTCGGCCGCCTCACATACGACTTCGACAGCCGCTATCTCTTTGAGGCCAATTTCCGCGCCGACGCCTCATCACGTTTCCCGAAGGAGAATCGCTGGGGCTACTTCCCCGCAGTTTCCGCAGCATGGCGTCTTTCACAGGAATCTTTCATGGAGGGCACCTCAACCTGGTTGAGCAATGCCAAGATCCGTCTCGGATGGGGACGCACCGGTAACGAGGAGATCTCCGACTACTATCCCGGCGTGGCCACCTACGCCTACACTGCTCCCGTCATCAACGGCACAAAGTTCATGTCGCTCTATCCCACATCAGTGAACACCAACCTGAAATGGGCAACCGTGACCAACATGGAACTTGGTCTTGAGGCCGGATTCCTTGACAACCGTATCCTCTTCGAAGGTTCCGTCTACCACAGGAAGACCTCCGACATGCTCCTCACCCTACCCGTGCTCGGGGCTCTCGGTATCGTAGCTCCTCCGCAGAACGCCGGTGAAGTTGTCAACAAGGGTGTCGACATCACGGCTTCCTACCGCGACACAAAGGGAGACTGGACCTACGGCGTGACGCTCAACGTGGGCTACAACCACAATGAGATCACCAATCTCGAGGGCCAGGATGGGGAAAACCCCGACAACAAGAAGACATGGTTCCTCACAGGCCAGCCGATCGGATCCTACTACGGCTATCTCTGCGACGGCATCTTCAAGGATGAAGCTGAGGTGAAGGCAGGTCCGCTCCGCACAGGCAAGGAACTTCCCGGCAACCTCCGCTACAAGGATATCAACGGCGACGGAAAGATCACTCCGGAAGACCGCACCGTAATCGGAAAGATGAATCCCTCATGGATGGGCGGCATCAATATCGACGCCGGATGGAAGGGCTTCGACCTCTCCATGCTCTGGCAGGGTGCATTTGACTATGAGAGATATATGGAGGCAGAGGCATCGCAGGCCTTCTATAATGGTGCGGGTGCTCTCGAATGGCAGATCGATCGCTGGACTCCCCAGAATCCCAACGGCACATATCCGCGTCTCTATCCCAACTCCACAAGTTCGCCCGACGTGAACAACAACAACTCCTTCTGGTGTGAGGATGCAAGCTATGTTCGTCTGAAGAACCTCACCATCGGCTATACCGTGCCTCTCAGGCTCACCGAGAAAATTGGAGTCAGCAAGGTGCGTGTGTTCATCACAGGCGAGAACCTTCTCACCTTCTCGAAACTCTACGATAAAGACATCGACCCGGAGGCTCCTCAGGGACGCGGCGCTTTCTATAGCAACGTGAAGAAGCTCTCTCTCGGTCTTAAGCTCACATTCTAAACACAACTGACATAATGAATACAAAATATTTCAACATTCTTGCATCGGCTGTGTTCCTCCTCGGAGCAACCTCCTGCGTTGATCTGGACCTCATTCCGATGGATCAGAAGTCGGATTCCACAGTCTGGACATCGGCTGAGAATGCCGAGCAGGTACTCTCCACCCTCTACGGGATCGTGCCCAGCGCAATCTGGGACAACGACGAGGACGTCTACACCGACAATGCCGTTCATGGCATCAAATGGGCCGTCGGACAGCGTGCACATGGTCTCTGGCTCGCCACTGACTATAGCTGGGACACTCAGTATGAGTATATCCGCTATTGCAACAACTTCTTCGAGCACATCGATGAAATCCAGGATATCGAGGATAGCTACAAGAACAACCTCATGGGTCAGGCCCACTTCTTCCGTGGCATGCTCTATTTCGACCTCGTGAAGCAATATGGCCGTGTCCCCTTGATCCTTAAAACCCTCTCCATCGCCGAACAGAACGAGGTGGTACAGTCTGACTGGAAAACTATCTACGACCAGGTGATGAAAGACTATGACGAGGCTATCCGTCTTCTTCCGGAATACACCAACGACGGCCGTATCAACCAGCTGATCGCTCGCGGCTTCAAAGCTCGCGCAGCCCTCTATTTCGCCAACCCCGCCTGCCCCCACTATGTGGAGAACGGCTACAAAGTGGCTCAGGAGGAATCTAAGAAGATCATCGACTCCGGCAAATACGCCCTCTATGACGGTGATTATGCCGGAACAGCCAAAGACTACACCGGCAGCTATGCCGAGATGTTCTGGGATCTCAACCTCACACATTCGAATGAGGGACTCCTTAACATGACCTACACACGGGGCATCAACGGCACTGAGTTCATCGGTTTCGAGTGTTTCCCGACTGTAGGGTGGGGCGGCACCAACCCGACTCAGGCGTTTGTTGACTGCTTCGAGGACTGCGAGGGCGCTCCGATCTCAAAATCGAAGATCTATGATCCCCTCCAGCCCAACAAGAACCGTGACCCGCGTCTGAACGTCAACGTAATCTTCCCCGGCGACGAACTCTATGGCATCGTGGTTCACACAGAACCCCTCAATTCTTCAGACGTTCGTGCCCTCTTCGGCCAGGCAAAGTCTTGCGGCGACGCAACCCTCACTGGCTATCACGCCCGCAAATGGCTTAACCCGGCAGTCGATCCTCAGCAGGGTGGCTGGAACCACAATGCCGCATCTGCCGCACTCCGCTACACCGAGGTGCTCCTCACATACGCTGAAGCCACCAACGAGCTCTCCGGACTTTCTAAAGATGCTTTTGACGCAGTCAACAAAGTTCGTGCCCGTGTCGGCATGCCGGCTCTCAACAACTCCGATCCCGACTCCCCGACATATTGCGCAACTCAGGATGATCTCCGCCAGAGAATCCGCAATGAATGGCGCGTGGAATTCTGTTTCGAAGGTGATCACCGTCAGTGGGACGTTCGCCGCTGGAACATCGCAGAAGATGTGCTCAACCAGCCCCGCACCTCCTACCGCTACACACTGCGCGAAGATCCCGCAAATGCTCTCCCCGGCGACGACGGAAAGGTTTGCGATCTCTACGTCGGCAATTGGGACGTGATCACAAACCAGATCATCAACTATGCTCCGCATAATTACGTGTTCCCGATTCCTCAGACCGAGCTTGATCTCAACAAGAACCTCAAGCAGAATGATGGCTACGATTTCTAAAAGTAGGAATAAGCCGCAATATTTATTCCGGTAAAGACGTTAATTTAGAGTAACCTGACCGGAACCGGACGACTCCAACATGGGTCAGCACCGGTTCCGGTCTTTCTTTTTTACCTCAATTTCAACGTTCATCATGAACTTCCGGTTAATAAAAATCCTGACATCAACGGCAATTTTCGTTTTTTTCACAGCTATTCTGCTGACGCTTAACGAACATCTGCTATTCTATGAGGAGCAGCACCATCTGTTTCTCTACACCTGGGACTACACCATCCATGAAATCCATCAGGAGGGCTTCCTGACATGGCTCGGAGCCTTCATCATCCAGTTCTATCATGTCCCCTGGCTGGGAGCATCTATTGTGGGGCTAATGATGGTCGGAGTGTATCTGCTGACGGAATCGATAATCAAGAAACTCACCGGTCTCCGCGATTATCTCCAGATTGGAGTGGCACTCTCCATGGTTCTTTATTTCACTTTTAACCAGATTGACACCACGCCGGGTTTATTCGCATGTGTATTTCTTGGTCTCCTCCTTCTGAGAATTATCCTTTTGGTTGTGCCTAAACTTCCCTGGACCAAGAATGCCGTGAGCGACAAGGAGAAAATGAAACCGCTTCTTTTCTTCATTCCCATTGTGATTGCAGGAATTTATATGGGCTCGGCCTACCTTAAAGCTGTCAAATCGTTTGAGCCTCACGAGCGTGCCATGATTATGGCCGACAAAGCCACTAAAGAGAGAGACTGGGACAAGGTGATCACTCTTACAGACCAATATCTCACCATCCGTCCCAACAACAAATTGATGATCTATCTCCGCTGCCTCGCTCTCGCCAACCGTGGGATCCTTCTGGAGAAACTCCTTGATTTCCCGATGAAGCAAGGAGTGGATGCAATTGTTTTTCCCTGGGATGGAGATAGCCGTCTCGCGGAAGTGGGGCATTGGGTGCATGAATACACAGGGAGCATCAACAATGCCACTCACTGGGCATTCGAATCGCTATCTATATGGGGAGAAACGCCTCCCAATCTTATCAACCTTGCGAAATACAACATCGCCCTCGGGAAACCTAAGGTGGCACAAAAATTCGTCAACAAACTGAAACATTCCCTCTTCTACCGCAAAGAGGCGGCATCCCTGCAGAAACAGATCTATGGCATTGAACCTCCGGAAGTGAGATATTCTTTCCAGACGGATTCAATCGGGTCATCGCGATTCATTGATTTCAACGCCTCAAGAGATTTACAGCAGAATGTGGAATGTGATCCCGACAACAACGTGGCCCGCCAGTATTTCCTTGCCTCCCTGATCCTTGCCAACGATCAGGATGCACTCATCGCTAATCTGGAACCCGGCAAGAAATATCCTCCCATAGTGGAACAGGCCATCCTGATCTATTCCCTATATCCCGACTCCACCCCTCTTGATGAGCTCGGGCTGTCTATTTCTCAACAATGTAAAGATGCCTACGGGCGCTACAGCGATATGGTGAGGAAGAAACAGACCCTAAATGAGAAAGAGATGTTCGGCAATTCATTCTGGTATTATATAGGCCGCATTTGTCCCTACGGACTCAGGAAGCGATCCACGCTGAAAAACCCAGATACACTCCCCGGCACAGAACTTAATCACTAAAAATCCACACTCATGATATTAAAGAATATATTATCCATAGCCTTAACCGCAACGGCGATTATTCTCCCCTCATGCGGGAAAACTCCCAAAGGAGAGACCCCGGAAGGGAGAACCCCCGATCTTTATCCTGCAATAGAATCCGGAACAGTATTTCCGGTCAACATAGCCGCCCCGACATTCATGATCAACGAGAAGGCAGACTACTACCACACGGAGTTCACCTCAGGAAACGGCAATGCCGATTTCTCGGTGGCCTCATCGTCGGCTGCTGTCAGGCCCTCCCTTAAGAAATGGCATAAGCTTCTCGAAGAAGCTGCCGGAAAAGATCTCAAGATCCGCGTTGCCGTGGAGAAAGATGGGAAATGGACACGCTTCGATGATGTGGTGTGCAGTGTGGCGCCCGCCTCATCTCCTATTGATTCGATGCTCGTATACCGACTTCTTTATCCCGGTTATGAGATATGGTATGAGATCGGCATCTATCAGCGAGATCTCTCGAACTACGACCAGACCGTGGTCATAGAAAACAAGGATATCGAACGCCATTGCGTCAACTGCCACTCATTCGCAGCAGGATCTCCCGACAACATGATGATTCACGTCAGGGGAAAGAATGGCGGAACAGTGATCCGTTCAAATGGGTCCACCAGAAAAGTCAATCCGAAATGTCCTGCCCTCAAGAACGGCGCGACATATCCCGGCTGGCATCCCTCCGGAAAATGGATAGCATATTCCAACAACGATATCCAGCAGCTCTTCCATCTCTCAGGCACAAAACCGATCGAAGTCTATGACCGCTCGGCCGACATGACTATCTATGATGTGGAGGCCGACAAGGCGATACCGGTGCCGGGACTGAATGGCGACGACTGGATGGAAACCTTTCCAAACTGGAGCCCCGACGGAAAGACTCTGTTCTTCACCAGGGCAAAGGGAATAACACAAAACACACGCCCCGACAGCATCCGGTATGAACTTTGCAGGATCTCTTTCGATCCCGCCACAACCACGTTCGGAACTCCTGAAACCATTTTCGACGCCCCCGCTGTCGGGAAGTCAGTGTCTTTCCCCAAGGCATCTCCATCCGGAAGATGGCTCCTCTTCACCCTTTCAGACTACGGGAATTTCTCCATCTGGCATCCGGAGAGCGACCAATGGATAATGGACCTGACCGATGGCTCCATGCGTCCGCTCGACGAGGTGAACAGCGACAATATCGACAGCTATCACTCCTGGGCGAGCAACGGCGACTGGATCGTTTTCAGCTCAAAACGCCTCGACGGCCTCTGGGCACGCCCCTACATCGCCTATTTCGACAAAGAAACGGGCCGCGCCGGGAAGCCTTTTGTGCTTCCACAGCCCGACCCGCTGTTCTACGACAATTTCACGAAAACGTTTAATATCCCGGAACTCGTGAAGCGCCCCATCGAGGCAACCGACGAGTTCAAGACGGCCGTTGGCTACTGAGGGAATATGGCACTCCCGACATATCAGCACCCGACCTTTTCTCAGGTTTGGCCGACATGACGAATTCAAGAACTCCCCCGCCGAGAATTTCATCACGTGTGAGATAGCGGCGGGGATGTTTTTTTCCGTTAAGCCTCACCTCCTTCACATAGCGCCGCTTGTCACTGACTCCGTCAGCCTTCACCTCAAGAGTCTTTCCTGAAGGGAGCGACACCTTTGCATACGGAAGATAAGGAGCGCCGAGCACGTATTCTCCGCTTCCGGGACACACAGGATAGAATCCCAGAGCCGAGAAAATATACCATGCCGACATCTGCCCGCAATCATCGTTGCCGCTGAGCCCCCTGATATTATCCTTATACATTCTGTTCATGATTTCCCGGATCCAATACTGGGTTTTCCAAGGCTCAGAAGTCCAGGCATAGAGATAAGGGATGTGGTGGCTGGGTTCATTGCCGTGGACGTAGCCCCCGATCAGGCAGTCATCGGTCACGTCTTCATTATCGGCATACATCTCCGGCGGAAGATGCATCCCGAAGAGGGAGTCGAGACGGCTGATGAAGCGCTTGTCGCCACCCATGATTTCGATAAGGCCCGCCACGTCGTGGGGCACATGAAAAGAGAAATTCCATGAATTCCCTTCAATGAATCCCTCTCCGGAAGTCTGCATCGGATCAAAATTCTCCTTATATCTTCCGTCGGAATATCGTGGATGGGAGAATCCGGTCGTCATGTTGAACACATTGCGATAGTTCAGCGCGCGATCCCGGTAGGCACGGGCAGTAGCCTCATCGCCATTCTCAAGAGCTGTCTTATAAATTGTCCAGTCATCATAGGCATATTCGAGGGTTGTTGACGCTCCGACGCGGCTCCGGTCGAATGGAACGTAGCCAAGTCGCTTGTAATCTCCGATCCCCTCGAAATAATCCACGTTGGAGGTTGAGACCATTGCGTCGAGAGCCCTCTTCGGATCGCGGAGAAGGCCTCCATCGGCGGCATCTGCCAAAACCGAAACTGCATGATAGCCGCTCATACACCAGTTGTCGTTGGCATTATGGCTCCAGATCGGCAGCAATCCGTGCACACTCTGGTGCTGATGAGCAAGCATGCTCTCCATCATGTCGGCGGCCTGCTCCGGCCGGAAAAGGGATAGGAAAGGATGGAGTGCCCTATACGTGTCCCAGAGAGAGAAAACCGTATAGTTGGTGAATCCGTCAGCCTGATGGATGTTTCCGTCAAGTCCTCGGTATCGGCCGTCGATATCGGCATAGACGGAGGGATTGATCATCGTGTGATAGAGCGACGTGTAGAACATCTCCTTCTGGCTGTCGGTCCCTTCTACGCTGAAACCACCGAGCTGTCGCTCCCATTCTCCGGAAGCGAGACGTGCGATCTCATCGAAAGTTTTTCCTCCGGCCTCGGCTTCGAGATTACGCAATGCTCCGTCGGTGCCGGTGGCAGAGAGGCCTACCTTCACCACGAGATCAGAGCCATCGGAAGGTCCGAAATCAAAATAAGACACCACTTTCCGGCCTGCCATCTCAGGGAAATTATGGGCTACATTGAATTTTCCCCAGCCCCCCTTGTAGAGTTGCGGACCTTTATCCACGTAGCCATATTCCTTCACCGGTTTCGAGAAAGATATTGCGAAATAGACCCTGTTGTCTCTCGCCCAGCCGTTGGTCATCCGGCTCCCGGTGATCAGGGTGTCGTTTTCCACTCTTATCGACGACCAGAGGGTCTTCCCGTCATAGTTATAGATTCCATGATCAAGGTCGATGATAAGCTTCTCAACCGAATCCCTTGGGAATGAATAGGAGTGGACGCCGGTTCTGGGAGTAGCCGTAAGCCGCGCCCTGACGCCGTAGTCATCGAGTGTCACCTCATAGAGGCCGGGCACCGACCGCTCCGTAGAATGGGAGAACCGGGAGCGGTAGCCTGAATCAGGGTCGGAAGCAGTGCCCGGATTCAACCTGATCTTCCCCGTCACCGGCATGATCAGGATATCCCCGAGGTCGGAATGTCCGGTCCCGCTGAAATGAGTGTGGCTGAAGCCAACTATCGAGCTGTCGGGATACTGATAGCCCGCACAATATCTATAGGCGTCTTTCTGATAGACTCCTCCTACATTGTGGGGCACCGTGTCGGTGTCCGGACTGAGCTGGACCCCTCCGAAAGGCACGCAAGCACCGGGGAAAGTGTGGCCCATCCCGTCGGTGCCTATCATCGGATTGACGAAGTCCTTGCGTGCATCGGCCATAGCCACCGCGAAAAGAGTGGCCAGGCATAAAGCACACCTGACCACGTTTATGTTCTTACGATTCATGATTATATTTCAACTCCTGGATTTTCAATCCTTAGTGTCGTTTGCTCAGTCTCAGAGGAGAGTGATGTCGCCGAAATAGGGAGGACAATGGAAATCCGGCTCAGGAGTGCCGATAGGCGACCAGCTGAGATAATGAATCTTCTTCATGCCATCGCCACATTTGTAGAAATTACCGTGAAGTTTCACACTCTTGCCCGGCTCATATTTCACACCCATAAGATCCAGGGGAATAGCCACGGTGAGGGTCCAGGTTTGCATCCCCTCCTTCTCGTCGAAAGTCTCAGTTCCGGAAGAGGGATAACGGCGAATCCTCGCGATCTGTTCGTCGGATAGCAGTTCTCCGTTGTGACGGTCAAGACGGCAGGCGGCATGCACAGTTCCGATGCAGCTGAATTCGAAATTCCTGTAGTGGTCGTCGCCTTCGGGAGAAACGAAGAATTCCACGCAGGAATCCATATAGACATCGGAATTATTCTCCTTATTGACTGCCCGGAGACCATAGCCTCTGACTGTGAATTCAATAAAGAGGTCTTTCCCGGAATTTGCGGTTGTGAAGGAAGCGAGAGGCTTGTAGGGGAAACTCTCAGGCCAGTTCACGCAGTCAATTGTCTGGCGCACACCCTTCTCATCGAGCACGGCAGCCACCTGGTCGGGTTCCAGATTGTTGAGTTCCGGAACGTAAGGAATTTCAAGGTTTTTCTTCATGATATGTTGGTTTTGGATTGTGTCTGAAACGTTGTCGGCAGGCGCGGCGATGCCCCCCTCGATCTGACTGTTTGCTGCCCCTTGATCGTAGGTGTGCAATCCGCCGAACCGGGAAAGTCCGAACCACGTCATCACCACACATGCGAGGGCACACACGGTGACGGTCTTCGCCACATTCTTTCTGACAAGGAAATCCCACGCCAGGATGATGATGAGATAGACCACGGCTGTGGCGAGAGCGAATGTCTCCTTAGGATCCCAGCTCCACCAGCTTCCCCATGCTTCGGAAGCCCACACAGCTCCGACGGCAATGCCGCCGGCAATAAATATCTCTCCTATGATCAAGACATTCCGCAGGCGCCACACATTCAACCCTGCCACCGAGCCACACGCCGCGAAAATAAACAGGGCGTAGGAGGCAACCATCAGTCCGACATGAAGAGGAAGCCATCCGGAATCAAGCGACGGATTGAGGGCCCTGAGCGCCGGATGATCCATCAGGAGGGCTCCGGCCACCGACAATACAGTCATCAGCGCAGCGCCGGCAATTGCTGTTTTCCTATGATTCACACAAGGAATTATGAAGGAGATTCCCAAAGCCACTGCAAGCAGGCAATCGGATCGTCCTGTCAATCCTACCCTTCCCACGAGAAGACAGCGGATCAGGAATTCAACCAGCATCAGTATGGCCGCCACCAGGCTCCAGGTGCGCCAGCCGCTCACCCCTGCAATCAGGAGAGAAAGCAGGAGGAAGGAGATCACCGGGGTGCCCCAACGGAGACCCACGAGATTAAAAGCCTCCTCCAGGCGCACACGCCATGAAGGGAGATAGTTGCCGTCGGAAGGGAGTGGTCGCACCAACTTTGCAGCCGCCACGGAATCTCCGTCGCATGAAGCCACGACCGAACCGAATGTCGCCACACGCCCATTAACCATCACCTGAGTCGACGGGGTCAGCTCCGGAGCTGCCGTCTCCGCCGATGCAATCACCGGCAGGAGCATCAGCAATGAAAAAACAATAATCTTAATAATCCGCATATCTATCATCTTTTTGAGGGCGCATGGCCATACATTCCATCTCGACAAGCCACCCCGGGCGGCAAACAGATGCCCTGACCGTGAGGCATGGCACTTCAGGATATCTCTTCCCTACGACGTCACGTGCAATCCGGAAGTCGGCAGGATCCCTGACGTAGAGCACCGCGTGCATAAGGTCTTCCGGAGCACAATCGGCCGTCGCAAGCAGGGCATCGATATTGTCGCACATCCTCTCCGTCTGCCGGGAGATATCTCCGGGAGCGAATATCTCTCCGCGACTGTCGATGCTCGCCGTGCCGGAGACGTAGACCACCCTGCGGTCGCCATAATCCACTGAAGTTGCACGTTCGAAGGCGACTCCATAGTCGATCGTGTCGTTGAGATAATCCGGAGCCTTGATATATCTTATCTGCTCTTTCTCCACTCCCATTATTGCGAGAGCACTGAAAAACAGCGGCGTGCGGGGAGTGGCGAGATCCGCACCAATGCCTGTGCTGGCAATGAAGTGCGTGTCGGAAGAGAGACCCACGGCTCTGAAGACATCATTTCTTCCCTTCACCATCCCGGAATACTCCACATCGATGTCGCGCACCCAGAACCATGTCCTCACGCAGTTGTCGGCCAGCGAGCCTCCGGCTCCACGCAAAACGGCATCAAATCCGCCGAGGGATTCCACGGTGGCATCATAAAGAGATTCCCCATCCCGGGAATTGCGGAAAAACCAAAGGTCGGAATAACAGCCTCGGCTGATAAGAGTGGAAGTCTCCCCCTCCACTGCCACGGAAGATTCCGTCAGGACCACAAGCATCTCTATGCGATTTCCATCGGAAGGGGGCTGCCCGACCGACTGGCCGCCGACATATCGGTATTGATTGACGGAGTCAGAAAGATGGCAACGTTTCAAGGCCACCCTCAGGTCTCTGCCGGCCTCACGTTCGGAAGAGAGAAGGAGATTCAGAGTATGCTCAAGATCATCGCGCTGGCTTTCAAACGAAACACATTCCGGGGCAGGCCGCAAGACGGCATGCACCTCGGCGCGTCCGTCGCCTCTGAAACGGCGCGACACAACACGATTCGTATCAAATGGGAACTTGTCATTGTTCATGAAGACAAAATTAACCATTTACGGCGATGTTTCCAAATCTGTCGTCTCAATATTTTATGCAGATTATTTCTCCGTGTCGCGGCAAAGGGTTAATTTTGCCGTATGAAACTCTTCACTCCAGCAAAAATCGGTCCGGTTGAGCTCCGAAACCGGACAATCCGTTCAGCAGCTTTCGAGGGGATGGGCAAAGACAACAACCCAACCCCGGCATTGCGCGACTATCATCTTTCGGTTGCAAAGGGGGGCGTCGGAATGACAACCCTCGCATACGCGGGTATATGCCGCTCGGCCCTTTCATTCAAGACCCAGCTATGGCTGCGCCCCGAAATCATTCCCGATCTGCGGGAAATCACCGATGGCATTCACGCCCACGGCGCGAAGGCCTCCATACAGATCGGCCATTGCGGCAACATGACCCATCGTTCCACTGCCGGAGGCACCCCGGTCGGTGCCTCCACCGGGTTCAATCTCTATTCCCCTACGTTTGTCAGGGGACTGAGAAAAGATGAACTGAAGACGCTCGCACGCCAGTTTGGAGATGCCGTCAGGACCGCCCGCGATGCCGGATTCGACTGCGTGGAGGTACATGCAGGACACGGATATCTGATCTCCCAGTTCATTTCCCCCTACACCAACCGCCGCAGGGATGACTACGGCGGCTCGCTCGAAAACCGGATGCGATTCATGAAGGAATGTCTCGACGAGGTGATGAAAGCCGCCGGAAGCGACATGGGCGTGCTGGTCAAGACCAACATGCGCGATGGCTTCAAGGGGGGCACCGAACTGGAGGAAAACCTCATAGTGGCCCGGGAGATCGAACGCTCCGGAGCCCACGCGCTGGTTCTCTCCGGAGGCTTTGTGAGCAAGGCCCCCATGTATGTCATGCGCGGACAGATGCCCACCTACACGATGTCTTACTACATCAAGGAGAAATGGCTGAAATACGGCGTGAGATGGTTCGGGCAGATGATGGTGCCGAAAGTTCCCTTTAAAGAACTCTTTTTCCTTGAAGATGCGAAAGAGTTCAGGAAAAACCTGCGGATGCCACTGGTTTATGTCGGCGGCGTCGTGAGCCGTGAAGGTGCCGACAGGGTGCTCGATGATGAAGGGTTTGATTTCATCCAGATGGGACGTGCATTGCTCAATGAGCCCGATTTCGTTGAGAGGATGCGCAATGAAGCCGACCACAGGTGCGGGTGTGACCACGTGAACTACTGCATCGCCCGGATGTATTCAAAGGAGATGGCATGCCACAAACATCTCGACGCCCTCCCGGCCGGCATCGCGAAAGAGATTGAACGCATAAAACGCAAAGGTTGAGCCAATGGGAAAATTCACCGATCTTTCAGGCCATCGGGCCATTGTGACGGGAGCCGGCAACGGAATCGGATTATGCTTCTGCCGGGAGCTTGCATCGCGTGGGTGCGACCTCCTTATGATCGACATCGACAGCCGGAGACTCTCCGTGAGCGCAGCCTCCCTTCATGATGAATTTCCGGGAATCGACATCCGCACCCTGACCGCCGACCTTACCCGCCCTGACGCCCTGTGCCAGACTCAGGAGGCTGCCGCAGGCTGTTGCTCCGAGCCCGACATACTCATCAACAATGCGGGAATATTCAATTTCTCCCCGGTCGTTGAACTTCCGGATTCAAGAATCTCCTGCTATCTGGATCTCCATGTCAGAGCCGTCACCTCCCTTTCCATCTGGTTTGCCCGGATGCGTGCCGGGAAGCGATCTCATATCCTCAACATGTCGTCGATGTCATGCTGGATGCCCATGCCCGGGATTGCCATGTATGCGGCTACCAAAGCCTACATCAGAGTCTTCTCAAGAGCTCTCCACTATGAAGTGAAGGAAAGTGGCGTTTCGGTCACGGCCGCCTGCCCCGGAGGGATCGCCACCGATCTCTTCGGGTTGCCGGAGCCATTGAAGCGTCTGGCCGTCAGGATCGGAGCCCTCGACACTCCCGAAAGGTTCGCGAAGAAAGCCATTACGCGAATGATGAAAGGGAAACGGCAATATATAAACGGATTTATCAACCGTATGTCGATCCTGGCAGTCGGCATGACTCCCACAGCCGTCAGAATGGCCGTGAAACACCGGCTTCTCGACAAAGGGATTCACGTCTGAACAAAATTTGCATTTTAATGTAATTTTTATCAGATTTTTTTGGTATTTTAAATTTTCTTAATTAATTTTCCATCTTTGACACTTTTCTATATAACATGCTAAAGCACACCGACTTGT
>CAYROR010000014.1:0-57696 GCA_964425935.1 uncultured Sangeribacter sp.
GAGCAGAAGGATGTCGGGTTGCTGGAGAAGGAGACGGCAGAGAGCCACACGGCGTCGTTCACCTCCGGAGAGGACTGCAATCTTCTTGTCGTCGGGGGGACAACGGAGGGCATCCATCGCTTTCTCGAGCTTATTATCGATGTTCCAGGCATCGCAGGCGTCGAGTTTGTCCTGAAGTTCCGCCTGGCGGTTGATGAGGGCATCCATCTTGTCGGGATTCTCGAGCACCTCGGGATCGGCGAAGGCATTGTTGACCTCGTCATATTCCTTGAGAAGGTCGAGCACGGGCTGAACACCCTCCTCCACGACCTCCTTCACGGTCTTTTCGGGATCAAGCTTCGGATCCTGCTCAAGATATCCCACAGAATAGCCGGGGGAGAAAACCACGTTTCCCTGATAGTTTTTATCGATGCCGGCAATAATCTTGAGGAGTGTTGATTTTCCGGAGCCGTTGAGACCGATGATGCCGATCTTGGCTCCATAGAAGAAAGAGAGGTAGATGTCTTTAAGAATCTGACGCTGGGGGGGAATCACTTTGCTGACTCCCACCATAGAGAAGATTATTTTTTTATCGTCTGCCATTGGTGATGTTGGTTAGTCGGTTTGAAGGTTTCAGGCATGCTTTGTGCGATAGTCGCATCTCACTTTTCCCTTGGCGATGTTAGTGAGCTTCGTGCGGATCATCTGCTTACGGATAGGGGATATCTTATCGGTATAGACGGTTCCGAGGAGATGGTCAAACTCATGCTGGATGATCCGCGAGGCGAATCCGGTGAATTCCTGCTCGTGTTCCTCGAAATTCTCGTCGAGCCAGTTGAGGCGGATGTGCTCGTGGCGTTTCACGTTTTCGGAAACACCTGGAATTGACAGGCATCCCTCCTCGCGTGTCACAAGCGGCGATTCCTCAATGACTTCAAGTTCAGGATTGATCATTGCCAGCTTTAGATCCTTACATTCCGGAAACTTGTCGGCAAGCGGGGAACCGTCGATCACGGCCAGGGAGATGGGAAGTCCCACCTGGGGAGCTGCAAGCCCAACGCCATCGGAATGATACATGGTTTCAAACATATTTGAGATCAGTTCCTTAAGATCAGGATAGTCGGGAGTGATCTCTTCGGTTTCTTTGCGGAGCACAGGGTGCCCCAGAAGGTAAATGGGGAGTATCATCATTAAGATTGTTTTCAGATTATTAAATTCGGCGACAACCGGAGACGGGCCTATCAGTCGAAAATTCCCTCAGTTGTCTCCTCAATTCCGGATTCGGAATTTTCCACGATAATCTCTCCGCCGCAAGGGTTGAAATTGGCGGGGAAATCGAATCTGGCGTCCTGACGGTAGGGGAGCTTCTTGTCGGCATACACTTTCTGCATGTAGTAGCCGTAGATGGGGAGGGCAGCGCGCGCTCCCTGTCCGAGAGCCATGGTGTTGAAATGGATGTAGCGTTCCTCTCCGCCAACCCAGACGCCGGTGACCAGATCCGGAGTGAATCCCATGAACCAGGAGTCGGAGTTGGAGTTTGTGGTTCCGGTCTTGCCTCCCATCTGGGCCGTGATTCCGAACCGGCCACGCAGACTGGCGGCAGTTCCGCTGTCGACCACGTTGAGAAGGATGGAAAGGATCTTATAATAGGCATCCTCACCGGTCACCTCGCTGCGGTGGGGTGCCGCAGAATAGATCACGTTGCCCTGATTGTCCTCGATACGGGTGACAAACACCGGATCCACCTTCAATCCCTTGTTGGCGAAAGCTGTGTAGGCAGAAACCATCTCCTTGACGGGGACATCTACCGTTCCAAGCGCGAGGGGGAGGGTGGCGTCGATATGGCCTGTGATTCCGAACATCCTCATCTTGTTGGCGAGATTCTTGGCACCGAGCTCATAGACAAGCCGGGCTGAGATCCAGTTGTTGGAGTTGGTCAGCGCCCATCTGAGATCCACGTTTTCTCCGATGCGGGCACTCCCGGAGTTCCTCGGCGACCAGTTTCCGAAAGTTGGCTGGGAATTAAGGAACTGTGAGCAAGGGGTGAAATCCTGCTCCATCGCGAGGGTGTAGAGAAATGGTTTTGCGGTTGATCCGATCTGGCGTCTGCCCCTCGACACCATGTCATATTGGAAGAAGTTGAAGTCAGGACCTCCCACGTAGGCTTTCACATAGCCGTTGTGAGGATCCATGCTCATCATGCCGGTGCGGAGGATCGACTTCATGTAGAGTAGGGAGTCGTAGGGAGTCATGGTGACAGTCTTCGTGCCGGGACGATATTTTCCGTTCTCCTTAATATAAGTGAAGACATCCATCTTGTAGGGAACGTGGAAAGAACTTTCAATCTCCTCCTCGCTGATTCCGGCTTTCTTGAGCACTCTCCATCTTTCGGTCTGCTTCATTGCGTTCTTGATGAGGTTCATCACTCCGGAGGTGCTAAGTTCTGCCTGATTGGTGGTGTATGGGCCGGTCTTCTGTCCTGCTTTCTCCTTGTCGAAAGCTGGCTGAAGAGTTCCTCCGAGATGCTCGTAGACGGCTTCTTCGGCATATTGCTGCATCCTGACGTCGATTGTGGTGAAGATTCGCAATCCGTCGGTATAGATGTCATAAAGCGAGCCGTCGGGTTTCGGATTTTTCAGAATCCAGCCATACATGGGGTTATTCTCCCATTGTGTGGAATCAGTGTTATATTGTCCCATGGCGAGGATATATGCCATGTTGGAACGATAGTTTGATTTTTCAGGACGCACGGGTTTCTTGGCGCTCATCAACATGCGTAGCTCCTCGCGGAGATAGGGGGCACCCCCTTCGCGATGGTCCACTTTGTGATAGTCGAGGCCGAGAGGAAGTTCCTTCAGAGAGTCGGCCTCCTCGCGCGTAAGTTTGCCTGCCTTATACATCTGGTCGAGCACGACGTTTCTTCTGTCGCGGGTTCGTTCCTCATATCGAAGAGGGTTGAAATAGCTGGGGTTTTTCAGCATCCCGACGAGCATGGCGGCCTCCTGAGGCTGGAGATCGCAGGGCTCCTTATGGAAATAGACGTTGGCTGCAGTCTTAATGCCCACCGCGTTGTTTAGGAAATCAAAACGGTTGAGATACATGTTGATGATCTCCTGCTTCGTATAGAATCTCTCGAGCTTTACGGAGATCATCCATTCGATAGGTTTCTGCATTGCCCGCTTTATAAGGTTGCTCGACGGGCGGGAGTAGAGCTGTTTCGCAAGCTGCTGGGTAATTGTGGAACCCCCACCCGACGACTTGTCGCCCATCAGAAGAGTCTTGACAGCCGTTCTTCCGAGGGCAATGAAGTCGATTCCGGAATGGCCGAAAAAGCGTTCGTCTTCGGTGGCTATCAGAGCGTCGATCACGTAGGGCGACACCGCCTTATAGTCGGAGTTGACCCTGTTTCCCGCGCCCGCGAAATATCGGCCGAGCTCAGTTGTTCCGTCGGAGGCAATCACCACCGACGCCAGCTTGTCGTGGGGGTCTTCGAGCTCTTCAATTGGGGGCATATAGCCGATCACTCCGTTATATATCAGAAGAAGGAATAGGGCTATGATGGCTCCGAATCCTAAAAAAGAGATCCAAAGCCATTTCACTATCGTGCGGTTGCGTTTTATTCTTTTAGCGTTGCGGGGATCGAATTGAGGATCCTGACCGCTGATATTGTCAGTGTGTCCGATAGGGAACATATTTTCGAGTATAATCAATTCATAATTAGTCTGACTGCAAAGTTAATAAAAAAATCATTTCCCCTTGTTCTTTTTGACCGAGAAACCGAATTTGCCGATGGCTTCTCCGAGCTCATGATAGATTCCGTGGGAATAGGCAAGGAGGTGGGCGTCTTCAAGAGAGAATCTTCCGGTTTCGGGATCCAGGAAACGGTCGTCGGCCCTGACGTTGACCACTTCCGCGATAAACATATCATGGGTTCCGAGACGAGTTATCGATTTAACCTTACATTCTATGCTTAATGGAGATTCCGCAATGGTTGGTGAGGATGTTTTCTCCCCGGGAATCGGAGTCAGCCCAGTCTCCTTCCATTTGTTGAAATCTTTGCCGGAGCGCACTCCTGCCCAGTCGGTGGCCCTGGCCATCTCTACGGTGGTTAGGTTTATGGTGAATTCCATATTCTTGACAATCAGAGGATATGAAAATCTTTCCGGTCTGACAGAGATGAAACACATGGCGGGGTCGGAACATATTGTCCCGGTCCATGCGATTGTGAGCATATTCCAGTTTTCAGGGGAGTCGCCGCAAGTGACAATAACAGCCGGGAGGGGATAGATCTGGGTTCCCGGACGCCAGGAAATCTTAGCCATATTAATAGAATTGAGAAATGTCGTTGCAAAAGTAATGAAAAATATCGGTTCATGGCCAAGATGCAATCCGGAATCACAATTTCCACGTGAGCATCAGGGAGAGGGATGATGAGTTGGATCCAATATGTTTCCAATCCCTATAGTGGGATGAGCGGACATAGTTGGTGAAGAGTGCTGTGGCGAAAAGGCGCCGCCAGAGCCGGTAGTCAAGACGCACTTCGGTGATGTTGAGCGAAGCCACTGAGGCATCTCCCTGCACGTTAAGGGTGCGGAAATTCACGATTCTCAGATCGGTTCCATAGCGGTAGCCCTTCCACGTGAAGAGACGGTAGAAATTGTTTGTCACGGAGAGAGCGAGTTTATTCTTTCCGAAAACGATATTGAACCCTCCTTTCAGCGAGAAGCCGGAAGCCCAGTTATAGTTTCGCTCGTCAGTCTGGTAGTGGTCGGAGAGAATCGAGCCCAGGATGATGGCATTAGCATGTGCGAAGCAGTCGAAAACCCATTGCTTCCTCTCGACATCGCGGAAAAGGAATCCGGCACCAAGGCTTGCAGGCACACCTAATTTAAAAGGCACTTTCCTGACTCCTCCAATCGTGTCGCTGTCATAGAAATCGAAATGCTGGTAGAGACCGATGTTGCCCATCGATCTCCGGTTTTCGAAGAGCTCCCGAGAGAGAAGGCGCCCTTTGAGCTCGATCTGAGAAAGGAAAGGTTGGGTCTTCATCATCTGCATCTGCATCTTCACGGAGAAATAATCGTAGGGGGCGGTGGATCTTGGCTCGAATCTGTCGCCATATTCAGCATCAAGCTGCAAGGCCATTCCCCCCTTGAGATTTCCGAAGTGATTCTGACACTGGAGCATCTTGACGCCGGCAGAGACGCGCACTGCGAAGTTTGGAGTTCCAAACTGGCGTCCTCTGGTGGCGCGAACTCTCCAGGCATCGCCCGAAATGAGCCGGGTTAGTCCTCTCATGGGCGACATGATGAAAGCGGCGGCCTCACGTCCGAAACGCGCGCTTCCGGTCAGGCGGTCGTCGAGAACTGCATCCGAGGCTCTATATAGCACCTCGCCAAGGGCCGCACCGCCGATTGGAGTGGCGATAATATCATTTGTTGAGGGATATTCCCTTTCCATAAACATCTCCCACATGGCGCTTCCCCCGATTGCAAACAGTTCGGATTGCCAGAAGTTGAATCCATTCGAACGCGCCGCATTGAAGTAGAGGTTGCCGTTATATGGGTGGAGGAAGGTGTTTGTTCCCAGTTTATCGTTGTCCCATTTGAAGCCATGTTTGAAATTCTCCTTGATGGTGTTGAAGGAGATATAGGCATAGTCGCCATGCTGCACAAATCTGTCGTATGACCAGAGACCGAGATTAAATCCGGCCACCTCGGCCGTAGCTCTCCAGAAATGGCGTTTGGTGGCTTTCTCCACATCAGCAGAATCAGGAGGCACCGGGGTGACTGCCTTCATTTGAATCGGAATCTGAGCAGACGCTGCGAATGCCACCGACAGGAGCAATACCGTCAGCAAAAGTCGTGGAATCCTATTTTCAGAAAGCTTGAGCATATACAGTTGGTTTGATGTAATAACACGCGAAACCCGGAGATGGTTGTCCATCTCCGGGTTTCGTGTTGGTTTTATCCGGACTGCAGTTATTTCACTCCGAGGTCTTCAAGAACTTTTTCGATCTTAGCCTCGGCCTTGGCCACAGTTTCAGGATAGTTCTCTTTCGATCCGAGTTCCTCCCTTACCTCAACATAGAACTTGATTTTGGGTTCTGTGCCTGAGGGACGCACGGAAACTTTGTCGCCGGCCTCCGTGAAGAACTGAAGCACGTTGGAAGTCGTGGGGAAGTTGAGCTTCGAAGTTGTGCCGGCCTTCAGATCGCGGCAGTTGAGATCGGCATAATCCTTGATTACCGTCACCGGGCTTCCGGCAAGCTCCTTCGGAGGATTCTCGCGGAAATTCTTCATCATGGCCACAATTTCGTCGGCGCCGGTCTTTCCGGGACGCACCACGCTCACACCCTTCTCGCGGGAGAATCCATATTTCTCATAGATGTCGAGAAGGAGATCGTAGAGAGTGAGGTTCTGGTCGGCAGCCCAGGCTGCGATCTCACACATGAGTGTGATCGAGGATACGGCATCTTTATCTCTCACGAAGGTCTCGGGGAGGAATCCATAGCTCTCCTCTCCGCCTCCGAGATACCTCTCAACACCCTCGAGATTCCTCATGACGTCGGCGATCCACTTGAAGCCGGTGAAGCAGTCATAGCATTTCACGTTGTTGGCGTCGGCGATACGTTTGATTGTCTCGGTGGTCACGATTGTCTTCACGCAATATTCATTCCCTTTGAGGAGCCCGAGCTCGCGGTTTCGGGTGATGATATAATAAAGGAATATCATCACTATCTGGTTGCCGTTGAGGAGCTGATATTCACCTTTGCTGTCGCGCACCACAAGGCCAATACGGTCAGAGTCGGGATCAGAAGCGAGCACCAGGCTTGCCCCTGTCTCCTTTGCCTTGGCGATGCCCATCGTCATGGCCTCTGAATTCTCAGGGTTGGGAGAAACGACCGTCGGGAAGTCGCCGCTCTGAATGTCCTGCTCGGGAACGTGGATCACGTTTTTGAAACCCCATTTCGCAAGGGAGTCGAAAATCAACATTCCGCCCGTTCCGTGGATCGGAGTGTAGACGATCTTCATGTCGGCATGGCGGGCGATGGATTCGGGCGACAGGGAGAGAGTCTTGATGTCGTTGAGGAACATTTCGTCGACATCCTTTCCGATTATCTGGATAAGATCCTTATTAGGAGTGAATTTGATCTGGTCGACCGAAGTTATGGCGTTGACATAAGCGATTGTCTCCACATCGTGGGGGGCGATCATCTGTGCGCCGTCGCTCCAATAGGCTTTGTAGCCGTTATATTCTTTAGGATTGTGGCTTGCAGTCACCATGACTCCGCTGTTACATCCGAGCTTGCGGATGGCGTAGGAAACCTCCGGCACGGGACGGCATGATTCAAAGAGATACACCTTGATGCCGTTGGCCGAGAAGATGTCGGCGGCGAGCTCGGCGAATTTGCGCGAGTTGTTGCGGACGTCGTGGCCCACAACCACAGAGATCTGAGGCTCATCCTTGAAGCAATCGTTCAGATAGTTGGCGAGGCCCTGAGTGGCGGCGCCGACTGTGTAGATGTTCATGCGGTTTGAGCCGGCACCCATGATTCCGCGCAGACCGCCTGTTCCGAATTCAAGATCCTTGTAGAATGAATCGATCAGTTCGGTCTTGTCCTGATTGTCGAGCATTGCCTGCACGGCAGCACGGGTCTCGGCGTCATACTGAGGTCCGAGCCATTTTTCAGCTTTCTCCTTGACGGTTTTAAGCAATTCGTCGTTGTTCATATATATTCTGTTTTTTGGGTTATTCCGTTGCAAGATTTCCGGAGTCGGCGGCGCTCATCAGTAGCAATGTCGCGGTGGGCGAAACCATCCTCCTTCATTATGTTAACGCAAAGATACTGAGAAATGATTAAAAAACAAAGTCAAAATAAGGAAAATTTATTAAATTTGCATTTTGATATGGAATCCGCCCTCGGCGGGAAATCCATCCGACACTACAAACATCAAGAAATATCCGCATGATCTCATCAATGACCGGTTTCGGGCGCGGCATGGCCCAGACAAGCTCCCGACGAATAAAGGTTGAAATAAAATCGCTCAACAGCAAGCAGCTCGATTTGTCGTTGAGAGTTCCGTCCTCGTTCAGAGAGATGGAGGTGGCTTTGCGTGCGCCGGTGGCGGCCGCGCTGGAAAGAGGGAAGATAGAAGTGACTGTCAACGTTGAAAACGTGGCCGAGGAGGCCCCCTCCACTGTCAATATCGGTGTCCTTGCAGTTTATAAGAAACAGATTGAGGAACTTGGCCGGACACTCGGCCTTCCGGCTCCGGCCGACTGGTATTCTCTGCTTCTCCGGATGCCGGAGGCGATGAAGTCGGAATGTTCCACAGCCTGCGACGATGAGGAGCGTGCGCTTCGCGATGCTCTGGATGAGGCTCTCGGAGCTCTCGTGGATTTCAGGCGTCGCGAGGGGCGGAAACTCTATTCTTTCTTTGTTGAAAAGATCGCAAGCATCAGGGCGCTCCTTGAAAGCGTGGCTCCCTACGAAAGCGAGAGAGTGCCCAAAATCAGGGAGAGGCTGGAGGAACAGCTCGGTCGCCTTTCCTCAATAGAATATGACCGGGGTCGCCTTGAACAGGAACTGATCTTCTATATCGAGAAACTTGACGTTAACGAAGAGAAGCTTCGACTGGCCACCCATCTCAATTATTTCCTTGAAACCCTCGGAGACGAAGAGAGCTATCCCTCGGCAGGGCAGGGGAAGAAACTCGGTTTCATCGCTCAGGAGATGGGGAGGGAGATCAATACCCTCGGATCAAAGTCGAATCATGCCGCCATGCAGAAAATAGTGGTCATGATGAAAGATGAACTTGAACAGATAAAGGAGCAGGTGCTCAACGTTCTATGAAAGGTAAGATTATAATACTCTCGGCACCCTCCGGCACCGGAAAATCCACCATCATCAACCGGCTCATGCTCGACGACAACCTGCGGCTCGGATTCTCGATTTCCGCCACAAGCAGGAGCCCGAGGGGAAAGGAGCAGAACGGCAAGGAATATTTCTTTCTGTCGCCCGCGGAGTTCAGGAGACGTGTGGAAAACGGAGACTTCGTAGAATGGGAAGAGGTCTATGCCGGCACTTGCTACGGCACGCTCCGTAGCGAAGTGGAGCGTGTCATTTCGGAAGGACGGAACCTCATCATGGATGTCGATGTCAAGGGCGCCCTAAGCATCAAGAGGATATATGGCGACACCGCGTTGTCCATATTCATCAAGCCTCCGAGTCTTGAAGCCTTGGGGCAGAGACTCCGCGACCGAGCCACCGACACAGAGGAGACCATCGCCCGCCGACTCGCGAAGGCGGAATATGAGATGGGATTCAGTGAAGATTTTGATGAGGTGGTGGTCAACGACGATCTTGATACTGCCGTGGAGGAGGTCAGAGACAAAGTGAGCCGTTTCTCCCGACAGGGTTGAAGGCGGAAGACTCGCCTCCGTGAAAACTGAAAAGATATGAAAATCGGAATCTACAGCGGAAGTTTCGACCCTATCCACGTCGGACACCAGATGGTGGCCAACTATTGCGCGCAATGGGGACCCTTTGACGAAGTGTGGCTTCTTGTGAGCCCCATGAACCCGCTCAAGCGCGGAACCTGTCCGGCTTCGGAAACTCAGAGGTTTGAAATGGCGCGGATGGTCGCGGCACAATGTCGCAATGTGAAGGCTTCTGATTTTGAATTCGGGCTTCCTTTGCCGTCCTACACTTATGTGACTCTCTGTCGGCTCCGCGAGCGTTATCCGGAGCATGAATTCTCTTTGATTGTCGGGAGCGACAACTGGGTTGAATTCGGAAGATGGCGTGATTCTGATAAGATTATTGAGGAATTCGGTCTTGTGGTCTTCCCACGTCCCGGTTATGACATCCCCCCGGAGACGGTGGCAGGAGTGACGGTGCTCCCCGACACCCCGACAGCTCAGATCTCCTCAACATTCGTGAGGAATGCAATATCTGAGGGCTACGACATTTCGGGATTTGTGCCTTTCGTGGTGGCAGACTATATTAAAAAGGAGAAATTATATTGTGAACCATCCCTGTGGAGGGATAAATAAAGAAAGGAGAACGTTATGAATCAGGATCCGATGAACAGACGACTCATCACGCTGACATCACTGTCGGCAGAGTATTGTTCCGCGTGTGAGAACGCACGGGAGATGGAAAAAAAGGAGTTTATCGACCGCATGCTCGATCTTCTGCCAAGAATCTACTGGGAATTCTTCGATATTTCGGCCGACGATGTCGTAATGCTTGAGGAGTTCGACTATTTCACGTCATACGTGGATGAAGACTATTATGAGAGCGTGCGTCGTCAGATTGAGACTCTGCTCGGACCGGATGATGTTTTTCTGGAGACATTCGAGGAGGACATGAAATATAGCGACACTCCGATCGCGGCATCCGTGGCGGAATCGCTTGCCGATATATTCCAACCCCTCTTCAACTTCATCTCCATAGTCAAGGATACGGAGGGAGAAAAGATCGTTGAGGCATTCATGCAGTGTAAAGAGGATTTTCAAGGTTATTGGAGCCAGACGCTCTGCAACGTGCTCAGGGCTATTAACCATCTGAAATATTCCACAGAAATTGAATAATCATCGGGGCTTGGAGAAATCTCCAGGCTCCGGCAAAAAACATAATCTCCATTATGAATAAAAAGATTGAGAGACTTCTCGGTTGGCTTAACGAGTCAACGTGTAATTTCAAGGCAGTTGCAGCTATCCGCCGGGAACTTGAAGTGGCCGGTTTCACTGAGCTGCGTCAGGAAGACGAATGGAACGTGAAACCCGGAGGCCGCCATTTCGTAGAGAAAAACGGGAGCGCTCTTTTCGCGTTTATCGCCGGAGAATCTCCGGTGGGAGAGGGCGGTTTCCGCATAATATCAGCCCATAGCGACAGCCCGTGCTTCAAAATCAAGCCAAATGCGGAGATTTATGGCGACGGGGGAGTAGTGAGCCTCAATGTGGAGAAATATGGAGGAGGAATCCTCTACACATGGTTTGACCGTCCGCTCTCTATGTCGGGACGCGTGATGGTTGAGGGGGAGGATCCGCTGAATCCGAAGATGCTCCTTTTCGATCTGGCAAAACCTGTGGCGACAATTCCTCATCTCGCGATCCATTTCAACCGTGGTGTCAACGACGGCAATCCTCTGAGCGTTCAGAAAGACATGAAGCCAGTGATCGGATATTTTTCTGAGGAAGAGATTGCTGAAGCAAAGAAAAACGGAGGATTTGTGAAGATGCTTGTTGCGGCAAATCTTGGAATTGATCCGCTGGATATTCTTGACTATGAGATCTGTCTCTATCCTTTTGAGCCTGCGCAATTGTGCGGAAGCAAGGAGGAGTATTTCCAGTCGGCCAGAATCGATGATCTGTCGATGGCTTTTGCTGGTCTTGATGCATTGCTTACATCTGCCGGATCAAAATGCAGCGACACGCGAGTGCTTGCCGTATTTGACAATGAGGAAACAGGGTCGGGCACCAAACAGGGGGCGGCTTCCCCGATTTTGCGCGACATTCTCGAGCGGTTGTCGATGCAGCTCGGTTCAGACCGTGAATCGTTCTATCGTGCTGTAGGAAAATCGTTCATGATTTCCGCTGACGACGCTCATGCATGGCATCCCAACTACAATGAGAAATATGACCCGACAAACCATCCTGTGATTGGCGGCGGTCCGGTAGTGAAGATCAATTCCAACTGTAAGTATATGACCGATGCTCAGGGTGCGGCAGTCTTCCGTAATCTCTGCAAGAAAGCGGGAGTGCCTTGTCAGACATTCGTGAACCATTCTGATGTTGTCGGAGGCTCAACGCTTGGAAATATCCTGACGGCACAGATCGATCTGAAAGGCGTTGACATGGGAAATGCCATCTGGGCTATGCACTCTGCCAGGGAAACCGCGGGAGTTGCCGACCATCTTTCCACGATAAAAGTATTTGTCAGCTTCTTCAGTTAAGCTGTCAAAATTTGCGGAGGCGGATATTTTTTAATATCTTTGCATCCGGAATTTTGGCGCCGCATGTCGAAGAAAGAGCTTGCTTGCTGCCAAGATGCATTTAATCAGATAATTAAATTCATATATAAATCAAAATGAACGTAGATTACGCAAAACTCGGCAATGTGGAAGGTGAGATCACCGTCACGTTAGAAGAGAAAGACTATGCCGACAATGTGAAGAAACAGCTGAAAGAGATCGGCAAAAAACACGCAGAGCCCGGATTCCGTCCCGGCCACGTTCCGGCAGGACTTATCGCGAAGAAATATGGCACTGCCGTGAAATATGACACCATCAACAAGGTCGTTGCCGATGCCGTCTTCGAATATATAAAGGAGAATAATCTTCATGTCCTCGGACAGCCCACTCCGAAACATAACGATGGTTTCGACATCAACAATACCGATTTCACGTTCAAATTCGTTGTTGGTCTTGCTCCTGAGATAGATAACCACGTAAACAAGGATCTCCATATTCCTTACTATAATATTGAGGTGACCGACGAAATGGTTGCCGAGCAGGAGAAGACTCTCCGCGACCGCTTCGGACGCCAGGAGCCCGGTGAGGAGACCGAGCCCAACGCTGTGATCAAGGGTGTCATCACCGAGCTCAACGAAGACGGTAGTGTAAAGGAAGGCGGCATCGTTGTTGAAAATGGCATCATCGCTCCGATTCACTTCGCCGACGAGGATCAGAAGAAACTTTTTGAAAATAAGAAAGTAGGGGATGTGGTGGTATTCAATCCCTCCGCAACCTGCAATTCCAACGCCACCGAGATGTCGTCAATGCTCAATATCGACAAAGCTGACGTGGAGAATCATAAGGGTGATTTCAACTTCGAAATCAAGGAGATTATTGTTCTTAAGCCGGCAGAACTCAACCAGGAGTTTTTCGACAACGCCCTCGGTAAGGATAAGGCTCACAATGAAGAGGAATTCCGTGCTGCCGTTAAAGAATTGATCGCGCAGAATCTCTCGAATGATTCCAACTATCGCTTCACGATCGATGCGAAAAACGCTGTTGAGAATGCAGTTGGCGAACTTGAGCTGCCTGAGCAGATCCTCAAGGATTTCCTGATTGCCCAGAATGAGCAGATCACTCCTGAGAATGTTGACGAAGAGTTCAATCGTCTCCGTCCGCAGCTTCAGTGGGAGCTTATCCGCGACAACATCGCCGACCAGTTTGGCGTGAAAGTAGAAGAGGAGGATATCCTTGATGAGGCCCGTGGCTCGGTAGTGCGTCAGCTGATGCAGTTCGGCAATGCCATGCTCACGGAAGAGATCGTTGAACGCTACGCCCGCGAGGTTTCCCAGGATCCCAAGAATCGTGAGGCACTCGCTCAGAATGCGCTCAGCCGCAAGGTGTATGAAGTGATCCGTGAGAATGTCAGCCTTGACAATAAGGAGGTGAGTGTTCCGGAGTTCCAGGCTCTCTTCTCATGAACTGAGTAGGAAACTACATTCATCCTTCAAAACCAACCCACCGGACTGCGGAATAAAAAAGTCTGCAGTCCGGTTTATTAATTTTGGCATGATGTTTGTTAGAATATAAGAGACGCATGATCCGCGAGGAAATCTCCTCATGGGTGAAAACAGCGTCGGAATATTCCGAACATAAATTAAATCAGAAGAATATGCATAAAGATTTCAGAAATTTCGCAGTCAATCATCTTGGTATGAGCTCCAACACCCTTGACGGCTATGCGAAATATCTTGACACAAAAGCCGGCGTGGCAGTGCCGTCGGCCGACTACATGAATCCCTATATCCTTGAGGAGCGTCAGCTCAACGTCACTCAGATGGACGTTTTTTCACGATTGATGATGGACCGTATCATCTTCCTCGGGACACAGGTGACCGACACAAGCGCGAATATTATTCAGGCCCAGCTTCTATATCTTGATTCAATCGATCCTGACAAGGATATCTCCATCTATATCAATTCTCCCGGAGGGTCGGTTTATGCCGGTCTTGGCATTTACGACACCATGCAGTATGTGTCGAGCGATGTCTCAACCATTTGCACGGGTATGGCGGCTTCGATGGCAGCAGTGCTTCTTGTGGCCGGTCAGCATGGCAAGCGCTTTGCGCTCCCTCATTCGAGAGTTATGATCCATCAGCCTATGGGCGGCATCCAGGGCCAGGCTTCCGACATAGAGATCACGGCCCGTGAAATCCTGAAACTTAAGGAGGAACTTTATAAGATCATCTCCAGTCATTCAGGCCAGCCGTTTGAGAAGGTGGAGTCAGATTCCGACCGTGACTACTGGATGATCGCGAAGGAAGCCCAGGAATACGGAATGATCGATAAGGTGCTTGAAAACTCTCGTAAGAAGGATAAGTAATAATTAATAAAACAGATGTCAGCAAAGAAAACCGGAGCCCAGTGTTCCATGTGTGGCGCTTATGACAGTCCGGCAAATCCGGTTGTCACCGTGCTCGACGGCCTGAATCTCTGCACAGACTGTATCAACTTCATCGACAGCGCACGCGACAGCCAGCTGAAGGCAAAAAATAAAGCTTCCGGGAATAAGAATGAAAAGGAAGTTCAGTCCATTCCCAAGCCCCGAGAAATCAAGGCTTTCCTGGATCAATACATTATTGGGCAGGAGGAGGCTAAGAAATATCTTTCGGTAGCTGTCTATAACCATTATAAGAGAATCAACCAGAAGGGAGATAAGGATGATGTAGATATTGAGAAGTCGAATATCATTCTTGTTGGCCCTACAGGAACAGGAAAGACGTTGCTTGCCAAAACGATAGCGCGTCTTCTGGATGTGCCCTTCGCAATAGTCGACGCGACGGTTCTCACAGAGGCCGGATATGTCGGTGAAGACATTGAGTCGTTGCTGACGCGTCTGCTCCAGAATTGCGACTACGACGTTGAGCGAGCCGAGAAAGGGATTGTCTTCATCGATGAGATCGACAAGATTGCCAGAAAGAGCGATAATCCCTCCATCACCCGCGATGTCAGCGGCGAGGGAGTTCAGCAGGGTTTGCTGAAACTTCTTGAAGGCTCCACTGTTCTCGTGCCGCCGAATGGAGGGCGCAAGCATCCTGAGCAGAAGATGATAGCAGTGGATACCAAGAATATCCTCTTCATCTGTGGAGGTGCATTTGACGGAATAGAAAGGAAGATCGCTTCCCGTCTCAACACTCACGTTGTCGGCTACGGTCACGACGAGGAGGGGAGGAAGCGCCAGCGTGAGAATCTGATGCGCTATGTCATGCCGCAGGATCTTAAGTCGTTTGGCCTTATTCCTGAAATCATCGGTCGCCTCCCGGTCCTGACGAGTCTTGATCCTCTCGACAAGGCGGCGCTCAGAAGAATCCTGACGGAACCCAAGAATGCAATCGTGAGGCAATATGAGAAGATGTTTAAGCTTGACGGAGTGACTCTTGAATTCACGGATGATGCCCTCGACCTGATCGTTGACAAGGCAGTGGAATATAAACTTGGCGCGCGAGGCTTGCGTTCGATCGTTGAGACAATCATGGTCGATGCCATGTTTGATGTTCCTTCCGAAAACGTGAAGAAATTCACGGTTGATGCCTCCTATGTTGATCAGCAGCTTAAGAAGGCTCATTTTGAGAAGACAGAGATCAAAGAATAAGCATCTTGAAGAGCCAATCTATAAAGATGGTCCGGCATCCGGTTTTCGGAATGTCGGACCATTTTTTTGCAATCAATGACAATAGGTGTTGTAGGAGTGAGTAATTTTTTTTAATTTTGTATTGAAGTCGGCAACGGCTTCCGGAACTCAAACTCAAACCTCAACAGCATGGCAGATCTCAAAGCGATCCACGAGACTCTGAAACTATATTTCGGATTCGATAAATTCAAAGGAACCCAGCTCGAAATAATAGAGAGCCTTCTTGACGGCAACGATGTGTTCGTCCTTATGCCGACAGGGGGTGGAAAATCTCTGTGCTATCAGCTTCCGGCCCTTATGTCGGAGGGAACTGCCATCGTTATATCCCCGCTCATAGCTCTGATGAAGAACCAGGTGGACGCAATGCGCAACTACAGCGAAGACGACGGAGTTGCCCATTTCCTGAATTCATCGTTGAGCAAGAGCATGGCCGACAAGGTCAAGGCTGATGTTCTTTCCGGGAAAACGAAACTCCTTTATGTCGCGCCGGAATCGTTCACAAAGGATGATAACATGTTGTTCATGCGGCAGGTAAAGATATCGTTCTATGCCGTGGATGAGGCACACTGCATCTCTGAATGGGGCCACGACTTCCGTCCGGAATACCGTCGCATCCGCTCCATCATCAATGAAGTCGGGACTCGTCCTGTTATCGCCCTAACTGCCACTGCCACTCCCAAAGTGCAGCACGACATTCAGAAGAATCTCGGAATGCTCGGGGCGAGGGTTTTCAAGTCGAGCTTCAACCGCACTAATCTCTACTATGAGGTGAGGCCAAAGACAAAAGATGTTGACCGCGACATCATCCGGTTTGTCAAAAGCAATCCTGGAAAATCGGGAATCATCTATTGCCTTAGCCGCAAAAGGGTGGAGGAGTTGGCTGAGACGTTGCGGATAAATGATATCCGGGTTCTCCCATATCATGCCGGGATGGATTCTGCAACTCGTTCCGACAATCAGGATGCTTTCCTTCAGGAGAAAGTAGACGTGATAGTTGCCACTATTGCGTTTGGGATGGGAATCGACAAGCCCGACGTTCGCTACGTGATCCATTATGATATTCCGAAAAGTCTTGAGGGGTATTATCAGGAAACGGGGCGTGCCGGACGCGACGGAGGCGAGGGAAGATGCATCACCTTTTATACAAATAAAGACCTTCAGAAACTCGACAAGCTTATGCAGAGCAAAACTGCCGCCGAGCAGGAGATCGGTCGCCATCTGCTGGCCGAGACTGCAAGCTATGCCGAGTCTTCTGTTTGCCGGAGAAAAATTCTTTTACATTATTTCGGAGAGCAATTTGACGACGATAATTGCGGCAATTGCGATAATTGTTTAAATCCAAAAACACAAGTGGAAGCAACAGAAGAACTATGTTCAGTGCTTGAGACTGTGATGGCGCTGAAAGAGAAATTTGATTCGGATTATATTGTGAATGTGCTGATCGGACGTCCGACCGACGAGGTTCGCTCCAATCACCACGAAAAGCTTGAGGAATTCGGATGTCTGGAAGGATCTGACGAAAAGATGCTTTCAGCCGTGATCAAGCAGGGTATAATAGCCGGATATCTGGAAAAAGAGGTGGAGAATTACGGTAAAATCCGTGTTACTCCCAAAGGGCAGAAATATCTAAAGAAGCCGACTCTTTTTAAAATTGTCGAAGACAATGATTTCTCGGACTTCGAAAGCGAGCCCCAGCTTAAGGGAGGGGCCGCATGTGCGGTCGACCCGGCTCTATATAACATGTTGAAAGACCTTCGGAAGAAAGTTGCCAAACGTGCTTCTCTCCCTCCCTACGTGATCTTCCAGGAACCGAGTCTGGAGGCTATGGCCACAACTTATCCCATCACCGTGGAGGAGCTGGCCAATATCCCTGGTGTCGGAGCCGGAAAAGCCAAAAGATATGGCGATGAGTTCGTCAAGCTGATAAAACGTCACGTCGATGAGAATGAGATTGAACGGCCGGAGGATATCCGGGTCCGCTCAATGGCCAACAAGAGCAAGCTCAAGATCTCCATCATCCATAGCATTGACAGAAAGATCGATCTTGAGGAGCTGGCCGAGAGCAAAGGCCTTGAATTCGGCGAATTGATCGACGAGCTGGAGGCTATTGTTGAGGCCGGAACGAAAATAAACATCGACTATTTCCTCAACGAGATCATGGATGAGGATCATGAACTCGACATAATCGATTTCTTTAAGGAGAGCCAGGAGGATGATATCGAGGAAGCGATTCAGGAACTTGGCGATGAATTCACGGAGGAGGAGATAAGGCTCGTAAGAGTAAAATTCCTTTCCGAGATGGGTAATTGAACCTTGAAATAATTTTCTTCGGAAAAATCCGTTTATTACATTAGGAGCAAAGTTGATCCTATATGAAAATACAATTCTGACATGCGACGGAGTTTTTCTTCGTTTAGAAAGATTCGTCTTTTGCTGGTGATGGCAGCCCTCGCTGGGCTGGCTCACACCGGGTGTGTCGGAACTGCAGGAGATCAGGATAATTCCGACATCTTGATGACGATGGGCGACTCTACACTGCGGTTTGATGACATCGCATTCCGCATTCCGGCAGGGCTTGATGCCGCTGATTCTGCCGCTCTGCTGCGGAAGCTTGCCGACAACTGGGTGAAGAGTATGGTGCTCACACGGATTGCGAAAGAGAAACTTCCTGATTACGAGGATATAGAACGTCAGGTTGAGAACTATCGTAACCGGCTGATAGTGGCCCGCTATCTCCAGAGAATGACTGCCGGGAAGAGCCATCAGGCCTCCCCCGACAGCATCAGGTCGTTTTATTCCCGCCATAAAGGGGAGATGACTTCGGAAACTCCCCTAGTGAAGGGGGTCTACGTGAAACTTCCGGCGTCGTCATCTTCTGTGGCCGACGTCAGGAGATGCATATTTGCAGGGACTGAAAGCGCTATCGATGAGTTTGAAAAAAACTGGATGGGGGAGACCCTTCAGTATGACTATTTCGAAGGCGACTGGACAGACTGGGAAACGGTGGCGGAGCAGATTCCCTACCGCTTCTATGATGCCGACGCGTTTCTTAGTTCCAACCGGAACTTTGAGACTTCCTACAACGGGAGCGTGTATCTTCTTCACATCAGCTCCTGGCTTCCGAGCGGAAGCGAGCTCCCGTTTGAATTCGCATCTCCCAGAATTGCGGCGATGCTTGAGCAGGCAAAGATGGCAAGCTACGAGGAGTCGCTCGTCAAAGCGCTTGTTGAGAAGGCTATTGCAGATAAAACCCTTGTGGCCGGAGGCTATGATCCCCTGAAAGGTGAATTCGCCGTGGCCCCCAAAGATAAAGAGAAAACGAATCTGAAAGATGAAAAATAATAAGTTTATATTGCCTGTTCTGGCCATTGGGGCCCTGACCGGCGTGTGCGCCCCCGTCAATCCGGGAAAGAACATAGTCGACGAAGTGGCATGGGTCGTAGGCGATCAGGCGATTTTCCGGAGTGATATAGAGGAACTCTACATGCAGTTACGCTCTGAGGGAGAGATTGTTCCAGGCGATCCTTATTGCGTGCTTCCAGAGCGTCTCGCAGTTGAGAAACTTTATCTCCATCAGGCGAAACTCGACACCGTGGAGGTGCCCGACAATAGGGTCTATGCCATGGTCGACGAGAATCTTAATTTCTTGGTGGCCAATTTTGGATCAAAGGAGAAGGTTGAGGAATATTACCGCAAATCATATCCTCAGCTAAGGGAACAGCTTGTTGAGACAACGCGTAACCATTCGATAATCAACGAAGTCCAGAATTCTCTCACAAAGGATGTCAAGGCCACTCCCAACGAGGTAAGAAAATATTTCGATGAGCTTCCGGTTGACAGCATCCCCTACGTCCCGATGCAGGTCGAGGTGCAGATCATTTCGATCAATCCAACGATTCCGCGTCAGGAGATCGACGACGTGAAGGCCCGTCTCCGCGATTTTTCTGAACGTGTGAACCGAGGCGAATCGGATTTCTCAACTCTTGCGATCATGTATAGCGAAGACCCTGGAAGCAGCATGCAGGGAGGAGAGCTCGGTTTCAAGGGAAGGGCAGAACTGGTGCCTGAGTTTTCCAACGTGGCGTTCAATCTCAACGACCCGAAAAAGGTTTCGAGAATTGTGGAGACTGAGTATGGCTATCATATCATTCAACTTATTGAGAAACGTGGCGACATGGTCAACGTCAGACACATTCTTTTGAATCCACGTGTCAGCTCGGAAGAATTGAAGGCCGCCACCACCCGTCTGGATTCAGTCAGGAAGGAAATCGTGGGAGGTGCATTCACTTTTGATGAAGGAGCACGCTGGGTTTCTCAAGATAAGGACACCCGCTATAACCGCGGCATCATGATGAATAAGAAAGACGCCGGCAGTCTCTTCGAGATGCAGGACCTTCCTCCTGAGATTGCGCGTCTTGTTGAAAAAATGAATCCCGGGGATCTCAGCGAGGCTTTTGTGATGCGTGATCCTAAAACTAACAAGGATATCGCTGCGATTGTCCGTCTGACAAACCGTATTCCCGGTCATCGCGCCACTCTTTCCGAGGACTACAACCTGATCAAGGAGATGTTTGAGAAGCATAAAAAGCAGGAGATCCTAAAGGAATGGCTGGAGAAAAAGATCAAGGAAACTTACGTCAGGATTGAAGACGGATGGAAAAATTGTGATTTCCAGTATCAAGGGTGGATAAAGGAGAATCAATAACAAAATATTAATGAAATTAAGGTTCCCAGACAGGAGAAAAAATGTCGCCATAGCGGTTGTGGCCGTTGTGGCGGCATTTGCCGTAAATGTGGCCGGACAGGCAGTCGCAAGGCAGGAGAGGAAACGGACCGTGAAAAAGGAGGAATCATATTCGCGTCCGGCTCCCACAAGGCCGATTCGCCCTGAGATTCCGTCGGCCAACCGTTTCCGTCAGGATAAGATATTTCTCGAATATGCCGACAGTCTTTTCAAGATGGAAAACCGTTTTGACACGGTTGAGCGGCAGATCGTCAAGGGAAATGTTAAATTCCGGCAGGCCGGCATGTGGATGTATTGCGATTCTGCATATTATTATCCGAATCTGAATTCTCTGGATGCTTTCGGCAATGTCAGGATGGAGCAGGGCGACACTCTGTTTGTCTATGCCGACAAGCTTTTCTATGAAGGGAATGAAAGGCTTGCCAAGCTTAAAAACGGACCGTCGAGGGATAAGGTGAAACTCGTGAACCGCGACGTTACCCTGACTACCGACAGCCTTGACTATTCGCTGGCTATGGAGCTCGGATGGTATGAAAAATGGGGAACTATTGACGATAAAGTTAACACCCTTACCTCCTACTACGGAGAATACTCCCCGGGGACAAAAATCGCAGATTTCTATCATGATGTCGAGCTCGTCAATAATGAGGACGGATATGTGTTGCTGACCGACACCCTCCACTATAACACCGATACCCACATCGCCAGAATTGAGAGTGACACAGAAATTCAGGGTGAAAACGACACAATTTTCACAACACGTGGTGTCTACGACACTCAACTCGGGAATGCGGAGCTCCTTTCGCGTTCCACGATCGTTCACCGGGATTCCAACAATAATGTGACAACACTCGAGGGCGATTCCATCATATATGATAAACTGAGAAGGGTTAGCCGTGCATATATGTTTTCCGATCCCAGAAAGCATAGCGCACCGATGGTTATCACCGACACAGCCCGAAAGACAACTCTGATCGGGGGATTCGGAATCTATAATGATTCCACCCGGGAGGCGCTCGCTTCCATCTATCCTCTCCTGATGGAATATTCACAGGGCGACACTCTTTTTCTGAGGGCAGATACGATCAAGACTTTCATCATGACTGAGATGGTGAGGAAGAGCGGACTTCTCACGAAATCCGGTTTCCCCGAATGGAAGGGAGAGATCATCGTGAAGGCCACTCCGGATTCCCTTTGGATTAAAGACACATATTTCAGCCTTCTCCCCCCGATGGAGAATTATCCCCGTGAAGCTATAGCAAAAGTTCTCCCTTCCAAGCCCGGTAAGAGTGTATTGCCCAAGGCTCCCGCTCCCGTCATGGAGCTCCCCGAAAAACCTGATCCTGATAAAGTGTTTGCCGAGGGAACGGCCGACTCCATTCCTTCTTCGGTTGAGGAGGACTCCATCCCGATGGTTCCGAAGGAATTTCATGTGGCGGTGGCATATCACCGGGCAAGATTTTTCAAGCAGGATATTCAGGGAGTCGCAGACTCGATGGTTATGGTGGAAAAAGACAGTATGCTCTATATGTTCCGAAAACCGATAGTGTGGAGCGGAGAACGTCAGGTGACCGGGAACCGCATAGATGTTCACATGAATGATTCTACTGCCGACTGGGCTTTACTCCCCGAATCCGGCATGATGTCGGAACATGTTGGTGAGGACTTCTATAATCAGCTGGCGGGAAAGACGATGCTCGCTCGCTTTGCCGGGCAGACGCTGAAAAGTCTGGACGTTTCAGGAAATGTTGAGACGATCTTCCTTCCCATGGAAAGCGATTCCACCTTCAATCGGCTTATTAATGCCGAAAGTTCATATCTCACCATTGAGCTTGACAGCGGCCAGATGGAGAGAATGAAGATGTGGCCCGAAGTTAACGGCACTGTCACTCCTCTATTTATGGTCAAGAAGCAGCAGCAGTATCTCCGCCAGTTTCATTGGTGGGAGATGCTCCGGCCTGTGAGAGAGACCGTTGGCGGACGACTCCGCTGGCAAGATGATCTCGGAGAAGTCAGCGATGAACTTGAGCAGTATTTCCTATCGCCCTCCGATTTCGGCCAGCCGAAGACTTTCCCGGCGTCACGTCCGGCAATTCCAAAAACCGAAATTCTGCAGAAGGAATCGGTTTCTGCAATAAAGGCTGATGAGGCAGAAGCGGCGAAGGAGAATAAGGAAATCTCCGCGCAGACCTCAGCTGAGGAGGAGCAGATTTCAGGAGAAGAGGGAAAGGACTTGAAAAAATCTGAAGAGGAGACGGGTGAAGAATCCGGCTCAACGGCAACCAATAATACAAAAACAACAGAGAATTAAAAGATGGGCGACATAATAAAGCTTCTTCCTGACTCAGTGGCCAATCAGATAGCCGCAGGGGAGGTGATCCAGAGGCCTGCGAGTGTCATTAAGGAACTTGTGGAGAATTCGGTTGATGCCGGAGCCACTGATATCCGGGTTTTTGTTAAGGATGCGGGGCGCACACTCATTCAGGTTGTAGACAACGGAAAAGGGATGAGCGAAACTGATGCGCGAATGGCTTTCGAACGTCATGCCACCTCGAAAATCCGCGGAGCGGATGATCTCTTTTCCCTTCACACGATGGGTTTCCGCGGAGAGGCCCTTCCGTCGATATCAGCCATATCCCAGATAGAGATGAAAACGAAGGTGGCTGATGCCGCAATAGGCACCCGTCTGCAGATCAGTGGCTCGGTTGTGGAAACTCAGGAAGCTTGTGTCTGCGACAGTGGCACTAACATAATGGTGAAGAATATCTTTTTCAATGTTCCTGCCAGAAGAAAGTTTCTCAAGTCGGACAATGTTGAACTTTCCAACATCATGAGAGAGTTTGAGCGTCTGGCCCTTGTCAACAACAATATCCGTATGAGTATAGACACCGGCACGCGGATCCTCGATCTACGTCCGGGCACGTTTAAACAGCGGATCGGCGACATCTGGAAAAATAACCTCGACCTACATCTTCTTCCCATAGAGGTGGAGACTTCCCTCATTAAGATCTCAGGATTTGTTTCGCGCCCGGAGTTTGCGAGAAGGAGGAATCCTCTGCAATATCTGATCGTGAATGGACGGAATATGCGGCATCCCCGTTTCCACGGAGCCATCATGAGATGTTATGACGCCTTGATAGCCTCCGACACCCAGCCGTGTTATTTCCTGAAATTCGAAGTTGATCCGGCAAGTATCGACGTCAACATTCATCCCACTAAACATGAGATAAAATTTGAATTCGAACAGGAGATACTCCCGATCCTTCACGCATCCGTCAAGGCTGCGCTTGGAAAATTCGGAGCGGTTCCCTCCATCGACTTCAATTCAGAAATACTTCCGGTTGATCCTCTTCCGCCGGGTGTAGAGCCTGAAAAACCTCAGCTTGATATTCCTGAGAACTACAATCCGTTCACCATGCCGGCCTCGGGGAGTGCGGAAATAAAGAGTTTCCCATCATCTTCAGGTTCTTTTTCAACGGGCTCCCAGGGATGGAGCAAGAGCAAGGATAGGGTTCCCCGCAATTGGGACACTCTTTATGCCGACTTTGTTAAAGGACCACGCAATGAAACGCCTGAAGAGTCGGTTTTCGGAAAGGATATCGATGCGGGAGCAGGAGCCATTTGCGTGCAGCATGCTCTGCGGTTTATAGTGACCTCTACGCGAGAGGGCCTCATGATCATAGATCAGCACAGGGCTCATGTGAAGATTCTATATGACAAATACCTGAAGAAAGTGGAGCAGGGCGAACAAGTGGCACAGCCCACGATGTTTCCCGACAGCCTCACTCTCAGTCCTGAGCAGCAGGAAGCTCTTCAGGAGGGTCTGGACGAGCTGTCAAAATTGGGCTTCACTCTGGAATATGAAGAGGAAGACCGATGGAGAATCACTTCAGTTCCGGTGATGCTCAAGGATGCGGATCCGAAGGATGTGGTGCTAAAGATTCTGGATTCCATAATAGAGTATGGAAGCAGCGCGGCAGATACGACAGCATCCTCAGATCTCTTATCGCGTATGGCCCTTGTCATGGCCAGATCATCTGCCGTGAAGGGTGGTCGCAAACTTTCGACCGAGGAGATGGAACATCTCATTGGAGAATTGTTCTCGCTCGAAGAGCCTGCTTACACTCCGACGGGGAATCCGGTCTATAAAATTCTTGACATCGCTAATCTGGATTCCATGTTTAAATGATTCCCATGGAATTGAGGAAAATCAGGAATATAGCGGTGGGGCACACCCATTTCAGGAAAAACACAAGAACCCCCAGCAGAGGGAATTTCATGGATCCGTGGTCAGTCAGCTGATCGCGGATCACTTTTTTATCTATTATCCAACCCGTGAAGATGGAGCAGATCATTCCTCCGAATGGCAGGAGAATATTCGACGACAGATAATCGAAAAGGCTGAAGAATGTCATTCCGCATATAGTGAAGTCGGCAAGAGGTCCGAAGCTTAGCGCGCAGAGAATCCCGCCGACCAATCCGATTGCAGAACTGATGATGGTGGCTTTCTTACGCGAATATTTGTGTTCTTCGCAGAAATATGATATTGAGATTTCGCTCATGGAAACCGTGGATGTCAGCGATGCGAGGAAAAGAAGAAGGAAGAAGAGCGGCGACCAGATGATTCCTCCGGGGAGCTGGTTGAAGATGAAAGGCAGCACTTCGAAAACAAGAGTAGGACCGGCCTCCGGTGAGAGCCCGAACGAGAAAACCGCAGGGAAGATAATGATTCCGGCAAGAATCGCAACGGTGGAATCAAGCATGGAGGTGGTGAATGCAGTTTTAGTGAGATTATTGCGGTTGCTAAAATAAGAGGCGTAGGTCATCATGCACCCCAGACCGAGACTGAGAGAGAAGAATGCCTGCCCCATCGCTCCGAGGAGCACTCCAGGGGTGATGGCGCTGAAATCCGGATGGAAAAGAAAACTCATTCCTTCTGAAAATCCCGGAAGAAAGAAAGAGTTGATGCAGAAAGCAATCAAAAGAATGAAAAGAACCGGCATAAGGATATTGGAGGCTCTTTCGATTCCTTTGGTCACACCCTTGATGAGGATGAGGAAATTGCATATCATGAAAATGACGGTCCAAAGCAGAGGACGCCATCCGGTGGTGAGCTCGACAAATTGCCTGTGGCCTGTCTCTTTGTTGGAAAAATCAAGCTTCCCGGCCATTGAGGAGAGCCAGTATTCAACTGTCCAGCCAGCCACAACGGAATAGAAACTCAAGATCAACAGGGATGCTGTGATCCCGATATAGCCGGCGAATCTCCAGTTCTGGGAGGGTTTGAGCTTATGATATGCTCCGAAAACGTTGCTTCTTGTTGCGCGGCCCATGCAGAATTCGGCTGTCAGCACAGGCAGACCGATTAGAATCACGAAAGAGAGATAGCAGATGAGGAAAGCTCCCCCGCCGTGGACTCCGGCTTCGTATGGAAATCGCCAGATGTTGCCAAGCCCTACGGCAGACCCTACGGTTGTGGCTATAGCCGCGAATTTGGAGGAGAAGACGGCGCGTTCGGTTTTATTGGATGATGATGTCATGTCGTTTGAGTTGATGATGCTGAATTAAATAAATAATCATGCAAAATTAGCGAATAAATATTAATAAAACCAATGTTTGGGACGATAATGATAATTTTTATAGAATCAGTTGTCAATAATTCACATAAAAGAGTTAACTTTGTGGAATAATTTGCCCCGAAAAAGAATTCGGGAATCAAATAAACGCATATTGATGAAAAAATATAATTTCGACGAGATAATAGATCGCCGGGGCACCGGAGCTATCAAGCATGATCAGCTTGAGGAGCGTTTCGGACGTCCTGACATGATTGCCGCTTGGGTGGCGGATATGGATTTCGCTACTCCTGATTTTATTCTCGACGCGCTACGCCGCCGTCTGGATCATCCCGTTCTGGGATATACTCAGGAGCCGGTGGATTATCGTCCGGCTATTATCGAATGGGAGAAAAAGATGCATGGTTGGGATATTAAGCCGGAATGGATCAGTTATATCCCGGGAATTGTGAAGGGTATGGGAATGGTGATCAATGTCTTCACCAAGCCTGGAGGAAACGTGGTAATAATGCCTCCGGTCTATCATCCTTTCCGTCTGACTGCTCTCGACAACGGAAGAAATGTTGTCAACGTTCCGTTGCTCACCGATGCCGACGGCAGGTATTATGTGGATTTTGATACCCTTGAGGCTCTTGATGTTGACGGCGGAATCTTTATGCTCGCAAATCCCCACAACCCTGCCGGACGTCTTTGGAGCCGGGAGGAACTTCAGCGTATCGCTGAAATATGCAAGCGCAAGAACCTTATTGTGGTTTCCGATGAGATTCATGCTGATATGCCCCTGTGGGGAGCCCGTCATATCCCGTTTGCCACTGTGAGCGATGTGGCGGCCGAGAACAGCATAACTTTCTGTGCGCCCACCAAGACTTTCAATATTCCTGGAGTGGTTTCATCTTTCTCGGTTGTTCCCGGAAAGGAAATAAGAGAGAAATTCTATTCCTGGCTTGCTGCCAATGAATTTGGAGATGCCCCAATCTTTTCTCACATAGCCGCAATCACGGCCTATCGCGAGGGAGAGGAGTGGCGACGCCAGATGCTGGATTATGTTCAGGATAACATCCGGCTTGTGGAGGATTTCTGTCGGGAAAACATTCCGGGCATAAAGGCATTGCGTCCGGAAGCCTCTTATCTGATATGGCTTGATTGCCGTGGCCTCGGACTTGACCACGACAGTCTTGTCGATCTCTTCAACAACAAAGCCCGGGTGGCCCTCAACGATGGAGCCATGTTTGGCGAGGAGGGGTCGGGATTCATGCGTTTTAATGCCGCAATGCCCAGATCGCTTGTGAAAGAGGCTCTTGTCCGTATAAAGGATGCGGTTGACTCCTCTGCTGAGGAGAATATCTCCGGGAAAAAATGAGGGTGGTTGATATAATCAATGAGAGTGTTAATCCTGTTTTCTCATTCGAGATCCTGCCCCCTCTGAAAGGAAACAGCATCTTCAAAGTGTTTGACATTATCGAGAAACTGAAAAGGTTTGACCCGAAGTTTGTCAACATCACCTCCCATCACAGCGAATATATCTATAAGCCACTTCCTGATGGAACCCATCGGAGAGTGAGTGTGCTGAAACGTCCGGGAACGGTTGCTATCTCTGCGGCAATCCAGAACCGCTACGGCATCCTTCCAGTGCCCCACATAATTTGCAAGGGATTTACTCAGGAGGAAACCGAATATGCCTTGTTCGATCTCAATTTCCTGGGCATTAGCAACCTGCTCCTTCTCAGGGGCGACGAGAAAGGGGTGGAGACACTCCCTGATCCCGGACGATATAACCAGCATGCAACGGATCTTCAGGATCAGGTGAATCTTTTCAACAAAGGGATCGGACTCGACGATATGAAAATCGAGGGAATAGAGACTCCCTTCTCCTACGGAATGGCCTGCTATCCGGAAAAGCACGAGGAGGCTCCCAACTTTGAATCAGATCTCTATTATCTGAAAAAGAAGGTTGAGAATGGAGCCGATTATCTCGTCACGCAGATGTTTTTCGACAATAAGAAATACTTCAGCTTCGTGAAGAGGTGCCGAGAGGCGGGAATAAATGTTCCTATTCTTCCGGGCATCAAGCCGATTGCCAAAAAGACCCATCTGAACATGCTTCCGAAGGTTTTCCGTGTGGACATCCCTGAGGAACTGGCCTCTGAAATCCGGGAATGTAAGACGGATGCGGAGGTGAAGGAAGTTGGAGTGGAGTGGGGAATCCGGCAGACCCGCGAATTGCTTGAGAACGGAGCGCCCGGAATCCATTTCTACACGATGGGCGTTCCAGGGAGCGTGGCGCGCATCGCTGACAAAATCTTCTGAAAATTGATTCGGCGGAAAAGGGTGATGCTTTTCCTAAAACCGATGCAAAAAAAGACTTCTTTTTGGAAAAGAAACGATTCATAGAACTTCTAAAGGAGAGGGTGCTTGTTCTCGACGGAGCGATGGGCACCATGATCCAGAACCTCGGACTGACCGATGCAGATTTCCGGGGCACGCGTTTCGCATCTCATCCGGTAAAGCTGGAGGGATGTAACGACATTCTCGTGCTGACGTGTCCTGATTATATCCGCCGGATCCATTCCGCATATCTCTCGGCTGGGGCCGACATCATATCAACCGACACTTTCAATGCCAATTCAATCTCGATGGCAGACTATGGAATGGCGTCGGAAGATATTATCGTGGAAATAAACAGGAGCGCTGCGAGAATCGCACGTGAGGCTGCTGATGCCGCTCCGGTAAGAGCATGGGGAGGCCGGGCGCTTGTGGCCGGGTCAATCGGACCGACTAACCGGACTGCCTCCATGAGTCCTGATGTGGCTGATCCTGCGAAAAGGGATGTGGACTTCGACATGCTCTATCGCGCCTACAGTCAGCAGGTGGAGGGTCTTCTTGATGGTGGTGCCGATATTCTGCTTTTTGAAACAGTTTTCGACACTCTCAATCTGAAGGCCGGACTTGACGCGGCCGGAGCTGTGATCGCGGAGCGCGGAATAGATGTGCCGGTAATGATTTCGGCCACAATTGCCGACAAATCGGGACGCACGCTCTCCGGCCAGACCATAAAGGCTTTCATTGCGTCTGTGGGCAACTATCCTCAGGTCGTGAGTCTCGGACTGAACTGCAGTTTCGGGCCGTCGCAAATCATCCCATATCTTAGGGAACTATCAGAAAACACAGGCCACTTTGTGAGTTGCCATCCTAACGCCGGACTTCCCAATGCTCTTGGGGAATATGACGAGACTCCGGAGTTATTTGTTGAGCACCTCGGGGGGATTCTTTCAAAGGGGCTTCTGAATATTGTCGGAGGCTGCTGTGGCACGACTCCGGCCCATATCCGTCTTCTTGCTGAAAAAGCGTCCGGATGTGCTCCACGTGTTCCTGCGGATGTTTCCCCGGCGCTTCGACTTTCAGGATTGGATGAACTGACGGTGTTGCCGGAGAATAATTTTGTCAATGTAGGGGAGAGATGCAATGTGGCAGGCTCCAGAAAATTTCTCCGTCTGATAAAAGAGAAGAATTATATGGAGGCGATGGCCGTGGCCGCTAAGCAGGTGGCCGACGGCGCTATGCTGATCGATGTGAATATGGATGATTCTCTTCTTGATGCTAAGGAGGAGATGGTGACGTTTCTCAGATATGCCGCTTCAGATCCGGATATAGCGAAAGTTCCGGTGATGGTGGACTCCTCTGATTGGAAAGTCATCGAGAACGCCCTCAAGAATCTGCAGGGGAAAGGAATCGTCAATTCAATATCGCTAAAGGAGGGGGAGGAGGCTTTCCTCTTCAAGGCTCGCCGCATCAGGCAGCTCGGGGCTGCCGTCATCGTGATGGCTTTCGACGAAAATGGACAGGCAGACACTTTCAAACGAAAAATCGAAGTCAGTGAGCGGGCCTACCATCTTCTTGTGGAGAAATGCGGCTACAATCCTCAGGACATAATTTTTGATGTCAACATAATGGCGGTTGCCACCGGAATGGAGGAACACAGATTCTACGGCATCGATTTTATAAAGGCAGTTGGCTGGATAAAGGAGAATCTTCCCGGTGTCCGGACAAGCGGAGGAGTCAGCAATCTTTCATTTGCCTTCAGGGGCAAGAATGCTCTCCGGGAAGCCATGCATGCAGTCTTCCTGTATCATGCCATAAAAGCTGGGCTTGACATGGCAATAATGAATCCTTCCGTTTCTGTGACATACGATGATATCGAGCCTGAACTGCGTGAACTGATAGAGGACGTGGTGCTTGCACGTCGTGAAGGGGCTGAGGAGGAGCTTGCCGCCTACGCCATGAGCGAAAATGCTATGGCAAAGATGGAGGTGGCCGAGGAGATCAGGGATCTCTCGGTTAAACCTGCCGACAGGCTGAAGACGTCTTTAATTAGCGGTCAGGGAAGATTCCTTGCTGATGATCTGGCTGACGCTATGAAGGAGGGGATGACTCCCGTAGACATTATCGAGGGGCCACTGATGGAAGGGATGCGCCACGTGGGCGATCTTTTCGGAGAAGGGAAGATGTTTCTGCCCCAGGTTGTCAAGACCGCCAGAACCATGAAGCAGGCCGTTGATATTCTTCGTCCTTTTATGGAAAACGCCGGAACGTCAGGAACAAAGGCCGGCAAGGTGGTTTTCGCCACTGTCAAGGGCGACGTCCACGACATCGGGAAAAATATAGTTTCCATTGTCCTGGCGTGCAACAACTTTGAAGTGATTGATCTCGGCGTCATGGTTCCGTCGGAGACGATTGTGGAAACAGTGTTGAAGGAAAGACCGGATTTCGTGTGTCTTTCCGGGCTTATCACTCCCTCGCTTTCAGAGATGGTGACGGTGGCAAAGGCTCTTGATGAAGCAGGAGTCAACGTTCCTATTATTGTGGGAGGAGCCACGACATCACGTCTTCACACGGCTCTGAAGATTGCCCCGGCTTATCATGGCCCTGTGGTCCATGCGGCTGATGCTTCCCAGAATCCGATCATCGCTTCCCGGCTTCTTGATGATTCAGCTCAGGATTATGCTGAAGCTTTGCGGAGGGAATATGAAGAATTGCGTGCCGAATATGAGGGTAGGAACCGGGGAAAACTTAAACTTGAGGATGCCCGTGCCAGAGGAAGAAAACGGAAAGAGCGCGTAGCTTTCAAACCGGTTTCTCCGCTTGGATTGCCGGTAGACCTACATCCCGGAGTCGCGGAATTATTGCCCTTGATCAACTGGAAAATGTTTTTCCACGCATGGAGGATTTCCGGCTCATTCCTTTCAGGCTTCCCCTATGATCTCTGCGACGGCTGCATTGCCGGCTGGCGAGCCTCGCTGAGGGATGAGGAGAAGATAAAAGGGGAGGAAGCCTTGAAATTATACCGGGATGCTTTGGCAATTCTTAGACAATATGCCGACTCCGGATCGCTCGACGTGACGGCATCGGTGGTATTCCATAGATGTCATTCGGAAGGCGACGACCTGATCATTGCGGAGGAAAGAATTCCTATGCTTCGCCAACAGGGTGATATTCCTGAAACTCTGTCGGTGGCGGATTTCGTGCTTCCTGAGAAATTGGGCCCGGATTATATCGGAGTTTTCTGCGTCACTGCCGGGCAGACAATTACGGCGGATTCCGAACGTTATAGGAATGAAGGAGATGAATACCGTTCTCTTCTCCTTCAAACTCTCGCCGACCGTCTGGCAGAGGCGGCTTCGGAGTGGATGCATGCGGAAGTGCGCACCCGCCTGTGGGGATATTCTTCAGATGAGGATGATTCTCCGGCAGCAAGATTATGCGGCGATTATCCCGGAATTCGCCCGGCCGTCGGGTATCCATCGATGCCGGATCAGCTGCTGAACCATTCCCTCGATCGGCTTCTTTTATTCGGACGCCTTGGAGTGAAACTCACCGAGAACGGAGCTATGTGGCCCACGTCGTCTGTCAGCGGACTATATATTGCCGATCCGGAATCCCGCTATTTCATGATAGGCGAGATAGGGGAGGATCAGCTTGCAGATTATTCCCGCCGTAGGGGACTGGATGTTGAGAAAATGAAAGAGATACTCAAAATATAAAGGATAAAAACATCAGATGAATCAAAAAGAGAAACCACAACTGAAGGTCGCCATCCAAGGCGTGGCGGGATGTTTCCACGACGCCGCGGCGCGTCAGTATTTTGAGGACAGGGAGATAGAGACACTTCCCTGTGAGTCGTTTCATGCTCTTTTCGAGCAGATGTCGGCCGATGCTTCAATGGTAGGCATCGTGGCCATAGAGAACACTATTGCCGGAAGTCTTCTGGCCAATCATGAACTCCTCCGCCAGAGCAATCTGACGATCGTGGGCGAACATTCCGTCAGGATCAGCCATGTTCTCTGCGCGTTGCCGGGAGAGTCTATCGACACGATTACAGAAGTTAATTCCCATCCGATGGCCCTGATGCAATGCGAGGCATATCTGAGAATGCATCCCAACATGCGCATGGTTGAGAAATTCGACACTGCCGGAAGTGCTGAGGAGATCGCAAGATTGAAACTTTCGCACCATGCAGCTGTGTGTGGAGAGTTTGCGGCAAACCTATATGGTCTTGATATTCTGGAAAAGGGAATTGAAACTAACAAAAGGAACTATACAAGGTTTCTGATTCTTGCCGATCCTCTTCTTGCCAGCGAGATGAAACCGAGAGAGGAATGTCTCGACAAGGCCAGCATTGTTTTCACGCTCCCTCATTCTCATGGAGCGCTCTCGAAGGTTCTGACAATTCTCTCTTTCTACGACGTCAACCTGACGAAAATACAATCTCTACCCATTGTGGGCCGGGAGTGGGAATATCGGTTTTATGTGGATCTTACGTTCTCAAGCTATGTCAGATACCGCCAGGCAATCGAAGCTGTGCGTCCTCTCACGAATGAATTGAGAGTGCTCGGTGAATATCAGGAGAGAGTTGGAATCAACACAATGTCATAAAGAGAAATAAGAAATGGATAAGAGAATTTGCCCCGCCCGCAGGGTGGATGAGATAAAGGAATATTGGTTTGCCGGAAAAATGAGGGAGGTTGCCCGCATGAATGCCGAGGGGAAGGACGTTGTTTCTCTTGGCGTAGGAGGTCCTGACCGGATGCCGGCCCTTGAGGTAGTGGAGACACTTTGTGAGTCTGCCCGTAATCCCAAGAACCATGTCTATCAGATTGCCGCCGGCATTCCGGAGCTGCGCAATGCAATGGCGGGATGGTATAAGCGTATTTATGGAGTCGACGTGAATCCTGATTCGGAGGTCTTGCCGCTTATTGGCTCCAAGGAGGGCGTTCTCCACGTCAGCCTGGCATTTCTGAATCCCGGCGACAAGGTTCTGGTGCCTAATCCGGGCTATATGACGTATTCCGGTGTCAGCCGACTTCTGGGAGCAGAGATCGTGAATTATGACCTGATCGCCGATAAAGGCTGGATGCCCGATTTCGATCAGCTTGAAGAGCTCGCCTCTGCCGGGGGAGTGAAACTGATGTGGGTGAACTATCCTAATATGCCAACCGGAGCGGGTGCTACCCTTGAGCTCTTTGAGAAGCTCGTTGATTTCGGACGGCGCCATGGAATTGTGATCGTTCACGACAACCCATATAGTTTTATCCTCAACGAAAACCCGTTGAGCCTTCTTCAGGTTGAGGGTGCCAAAGATATTGCCATAGAACTCAATTCACTGAGCAAGAGTCATAATATGAGTGGCTGGCGAATGGGAATGGTGATATCCAATCCAGAATTTGTGGGATGGGTGAGAAAGGTGAAGAGCAACATTGATTCAGGCCAGTTCAGGCCGGTCATGGAGGCAGCCGTCAAAGCGCTCGAACTTCCCCTATCATGGTATGAGGAGGTCAATGCCACCTATCGCGGACGACGCAAGGTGGCGGAAAAGATCATGCAGGAACTGGGATGCACGTTTGATCCGAAACAGCAGGGTCTTTTCCTCTGGGGTAAGCTTCCTGAAGGGGCCGGAGATAGTGCTTCGTTTGCCGACCGTATACTTCATGATGCCCGCGTTTTCGTTGTCCCCGGGTTTATTTTCGGAAGCAACGGAGAGGGGTGGTTGAGAATATCGCTCTGTGCTACCGAAGAACGCATGACTACTGCCCTTGAGAGAATAAAGGCAATGAATAAAAACTGAAAAATAAGAACAACAATATATGACACTTGAAGGACTTAAACCCATCGTAGAAGGGATGGGAGTAGTTGGATCTCCGATTATCATGGCCGGCCCATGCAGCGCGGAGACTGAGGAACAGACCCTGTCGACAGCCCGTCAGCTGGCGATGGGAGGAGTGAAAATTTTCAGAGCCGGAATCTGGAAACCGCGAACGAAACCCGGAGGTTTCGAAGGAATCGGAAAAGAGGGTCTCGAATGGCTCAAGAGAGTGAAGGAGGAAACGGGAATGCTCGTTGCGACGGAGGTTGCCATGCGCCGTCATGTGGAGGAGGCCCTTGAAGCCGGAGTCGACATCCTCTGGATTGGAGCCCGCACCTCGGCCAATCCTTTTGCCATGCAGGAGATTGCCGACACCCTTCAGGAAGCCGGGAAGGATATTCCCGTGCTCGTGAAGAATCCTGTGAATCCTGACCTTGAACTCTGGATAGGGGCTCTCGAACGCCTCTACAACGCGGGAATCCGCCGACTCGGAGCCATCCACAGAGGTTTCAGCTTCTACGGCAAGAGCATCTATCGCAATCCGCCGATGTGGCACATCCCCATCGAATTGAAGCGCCGCATTCCCGGTCTCCCGGTGATTGTGGATCCAAGCCACATGGGTGGTAAGCGTGAACTCATTGCTCCTCTTTCGCAGCAGGCTCTCGACATGAAGTTCAATGGTCTCATGATCGAGGCACACTGCACTCCCGACGAGGCATGGAGCGACAAGAATCAACAGGTGACTCCCGAGATCCTGAAGATCATCCTCAGCTCTCTCGTGCTCAGAAACACCGAGCGGGAAACCGAAGGCCTCCAGTCTCTTCGTCAGCAGATCGACCGCATTGACAGCGAGCTGCTTGATCTCTACAACAAGCGCATGGAGGTTTCAAGAGAGATCGGTAAATACAAGAAGGAACATGCGATGCCCGTTATCCAGGAATCACGCTATGATGACCTTATCAAATCGCGTGTGGCCGCTGCTGTGCAGATGGGCATGAGTGCCGATTTCATGAAAACGGTTCTTCAGGCCATACATGAGGAGTCTGTTCGTCAGCAGATTGAAATCCTCAACCGTCCGGACTGATTCCTGCTTGTTTCACCCTTCAATCCCCCCTCCCCATGAAGAAATTTCTATTGAGTCTTGCTGTCGGGATATCCGCGGTCACGGCGTCGGCTACCGATCTTTTTTTCTATTCGCCTTCCGATGGATCGGGAGGATTGCGTTTCGCTGTGAAGGATTCTTCAGGCAACTGGAGGACAATCGGAAATGGCTATGATTTTGTCCGTTCCGATTTCGGAGCGTGGGGCTCACTCAAGAAGATGTGGAATCCGCAGCTCTTCCCGACTTCAAAAGGAGGGTGGGCTCTCCTGTTCCGTGCTGATCCAAAGGGGGAGGTGATAGGATTGGCTGAAACCCAGGATATGTTAAGCTGGAAGCCGCAGAAATATCTTGCTCCTTCCGACACCTCGAAATTGACATTCCGGACTAATCAGGGTTTTCTTCCGGCTGTGGTGGAAATCGGGGGAGAGTCTGTTTCGGGCAACGTGATGAATGTTGAGCCGGAAATGATTTCAGCTCTGGACAATTACGTCGCTGAACGAGGTCGGCTGAATAACCTTTATTCAGAGACCTGTTCCGGTGACCCGACACGCTTTGCGGGTATGGCTCCCGTTCAGGCCACCCTGACCGCTTCAGGCTCCTCTTATCCCATAAGCGACATGCTCATGGGCATCTTCTTTGAAGACATCAACTATGCCGCTGACGGAGGCCTTTACGCTGAACTTGTTCAGAACCGCGATTTTGAATATGCACCCGGCGAGGGACATGCAAAAGGGTGGGGGCCGGAATATGCCTGGAGTGTTGTTGGAGATAAGATCGGGTTCAGTATTGAGACAGAAGATCCGATCCATCCGAACAACCCTCATTTCGCTCGGCTCGACGTAAAGGGTGGTGTCACCACTCTCGTAAATGGTGGTGGAAATGCTTTTGTGAATTCAGGATATGACGGTATCCCTCTTGTGAAGGGGGAGCCTTATCGACTTAGACTGAAGGCAAGGAGCGCCAGGAAGATGACGCTTGAGATTGATCTTGTTTCCGAAAGTGGACGCAAACTGGCAACCGGAAAGATTAACCTGGCCGGCGGAAAGGGCTGGAAAGATTACGAAACTGTTCTCACTCCAGATGAGCACTCTGTAGTGTCGTCGCTGAGGATTGTTCCGAAGAACAACGGTGTCGTTGATCTGGATATGGTGAGTCTGTTTCCGGTCAATACTTTCAAAGGGCGCGAGAATGGTCTTCGGGCGGATCTTGCCCAGACTCTTGCCGATCTGAAACCTCGTTTTGTCCGTTTCCCGGGAGGTTGTGTGGCTCATGGCAATGGAATCGACAATATCTACGATTGGAAAGGTTCTATAGGAGCTCTTGAAGAGAGGAAGCCTCTTTTCAATCTTTGGGGCTATCATCAGAGCCGCGGATTGGGGTATCATGAATATTTCCAGTTTTGCGAGGATATTGGTGCCGAACCTCTCCCGGTTATTGCTGCTGGAGTTCCATGCCAGAATTCCTCTCATCCCTCCCATTTCTCCCACGATGCCCTGACCACTCACGGCCAGCAGGAGGGTATTCCGCTGGATTCTCTTGACTCCTACATTCAGGATATACTTGATCTGATTGAATATGCCAATGGTCCTGCGTCTTCCTTCTGGGGAGCAAAGAGGGCGAAGGCCGGTCATCCCGAACCTTTCAATCTGAAATATATCGGAATCGGAAATGAAGACATGATAACAGAGGTGTTTGAGGAGAGATTCAAGCGAATCAATGATGCTGTTAAAGCTTCGCACCCTGAAATCAAGGTGATCGGTACAGTTGGTCCGTTCTATGAAGGGTCCGATTATGATGAGGGCTGGAGATTTGCAAAGGAACAGAAGCTTGATCTCGTCGACGAGCATTATTACGTTTCTCCCGGATGGCTCATTTATAATCAGAATTATTACGATGGGTATGACCGGAATGGAACGAAAGTGTATCTCGGAGAGTGGGCCAGCCATCTGCCGGGACGTCCGTCGAACATAGAGACGGCATTGTCGGAAGCGCTTTATCTCACGTCGGTGGAGAGAAACGGCGATGTCGTCAGCATGAGTTCCTATGCCCCTCTGCTTGCAAAGGATGGTCACACTCAATGGCGTCCAGACCTGATTTATTTCAGCAACACCGATGTGAGGCCTACAACGGATTATGAAGTGATGAGGCTCTATGGAGAGAATCCGGGAACTCTTTTCATGGAATCGAAGCTTGACGTGGAAACCGATAATGAGAAGGTTGGTCCGAGAGTTGGAACTTCGATCGTGAAAGATGAGAAGACAGGAGAGATTATCCTTAAGATGGTCAATATGCTTCCTGTGGAGACTGAACTTAAGGTGGATCTACGCAATCTCTATGACTCCGAAACGGCTGCCGTGGGAGGATCGATGAATGCAAAAAGAACTGTGATGTCGGGCAATCCTTCCGACACAAAGGCCTCGGTAAAGACAGACAGGGTTTCGCTTGAGTCGCCTCTTTTCGCGTGTCCGCTTCCGCCTTATTCCTTCACGGTGATGAGGATAATGGGAACCCGCTGAGTATTCCCCGTATGTTCAGGAGAGATTCCTCCGGAGAGCCACTCCGCAGTAGCCGGAAAGACTCTCGGCAAGCGAGCCGGCAAAGGGGAGACGTCGCAACAAACGGAAACACAGGATATCCGCCTCTTCATTTGTCTGGACATCTTCAGCGAGTCGGCGGGCATCTTCGATTGATAGGGCATCTGCGGGGAAGAGATAGCATGCGAGCAGTCTTGATTCCCTGACGTTGCGGTCTTCCCAAAGGGCGGATGCTAAAGCAGCTGTTTCTTCAGGAGTGAATTTTTCCCGGAGATTCTGAGCGGCATTGGAAATCTGAGGGAGCTGGAGGCCGAAAATAATCTTGTAGGGCATACCGGCATTTCGTAGAGTGTCGGCGACAATGCCGTTGCGGAAGGTCATGAAAAGGTGTTTGGCCTCTTTCATGGCGGGCGAATTGGTTGTCATATCTTTCTTCTTTATTTATTATTTTATTGCACCCTGATGCCAGGGTCAGGCCATGCAAATATATCGAATTAGTTGGAACGTTCAAAATTTAATTGTTAATTTTGCGCAATAAAAATAACCCCACCACACCATGCGTATCATTTGTCTTGACGCAGAATTTGCCGACAACGAGGAATTGCTTGAGCTTTCAGTTTTCTCAACTGATGGCCAGGAGATCTACCACCGTTTCTATTGTCCCGAAAAAATAGAGACGTGGAGAACCGATATTCATCACATCAGTCCGGAGCAGGTGGCCGGGCTTCCATCTTTTGAAAAAGTCAGGGAGGAAGTCCAGACGATCATAGACGATGCCGATGCAGTGACGGGATTTGCCGTTGCCAATGATTTCCGTGTTCTGGAACGTTCCGGGATAACAGGATTGTCGGAGAAGAGGATCCTTGACGTCAAGGAGATGTATTGGTATCTCAGAGGACGTCCTGTCGGGATGAGCCCATATAATGTTCCTTCGCTTCTTGTTTGCTCAAACGATCTTGGATTGACTTTCCTGAGTGATGATGCTCATTCGGCAAGCAATGACACCAAGGCTACACTCGAATGTTTCAATAAACTTTTCAGCGACTTTCAGTCTGATTCCGGCCTGGATGATGAGGAAGTTTTCAATTCATTCAGGAGTGCGGTCGATGCAGCTATGGCCGATTTTGTGGAGGAGAGCGCACGGGGATTCGTGAAACTATGCAAGAACGGACCCTTCTATAAATTGAGATTTGGAAGGACAGAAGACACCGACAGATCGCAGTTGATTCTTGAAGTGCCCGTTGCCGATCGCTTCAAGGCGGAATATGAACTGCGGAAAATGCTCCGTAAGAAGGAGGTGCCCGATAAGATTCATCTCTATAAGCTCACACCAAAGCTGATAGATGACATCAAACGTTATCGGAACCAATATGATGCTGAGGAATCTGCTTGGTGCAAGAAAGTGATAAAGAATCTTTCACGCCTTTCGCTTTGAGCATTGTTTAGGACGGTTTGATTCCATGTCTCCTTGTTAAAACCGGATTCCCGGGGGTGCGTTTCTTGTGTTTCCTGGCTTTAACGATGGTGCTTTTCTTGATCACAGGCATCGAAAGCAAACCATTTTCTATGTCGAGTCTGATCCGGGCGCTGCGTCGCGCTTCATTATATTGGTTCAGGGTCACGCTGAATTCCTTTCTCCTGCCATCTGGAAGCTCGGCTTCAATATAGTAGACCTGATAGGGAGTTCCTCGTCCTGAGAGCCTGCGTCCAATCCGTCGGGTGTGGTATCTGGTTTTTGAATAGCTGTTGATGACTTTTGCAGTGACCTCCGATTCTGAAGATTTGTCGGAACAAAAATAATTCAGTGAGAAAACCAGACCTGCGGCCAAACCGGCGATGCAAACCGTGTGAATGAGAAAATTGATGAAGAAGTTGGAGGTCCCGGAGATGGGTTCCCATTTTTTCCATAGAAATATTCCCGACACAACAGCAATGGCAGCTGACGCCAACCAGGGGATTCGAAGATCAAAAATCGTTTTCCCGCTGATGAAGACAGCCATAGTGTAGGCCGCAAAGAGGAGGAGGGCCAGCGTTATTCTCTTTATCGTCCGCAAGGTGTTCCTTTTCGACTTTGGACGATAGGGGGGAGGTGTGGTATTGTTCATTTGAAAATATTTGTGTAATTTTGTGACAAAATTAGCAACTTAATCCAACATGAAAAAATTTACATTCAACATTCTTGGAGCATTGCTCCTTATGGCGATGGCACTTCCCGCCAACGCACAGTTCAATCTCAAGAAAGCCATCAGCGCCGGATCAAAAGCTGTGCAGGCTTTCACCCTCACCGATGCCCAGATGGCGGAATATGTGAAGGAGTCGGTTGACTGGATGGACAAGAACAACAAGGTTTCAGATGCCGACAGTCCCTACACTATCCGACTGAACAAACTGACCGAGGGAATAACCGATGCAGATGGAATTCCATTGAATTTCAAAGTGTATGAGGTGATCGACGTCAATGCGTTTGCATGTCCCGACGGCAGTGTGCGCGTGTTTTCCTCACTCATGGACATCATGGACGATGATGAACTCATGGGAGTTATCGGTCATGAGATCGGCCATGTGATGAAACATCATTCAAAGAATCAGTTTAAGAATCAGCTTCTCACGGGTGCGCTCAAAGATGCGGTGGCTTCCACCGGTGGCAAGGCAGCGGCCCTGACAGAATCTCAGCTGGGCACACTCGGCGAGTCGCTTATCGGCGCGAAATATTCCCAGAAGCAGGAGAATGAGGCCGACAACTGCGGCTACGATTTCCTCGTTGCCAATGGCCGAAACCCCTGGGGAATGGTGATGGCTTTTGAGAAATTGCAGGGAATGGAAGGGGGAGCGAAGCAGAGCTACATCAGCAAGATGTTCTCTTCTCATCCCGAAACAAAAGCACGCATCGAGGCAATGACTAAAAGATGCGAGAAAGATGGTTTCCAACGTCCTGAGAAGAAGGAGGAGAAGTGAGAAACTTTTAGATTGAACATAAATGGTTTTAATCCGTTTTAAAATAAAGCGGCTGTCGACGGTGAATCCTCCGCGACAGCCGCTTTTCAGTTGAATGTAATTATGATTTCTGTATGGAGACAATTGTTGTGATCGGAGGCGGTTTCGCCGGATTGAATCTTGTGAAGAAACTTGACAAAAATAAGTTTAAGATCGAGTTGATTGATAGAAACAATTTTCATTGTTTCCCTCCATTGTTTTATCAGATTGCATCAAGCGGTCTTGCCTCTGCCAACATCTGTTTCCCTTTCCGGAGAGAAATTCAGCGCCACCCTAATCTTTCCTACCACATGGGCCACGTGAAAAATATTGATGTAGTCGGAAAAAAGGTGACCACGAGTTATGAAACCATCTCCTACGATAAACTTGTGGTGGCTGCCGGTTCGACCAACAATTATTTCGGAATGGATGGCCTTGCCTATACAACATTCGGAATTAAAACAGTTGCTGAGGCTGCCCACACTCGGGATGAGATTCTTGATCGGCTCGAACGTGGGGCAATGTGTCAGGATCCGGAGCGCCGTCGCCAACTACTGAGCTTTCTTGTTGTCGGTGGCGGTCCTTCTGGAGTTGAGATAGCAGGTGCTCTTGGAGAAATGAAAAAATATATTCTTCCCAGAGAATATCCCGAACTGAATCCTGACGACGTAAGGATCACGCTTGTGGAAGGGAGCGGCAAGCTGCTCGGAGCCATGCGTGAGAAGTCTTCCGCCAAGGCTCTGAAATATCTGAGAGATCTGATGGTTGATGTCAGGCTAAACACATCGCTCAAAGAATATAAGGAGAAATATGCCACGTTTGGCGATGGTTCCAGGGAATATTGGGAGACCCTTATCTGGACGGCCGGAGTGAAGGGGGAGCCGATGCCCGGGTTGCCTGCTGAGTGTGTGGGCCGCGGAGGGCGTATCATGGTTGACGAATATAACAGGGTTAAAGGGATGGATGACGTAATGGCCATCGGCGACATTGCGCTGATGGAAAGCGAAGACTATCCTAAGGGACATCCACAGATGGCTCAGCCTGCAATCCAACAAGGTCTGACACTTGCTGAGAATCTTAACAGAGGATCATTTGACATTCCCTTCCGCTATCATGATAAGGGTTCGATGGCTACCGTAGGAAAGAATAAGGCAGTGGCCGATCTCCCTCATCAGTCGATGTCGGGATTCCCTGCGTGGCTTGCGTGGATGGGAATCCATCTCCTCTCCTTGCTTGGAATGAGAAATAAGGCTTCGGTGCTTCTAAACTGGATATGGAATTATTTCACTTATTCCTCCTCGTTGCGTCTGTTGCTGAGGCCATCGAAGTTTCCGCTCCGGCGTCATTGGGGAGACTGATGATTCCTCCGCCACTAACGCCGCAAAGAATCAGGATTTTGTTTTATGATTATTAATTGTTAAATTTGCATGATATGAAAAAGATTAAGAATAGCATCTGGCTTCTTTTGCTTGCTGCCCTTCCGTTGGCAAGCTGCAACACGATAAAATCAGTGATTCCCGGTGGAAAGTCTTCCACTGAGACTGCCGGAGAGGTGAAGCAGGAGGCAAAAGTTGAGAAAAAGAAGAAAAAGGAGAGTAAGAATGTGAAAAAGGAGGCAGTGCTCCCCAACGACCGGGAGAAGATCGTTCAGCCCGTTTCCGCAGTATACACGTCTCAGGATCTTGCCAAAGGGATCGTGAAGGGAGACTGGGCCATCGAGACTGTCAATGGTAAGCCGGCAGTTGGAGAGACGGCTCCCTACATAAAGTTTGTTCCTGATCAGAAGAGGGTCTATGGCAATAATGGCTGCAATGTCATCAATGCCGGATATGAGTATAATCCCTCTGATTCTACGTTGGTGTTTTCCGATCTTGTTTCAACGATGATGGCATGCCCTCCGGAGGGAATCACGGATATGGAGGTGAACGCTGCTCTTGGCGCTGCACGATTCTATAAATGGAATCTCAAGGGTGATGACTACTATCTCACATTCTTTGATGCCGACCATCAGGAGGTGATGACGCTAATGCATCAGAATTTTCAGTTTCTGAACGGAACATGGCTTGTGAAGGAGATTTCAGGACAGGAAATTGACGTGCCCGACATGAAGATCGTGATCGACGTTGACGAAGGCAAGATTCATGGAAACACCGGTTGCAACATCTTCAATGGCTCTCTGGAGACTGATATGGATGCTGCGAATTCGATCTCTTTTCAGAAAATAGGACTGACGAGAATGGCTTGTCCGGATCCAAACTATGAAACCCAGCTTGTCGTTGCGCTTGAAGACGCTTCCAAGGCCAAGCCTTTGAAGGAGGGAAGGGTGGCACTCCTGAATAATCAGGGAACGACTGTTCTCCTTCTTGAGCGCACTTCCGATAAGACAGTTGAGGAATGAACCGAAAATTTTCTTCCTTAGGAAACTCTTAAACGAAGAATTTGAAACATAAGAATGAAAGCAGAAGAAAGAGTTGACAAGTGGCTGTGGTGCATGAGGGTGTTTAAGACCCGCACCATAGCCACTGACGCGTGCAAGAAGGGGCGCGTGATGATGGGGGGAGTGGCGGTGAAGCCTTCACGCGCCATCAAACCTGGCGATATAATAGATGTGAAGAAACCTCCGATCACCTATACTTTCCGCGTGAAGCAGATATCCGGGGGACGGCTTGGCGCGCGTCTCGTGCCTGAATATCTTGAAAACCTTACTCCACAAACGCAATATGATATTCTGGAGATGAGCAAGATCTCCGGTTTTGTGGATCGTCAGAAGGGTCTCGGGCGTCCTACTAAGCGTGAGGGCCGTGAACTTTCGCGCTTTAAAGAGGAGACATACGCCGATTCCTTTTTCCTCGATTGGGAAGATGATGACGATCCTGAGGAGGATGAGGATTGAATGAACTACGATGGGATTAATCAAAAGAATCAAAAGGCTGTTCTCCGGAGACAAGACTCCGGAGATGGCAATGGAAAAAGAAGAAATGAAGAGATTTCTGATAGTTTGTCTGGGCAATATTGGTCCGGAATATGCAGGCACTCGCCATAACGCCGGTTTTATGGTTGGCGACACTATAGCGGCGGAGGCAGGCGTGCAGTTTAAGTCGTGCCGATATGGCGATATGGCAGTTGTCAAGGTCAAGAATTGTGAGCTTATGCTTCTCAAACCCTCCACATTTATGAATCTCAGCGGAGTAGCCGTCAGATTCTGGATGAATAAGGAGAAATTGCCTCTTGAGAATCTTCTTGTGATCGTCGACGATATCTCTCTGCCGTTCGGCCACGTTCGGATCAGGCAGCGGGGCTCCGATGCAGGACACAACGGCCTTAAGAATATTGCCGAGCAGCTTGGCACTCAGAACTATGCGCGCTTGAAATTTGGTGTCGGCAACGATTTCCCGAAAGGCGGTCAGATCGATTTCGTTCTGGGCACATTCCCGCCGGAGGAGCAGAAGGAATTGCCGGAGCGTCTGAAATATGCGGCGGAGGCTGTCAAGGCATTCTGTCTTTCCGGGCCTTCGTTTGCCATGACCAGATATAACAGTTGAGCGCTTGTTGATTGGTGTTCACATTGCTCTCTTTTTCTTTAAGAAAATGTTGCAGGAGGAGTTGCGTAGCTGGCGAATTTTTTGTAATTTTGCGGTCGCTTAGAGCAAATTCGTGTGATGGGAAATCTGTTGCCAAAGTCCGCGGGTCGGGCAGAGGCGCTCCCAAAGGCGTTTTCGCCGGAGCAATAACTTATTTTGAGTAACACAACAAAAAAGAAATGAAGAAATTTCAGCTAAACGCCGAGCCCCGCGTAGAGCTTGGCAAGAAGTCTGTGAAGGCTTTGCGTGCAGAGGGAAAGATCCCTGCAGTTCTCAATGGTGGCAAACATGTTGACCTTCCATACGATGGTCCGCTGAAAGCCGGTGAGAAAGTGGTTGACGTAGACGGCAAGCGCGGTCTTATCACAACCGACATCGTAGTTAAAGGCGAGGACGTTCGCAAACTCATCTATTCGCCCGACATCTTCGAGATCGATCTCAATATCAATGGAGAGGAGCGCAAGGCTGTCCTCAAGGAGATTCAGTTCCAGCCGGTGAAAGACACCATTCTTCACCTTGACTTCCTTGAGGTAGGCGAGGAGAAACCTATCGTGATGGAAGTTCCTGTTCAGATTGAGGGTCATGCAGAAGGTGTGAAAGCCGGTGGTAAGCTCACTCTTTCAATGCGTAAGCTTAAAGTGAAAGCTCTTTACAACGTTATCCCCGAGCGTCTTGTTATCAACGTTGACAACCTTGGTCTCGGCAAGTCGATGGCGGTCGGTGACCTTCACTTCGAGGGTCTTGAGCTCATGAACGCAAAGAATGCAGTTGTTTGTGCCGTTCAGCTCACACGTGCCGCACGTGGTGCCGCAGCAAAGGCAGAGAAGTAATATTCTCAGAAAGAGATTACGACATCAAAAATTGGAGGCGGATCATCGAAAGATGGTCCGCCTTTTAGCCATTTTGTTAGTTGGATAGTTTTTTATTATAGTCGATTATCATTTGAAGAAGAGGGTCGTCAATTGGGAAAGAAAAACCAATGTTGTCTGTCTGATTGACAAGTGTCCATACGAGCACTATCGAAGCGCCTTCAGATAGATAGACTTTGAATTTTTCTTTCATTGCATCAACACGGGTAGAAATATCTGTTCGACATTTTCCACGGCCGCTCATGATTCCGGTTTCTCCTATAATAAGTGGTTTATCCAGTTCCCGCATTAATTTGATGGCTGTAGAGAAATGTGGACTTTTAATCTGATTTGATTCCTTGTAGTCATAGTCATATTCATGGATATTTCCAACGTCTACATATTCACTTTCATACAGCTTTTTGTAGCCATCAGGGCCTCCGTAAGCCCATGGTCCGAAGCATCCAACTGTGACCAGATGATTAGGATCGTTCGTTTTCACAGTTTTTGCCACGTCATCAATAAATCTTTGCAATGTTTCGGTTTCCGCATCTCCCGGCTCATTGATAATCTCCCATAAACCTATGGCAGGTTCATGTTTATATTGGCTTACAGTTTGAATCACGTGCGGAAGAAACTTTTCACGATAGCCCTCTTCATACCATTGGGGTAGCTTGCCGCTGTTGTCACCATCTGGCGCACCGTCGAAATGGCCACATGAACTTCGTCCGTCGCCCAAACTTAAGATTAGCTTTAGATTATGCTTACTTGCAAGTTTGATGATTGTGTCTGTACGGTCGCTTCCCGGGAACGCCCAAGTCCTTATCACAAAATTTTCAGGTAAAATTGAAAACAAAGAATCAATCTGTTGCAGGGAGAAGTTTTCATGTGGAAAGCCGCAATTGCCCAAAGTAAACGCGTTGAATCCCGCAGCTTTGAATTCTTTACCGTCAAGCATAAGGCGTGTGCCCTCACGATATAGGAAACCGGATTCTCGGCGTTCAGCCTGGAGAAAGGCATGAAAGTTAGCTACAAGAAGACAGAAGACTATTAAAATTTTAAGGTTAAATCTCATTGCAAAATGGTTTTAGATTTCCGTTGCCAAAGGGATTTATGTGGCTTCATGCAAAGTTAATAAAAACAATGAAACGGCACAAGGGAATAAAAAGAAAAAAGGCCGATTCACATCGGCCTTGATCTTTTAATAATTTTCAAACTAACCTAACATCATGAAACGATTTTCTATATATAAGACAACCGAAGGGATGAAAAAGTTTAGCTGAAATAAATTTTTTTTGAAAAAATTTTATCCCTTAGGGCAATTTCAGATCCGTAGCATTCTTTTTCAATGAGTAGGAATCGGGGAATGCCCTTATTCCGCGCCACATCTCCAATCTTCGGGGATTTTTGACTGGTTGCCATTGCGGGTAGCGAAATAATGGGGAGCCACAAGTTCGATACCAGCCTTATGGAAGAAATCCTGGATGTTCTGATGGAGATCAGACGTGATCTGAGGGAGATTATCGGCGTCCTTGATATATGCGTTGATCTGATAACACATATAGTTGTCGTTTAATTCTGTCTCCAGCACGAAAGGTTCAGGATGCTCAAGGACTCCAGGAGTGGCTAAAGCGGCCTTGACCAGAAGGTCGTGAACCTTTCTCCAGGGCGTTTCATAGCCCATTGTCAGCATTGTGTGGATAATCAATCCGTAGCGACGAGCTGATGCACTATAGTTGACGGTGTTTGACGACATTATGAATGAGTTTGGAATCGTGACCACTTCATTCTTAATTGTCCTCAACCGAGTGACGAAGGGTGTTTTCTCAATGACGTTGCCGATCGTGTCTTTCACTTTTATGAAATCTCCAGTCTTGAACGGGCGCATATACGTGATTACAAATCCGGCAATGAAGTTGGCGATCACCGTGCTGGAACCGAGCGACACGATTAGACCCACGAACACGGAAATCCCTTGAAAAACTCCCGATTGCGCTCCTGGGAGATAGGGATAGATTACGGCTATCATAAAGGCATAAAGAAGCACCCGGATGATATTGAATGTTGGCTCGGCCCAGTCGGGATAGAATCCGGAGATTCTCAGCTTCTCATGTTTGATCTCTTCGGTGATGTAACGAAGTCCCTTTATAATGTATCTGACACAATACCATATCACAATGATTATAAAGAGATTCGGGATATAATCAGCTACAGCCTTCAGGACCATTCTGATCGGATCAACGATATAATAGAAGATCTTTAGGGCCAGATTCTCTGTTTGAGGGAAAATGGCAAATAGAATAGGCACCGTCAGAATAAGTTCGATCAGCAGAAGGAAATATCTAAGGAGATTGCTGAGCGATATGAGCATCCTGCACAATCTGTTTTTATTCAACAGCTCGTAGTCGCGCACAATCAGAGGCTTCATTTTCTGCTGTTTGAAGCGGATGATCTGGCGGCGGAGTTTCCGGAAGAGGAAATTTGTGAGTTTAAAAAGGAGATATTGCAGGAAGATCACTACAACGAAGAGGGCACCGCGCTTCAATATCTGCCAGAAACTGTTTTCGTTCTTCAGATATTTGATCTTGGCTTTAAGGATCGGCACATATCTTTCTGCAAGTTGATGTCGCGACGTTCCATGCCACATTGCATCCTGATCAGTGATCGTGACGATTACCCTATCGCCAAACATTATATCGATATAGTTTTCATTTTCCAGCAGATAGATTGAATCACGTTCCAGACTCCTCTCTTTTATGATTTTCATTAGATTCTCCTGGATCATCTCCGCCCTGTCTTGGGGGGAATAGCCACCTCTGGCTGCGAAGATCCTGAACAGGGTGTCGTTGCCCACGACAACAGGCACTCCATGAGTGAAATTCCTCAGGGAATCTATCATCTGTCGGTTTTTCGCTTGCCTGATGGAATCTTGGTTATTATCTGTTCTCACGCCGTTGAGCTCCATCTGGAGACTCAGTTCCCGGAGTTTCATCTCCTCAAGCCTGAGCTGGAGTTCAAGAATTTTCAGGGAATCTGATCCTGAGATTCCGGATTCTGTTGCCGTAATGGCCGAGGAATCAGATTTTTCTTCCTGCCGGTTGCCCGAAAAAGTCTCATTTAGAATCCGGCTCGCTTCCTGGATAATCTGTGAGCGTAAGGAAGCCGGAAAAAAGAATGTTCCGGAGAGAATCGATATGATTAGAAAAAGGCGTTTCATGCTCTTTGGTCGGTGGGATTGGTTTCCGACTACAAATTTAATTAAAAAAAGTCATAAAACGTTGAATTGGAAATCGGTTTCTTCCTAAGAGTCATCGATGAGCCCCCTTTCCTGAACTATATGAAAAGAAAAAAGGCCGATTCACATCGGCCTTGATCTTTTTAATAATTTTCAAACTAACCTAACATCATGAAACGATTTTCTATATATAAGACAACCGAAGGGATGAAAAAGTTTAGCATGAAGTAAAAAATTTTTTAATTATTTTCCGAATATCTCATTTTGCCTCCATAAAGCTCTTTTTTATCAGCTCGATCTCTTCAGGAGTGCATGTGGCGGCGAGCACGTCTTCGCCAGCAGCTTTGGAAACGTGGGAAAGGAAGAACTCTACTTTTTCAAGAGTGGACGCATCTTCGCGGATGTCGTTGTCTCCAAGAGCATAGAGCGAACGGAATGCCTTCTCATAAACATCCCATCCGAATTTATCCTTGATGCGGAGCAAAACATAATGGAAGGCATCTCCGTTCTCTTCCGCTTTTCCTGCTCCAATGGTTTTGTCGAATGCAAGTTTATAATAATCTCTCACTTCTTCACCCTTGTAGAAACGGTTGTTTTGCGACATGGTCCCTCCATTCTGCTCAAGAGCGTATGACATCCTGAAGTTTGCGAAAATCTCATCGTTCCAGTTCCAGTTGCCGGATTTCCCTACTGTGCCGGCATTGAAAACGTGGCCGATTTCATGGATAATTCCAAAGCCCCAGTCGTCATGAGCCGCGTTGTTTTCAAAAAGACCCTTGACATCGGCATGGTTGTTCCATAGAATAGGATTTCCGGCAAGTGCCCAGTATCCGGGTTCAATCCCGGGAGTTGTTAGGATCGTCACCTTCCGCCCTCTATATGGCACCATGCCAACCAGTTTTTCGTATGATTCGTAGGCAAGATCCAGCTGGCTTAACCATTTCTCAAGACGGGAGTCGTCTACAGATATTTTGTCGGCATCTATTGCCATTGTGACGTGGCGACCACTCTTGATCTTCAAGGCACCATCAGGAACTTCCGTCAGTTTGACATCATCCCACCATACTTCTCCTTTGGCAAGACCTCCGTTATAGGTTTCCCACGGGAATCCGAGTCCGAGCACTATTTCCGCTGTGCCGGCATCATCGCATACAAAATCCATGTAAACTTCCTTCCATTCCGTGTCGCCGTAAACAAATTCAGATGCGTTCCAGGGTTGGGCGTGTTCCTCTTTCGGAGCAACGTAGACCACGGCTCCCCGACCATCCTCAACTCCTTTTGTTTTCACTCTGGCCGACACACGATATATCTTCTCCGGATCCAGCCCAGAGACAGAGTGCATAACTCCCTGAGCTGTTTTATCGGTGGAAAATATGCGCACCATCAAATTGTCGGGGGCCGTCGGATCCTGGACAAGGGAGATGTCGCCGGGATGTTCCGCGTCAGCTGATTTCCAGTTTTCCAGGAATTTCGCTTTATTGCTGAAGCCATCATGGAAGATGGTTTCTCCATCTTTTGCGTTTGCCTCAAAACCTGATGAAGCCGCAGTTGCTATGAGAGATGAAATCAGGATTGTTCGATTCATGATTATCTTGAATTGGTTATGACACAAAGTTAGTCAGAACTCCGGGTCTGGCTCTGAATCATGATGCAATTAATGGATATCATCGTCCATTTAGCCCGGATGCAAGTGTGGAATCGTTTGAATTATCGGGCAAAGTGCAAATAGACAGGGCCATGCTGTTATTGGCATGGCCCTGAATGACAAGGTTAATTATTTTCTCAAAGGGAGGCGAGCTTCTTGCGGGTGCCATCAGCTTGAACCGCACACACGCAGCAGCCTTTCACATCGACAGCCGACGGAATATCGAACTCGAGGAAATTGCTGAAGTAAAGAATCTTTCCGTTTTCATTGGTTTTCCGGATCTCGATGGCTACCGCTTCATTTCCATCCGTCACCGCAACATGGCGTCCTGAAACTTTTGCGGCTATCGACGTGTTAAGCGTCGGATTCTTCTCAAACGTTTCGAAGAATCCAAGATCGCCGATCTCCGCCGGATCATACTGCCCGGATGGCCATCCGGCTTTCTTGCGGTCTTCGATATATTGGAAGGGCTGCTTCTGGGCCGGATACTTTGCCATGTATTCCTTGGCCTCGCTGATCATGGCATCCGTAACCTTATATGTGTAATTGCCATAATCGCTCATCTGAACATCGATAGGAGAGAAAAATCCCCAGAGATCAAAGAATTCTGTCAGGTTCTCGCCGGAAACGTCGCAGCAGGATTTAGCGAATTCAAGCATTTTGCGGCCCGGATCGCTATTGTCAATCCGTTTCTCACGCATTGATTCATAGACCTCGGGCCAGAAATCGGATTTCTTTCCGAGACGATGATAATAATTCCAGAGTTGCCACCAGATTCGGTTGTGGACGTCGCCATAACCTTTTGAGGCGATGTCGTTCCAGGTCACCATACCATCTTTTGCCTCGGCGCGAGCCTTTGCAAGCTCCAGAAGGCCGGATCCCCGTGATCCATATTTTTCAAGTTTGTAGATGACGTAGTTTGAGAACAGGTTATTGCTCGATTCCGTGCATGATGCCCAGTTGACGGCCTTCTGATGGCAATGGCCGATCTCATGGGCAGGACCCCAAGCGTTGTCGGCGTTTGCCATCACGTTATCCTTGAGAAGGATATTATTGAGATAATTGTAGACGAAGGCAATACGGTAGTCAGATGCCCACATATACATCTGTCCGTTGTTGGCCTCCGGGGAGATGGCAAAAATATGATTGTTGAAACCCTGCCCGAAATATTTTTCCATTCCGCAGAGTTCCTGTTCCCATTTCATGATATTGTCCCAGAGATTTATGGCCGAAAGGATCTTCGACGGCATTTTCGTGCGGTGGAAATAGAAGATCATCCTTTCTCCGCGAACCGCGAAATATTTATGGGAGGCTTTTGAAAGCAGCTCCGAATATCTCTCATCCGTTTGATGTTCCTTGAGATCAAAGAAACCGGTAGCTGTTCCGCTTCCGAGAGGAATGTGGATCTTTATCGGTTTTGCATTTTGAGGATCATCACACTGATAGACCACAAACAGCTGGCCTTCACCTGTAATTTTCAATTTGTTGATGCCTGTGTGCACCATGTAGGATGTGCCGCTTGAGGCTGTCTGGCGATAGTTGCCGTTCTGATGGCTTACGTTCTCTTCCCATAGACATTCGATAGAGATATCGTTGCCGTAGGTGTCGCCAACGCAAACGATCACTTCATCACCGGCTTTTACAGAGATACCCGTCGGATTGTCGAGGTGTGTGTATTTATTGGTGATGAGTCGTGAGGCCCATTCCTCGTTTTTAGAATAGGGTTGATATGAGCGGATACGGAATTCTTTCTCATACCCGTCGTATGAATTGTCGCGGATTGCTCTTGCCACCCGGCCGAAATAGTCGCCGAGATTAGAGATCTGATCATCGGTGGCTCCCGGTTTCACTTCAGAACACGTGGCATCTGTGAAGACCTCAAGAAGCTTATTTTCAAGAGCCTTTGAAGTGTTGACCTGATAAAATTCCATCTCGGCGCAACTTGCATAGCCACCGAGCCCGCTGTTAACCTCAAACTTGATGGCGGTGGGCTTGATATTGCCGGGTATTTTCACTACGCTTGGCGTGCTTTTCTCTCCAAAGTCGTAGTCATCGATCTTTTCGTAGTTGTGGCCCTCATCGGTAGCGGCATATACGGTTACTTTCCCGAAGTTTCCGTTTCCATTGCGGGTGTGATAGATCACGTAATCAACTGCGTCTTTCCCGGAGAAGAAATATTCCAGGGTGACGGGAAATTTCGTCTGGCCGTTCCAGCGTGAATGATAGTGGGAGTCATAGTCTCCGTCAAACGATTTCTGAATGTTCTGGCTTTCATCCTGAAATTCGGAAGCCTTGCCACTTTTGGGGGTTATCTTTACGTCTTCGTCCACCACTACTTCGCTGTTGCCGTATTGCGTGATGGTGATTGTCTTGGAAAAAAGTTTCGATTCGGTGACAACGTTGAGCTTGGCAACACGTTTCTCTCCGGTGGTGTTTTCATAGACGGAGACGTTGATCACAGAATGAGACTCATCGATCCATTTTTTCGTGGTGGCAAGCCATTTGTCGGTCTGTTCCACTTTCCATTTTCCAATCTCAAGATTGGTGACCACGGGAATTTCTATTTTCCCGGCTCCACGATCAAGCTCATGGTTAAGATCGGATGTCGCGATTTCGAGTTTTTCATCAACTTTCGGCGGTTGAGGATCATCCTTGCTTGAACATCCGAAAGCGGGGAGCAGGGTCAGGATTATCATCATCAGACCCCACAGTTTCACGGTAGGTTTTTTCATTCGGTTATTTTTTAGAATATGTGCAAAGTTAAAAAAAAATAGTAAGCGAAACAATCACTCCATTTCATATCTTCCGTCTCCCGCCAGAAAAATCCCTCTTCAGGAAACACCGGGATGCGTAGCCAAAAGATTTATATTGATTCAATTAACAACTCACCAGCTATATTTAACGTTTCAACCTGCTATTTACATTGCCCCGAAATTTACCATGCCAGGAGAATAGGGGAGGGCATAAAAAAGCGGGAATCCGAAGATTCCCGCCGGGATTAAGTGTCCAAGATGAGACTCGAACTCACACAGCCAAACGGCCACTACCCCCTCAAAGTAGCGCGTCTACCAATTCCGCCACCTGGACATTTTCAACGGCTAAAGCCGTAAGGGTGTTGCTTACCGAGGTGCTTCCCTCGTTTTGCGTTGCAAAATTACTAACTTTCTGCCATTCGTGCAAATTTTTTCAGTAATTTTTTATACTTTTGTGCAAGATAAATTAAAGTTAATTCTGTAAAATGTTGAAAAATAATAAATTGAAATATGTTCTTGCGTGTGTTGCCGTTATGGTGGCCTTTTCATCGCGAGGAATTGAGCCCACATGGAGCATAGACTTCGGTTCTGTGTTCGACAACCGGGAGGGTGATGACCGATTTTATGAGGACAAGACTTTTTTCTTTACTACTTTGGCTCCGGAGGTCGGTTTGAAATTCACTCCCTCCGATAGGATTGCAGGGGGAGCCGTGTGGAATCAGCCTCTCATGAACGGAATCAAGGAGGGGAGGGTAGTGCCCACTCTCTATTACCGGCATGAAGGCGCGAAATGGAAATTTTCGATGGGAATGTTTCCTCGAACCCAGTTGCGGGAGCCTCTGCCGGGGTTTATCTGGTGTGACTCTCTGGCATATTTTCAGAAGAATATTCGTGGTGCGCTTCTGCAATATGAGGGTAAGAACGGTTTCGCCGACGCCTATATAGACTGGCGTGCCCATCAGACTGAAACCCGACGCGAGGCGTTCAATATCGTTGCTCAGGGATTATGGCGTCCTGGAGGGAAAGCTTTCATTGCCGGAGCCCGAGCCATGATGAACCATTTTGCTAAAACGCGTCATGCCGACGACAACCAGTCAATTGTCGACAACTTTCTTCTAAATCCATACATTGGAGTTGACCTCAGCCGAAAAACCATGCTTGACTCCTTAACTCTCAAGGCCGGCGGTCTCCTGACTGTGGAACGTTATCGTGAATATAACGGGTGGAAGACTCCCGGTGGCCTCTGGCTTGACCTGACCATGGAATGGAAATGGCTTGGAATCAAGAATTCACTATATACAGGAGAGAAATTGCTACCCCTCTACGGCACATTCGGCACCCTCCTTTATCAGGGAGAGTCATATTATCAGTCAGATTTCTATAACCGCACAGATGTCTATGCAAAGATAATCCGCAACAAATATATGGAGCTGGAAGGACAGCTTAACTTCAACGTCGCGCGGGGCAACTTCATGTTTTATCAACGCCTTATCCTCAACATCCACCTCGGCAACCTCTGAACTCCTCATCGGTGTGCGGATGAATGTGGTTGATGCCGGGATACCCTTTCATCAGTCCGGAGATCATTAAATTATATGTGAAAAGTTTCCGCACATAGCCGAAAGAATCAAGAAAATCGGCAAATGTTTAGAGTATACCCGTTAGGATTTTGTTAAATTCTGTTCACAATCCTGGTGGCGAATATATTGTCTAACTTATACATAATAGCTTTAATGCAGCTTCGTGCTTTTCGATGAGGCGGGTGTAGCCCATGCGGCGCCATCGCTCGAGGTTGTGGCGAAGGTCGTTGAGTTTGACGGCAATAGCCAGTCGGTTGCCTGAATTGGCAATGTTTCTGACGTAATCAAGATAGTCCGTACCTTCCTGGTGGGTGAGGAGGCGTAGGGCATCAACAATATGTGGGCTCACGCCGGCTTGGAGCAGGTCGTCGAAGGTATAGTCGGTGTCTTCAACCACGTCATGAAGAAATCCGGCGCATTGTTCATCCGGAGTCTTATCCATCAGTCCTACTGTGAGTGGATGGAGTATCACCGGGTTGCCATCGAGGTCTTTCTGACCGCGATGGGCCTCGGTCGCTATTCTCAAGCAAAGGTCAATCATGTTCATAGTTGAATCCTGTTTTTGATGAAATTATATAAAGAAGGATTGTTCTCTTTATAGAAAGTGAGGATATCGTTGATGAAATTCTCAGGATTCTTTTCCCCGAACCAGCTCCAGCCATTATCATACTCACCCCAGGGATCAAGATTCCCCTTTTTCCAGCGTACGATGTGCAGCTTCATGTCGGCATCGGCCACCAGTCCGATATGGGAGGGAAAAATTTCAGGATGCCTACGGGAGATGTAATCCTTTATCTCATATTTATTGAATATTTTCTCAAGAAAATAATTGAGGTTCTCTATATCGTCTACATCAGAGTATTCCGCATCGAATTCGAGTTCGTCTATAATGATTTTCTTTCCCATAATTATTTTTAGAAATATTTTTTGTTAAGTTCTTTGAGAAGATCTTTGGTTAATTTGAAGCCTTGGTCATTGGCTATCAGAGAGTCGCAGTCACAGTAGGGGCAGATGGCTGTGGTTCCCTCGTCAGCGTAATCCTCAACCTCTGAGGCCGGGAAGATGCGGAGGCAATTTATGCAACCGCAGCTCTCTGACGTTTCAATCTCATCGCGGTTGCGGATGGAATGAAGATGGGCGTCTTTGAGCAGGTCATCTTTCTTCTCCAGCCTGCCATTGAGAGTCAGATTATATCCTTTCGGGATAAAGCGGTCGGCCCTCAGCGAGAATTCTTTCCCCATATAGAGAAAGGTTGCAGTCTCGGTGTCGCCGTCGGTCTCGATTGATGCGGGGATTACATCGTAATTCCCTTTGTCAGTCAATTTGAAGGAGGCCACTTCGCCAAAGCGCTCCACGAGATTGAAGAAATAATGCTTCCTGCGGCCGGAGGGATTTTGGAAAGTGTAGGAGAGGGTGTAACAGAACTTATTCATCGCATTCAACTGTTAATATGTTGTTTATCTGCCGGGCGAGGATGGCTATTCCTTCTTCTGTGTCGAGTCGGAGAGCGGGGATATAGGTGCTGGTATTGAAGCGCTTAAGATGTTCCTCCGGCAGATGTGATTCTACTGCATCTTCAGTAAACCATCCATAAACAGGGTAGTGGCCACGCTTGATATAGGCGCGTTCAGACATCTGTCGCGCCATGTCGATTTCATCGCGGTTGAGATAGTAGTCGAAGAAAGGGCCGGAGTTATCAATGCCCCTGTGCTCCAAAAGCTCTTTATCTTCTCCGAGGTGCTGACGCATCCACTCCCACGCCAACCAGTCGGGATTGACAAAAATGCGGGGGCAGTTGGCTACCCGCGTGGCGAGCAGGCAGCCGGTCTCAAGCGTGACTATGAGATCGAATGGATTGACCTTCATGCAACGTTCCAGTCCCTGACGCGACTGCTCAAGAGTATTGCCTGGTACGAACACGGCCACGTAGTAACCCTCCTGTTTGAGCCGCGAATGAAGTTCTTTGGTATCGGCGCTGTTATATGGCGTAAAATAGTCGGGAACGATAAGAATGCGTTTCTGCCGTTCTTTAAGTTCAGCTTTACCGGTGGCGATACTGTTAATGGCATCCCGTAGCACATTGAGCTCACGGCGAGTGCTGACACATTCGAGCGGGAGTGGCCAATCCCGCTCGGCAATCTTCAGTTTATTGCACGACTGGCCGTTGGACATTGGTGGACCGAAGCAAATGCTCAGGACTGTGAAGTTGTTGAGCTTAACAGGCTCGGCAAAACGGCACTTTTCATTCAGGCTTGAAAGACCTTTCCACGGCAAATTTCTCAACGCCTCATAGACTTCCTCAAGAGGGTTGGTTATTTTATCATCGGCAAAATCGCATATAAATTTTGCCAATGCCTGTGTGTTGCCGTCAAGTTCGCGCGCAACCTCAGACATCCGCGGATAACGGTCCCAGAAATCACCGATATCGTCGTTGTTGGTTACAATGCCATAGCGCCGCGAATATTTATGTTGTCCCGATCGCTCCGTGCCACTCCACAGCACAGTCTCCATCGGGTCTTTCTCATAATGGTATTTCTTTTCCCAATATACCCTGGCCAACTTTTGGTCCGAGTAGTACTGTTTTTTCCACGGCCATTCCCAAATATATTCGGGATTGACGAAAAGCACATCGCGACGATCTATGCCACCTGCAAGCATTGCCGACCTTCCGAACACAACTATAACGTCGGGCGCGCCCTCCTCCCAATCTATGCATTCATCATTGATACGTGAAAATATATCGTCAATACCGATAGGTTCATAATCGAAAAAAGTAGAGCCTGCATCTGGCTTGCTTTCAGGTGTGATCGGTTCCGACTCACCTTCCGGGTCGAGTGTGAGGGTAAACCTGTTCCTGTTTTTCAGCGTCAGTTTTATGGTTTTGACCTCAGGGACGGCAGCGTCGTTAGAGCCGTTCCATATCAGGCGGCTGCACTCCGAGATTTGCTCAAGTTTCCGGGCTGAGAGTTCGATAATCTGAGATTCAGTCAGCTCCTCGCCTTCATGCTCGGCGCGCACTAATGCCGGAATATCAACAACTTTTACCGCATGCTCCCCCTGGGCCTCAATCGCAGTTTTGAGAGCCTCCATAGCCTCATCTTCGGCGCTCACGCCGAAGTCAGGCACAATCATTATTTTTGTCTTAGTTGGTAAAATCATAACGACCCTAATATGGTAACTCTCTTAGAAAAATTCAAAAAAACTTATGAGTTTTGTTAAAGCTACTTATTCGGTTTGAACATTCCGGACGCAAAAAATCCAGCTGACATCTTGTTAACTTCGTCGGCAGAAGAGGAAAGAACAGTGTCTAAAAGCGAAGATGACTCATTTATTTTTCTTATCATTTCACGTTCTT
>CAYROR010000015.1:0-56318 GCA_964425935.1 uncultured Sangeribacter sp.
AGCACCATCTCGCGCTCGCGGAAACCGTAGAAGAATGCTGTTGTTGCACCGAGGTCCATCGCCGTACATCCGAAAGAAAGGAGATGGCTTGAAATTCGCATGAGCTCATCCATCATGACCCTAATCACCTCAGCCCTACGGGGCACCTCGATGCCAAGAGCCTTTTCTATGCACATGCAGAGACAATGACGGTTCTGATGGGCCGACATATAATCCATGCGGTCGGTGAAATGCAGAATCTGAGGATAAGTCATTCCCTCGCAAAGTTTCTCAATTCCACGGTGGATGTAGCCGGAAACGACATCAACCTTCTTGACAATCTCGCCGTCGACCGATGCGCGGAAACGCATCACGCCGTGGGTTGAGGGGTGCTGCGGGCCGATATTGACCACATATTCATTCTCCTCAAACACCTTTCCAGGAATTGCCTTCACGCTTCCATCAGGCACCTCAACATATTTCACAGTGTCATCCTCATTCTTCTCATCGTCCAGGGGGATGGGATTCAAAGAGGGATCAGCGTCATAATCCTTGCGAAGGGGGTGTCCCTTCCAGTCGTTACGGAGGAAAAAACGACGCATATCGGGATGGTTGATGAATTTGATTCCATAGAAATCATAGACCTCACGTTCCTGGAAAATAGCCACCTTCCAAAGATCGCTAACGCTATGAATCATCGGGTTCTCGCGGTCTGCGACCTGCACTTTAACCGAGATCACTTCCCAGTTGCGTGAAGTGGAGGTGAGATAATAGACCACTCCCAGCGTCTCTTTCCAGTCCATGCCGACGACAGCTGTGAGCACGTCGAATTCAAGACCTCTCGTCTCCTTGAGGGCCTTGGCCAGATCATGCCATTTATTCTCGGGAACCGAAACCAAAAGAGTGTCACCCTCCTGGAATGTCGCCTCGGGACAGAGACTGCTGATTTTTTCTTTTATATCGCTCATTTTGTCTTAGTTCGAATAGTGTCAGGGAATGCTGATTTAACAGGATCAGTCGATGCGGCCTTTCTCTTCAGGGTGGGCGGCAAAGAATTCTGCGACTTTCTCCTTACGGTTGACGCCGCCAAAGAATTTCTGAACCTTGATTTTGCGTTGAAGCTGCATGAGTCCGTAGAACATGGCTTCCGGACGCGGGGGACAACCGGGAATGAAAACATCAACAGGAAGAATATTCTCAACTCCCGGCACAACGCAATAGGAATTCTTGAACGGACCGCCAGACACCGCACAACCACCGCAGGCGATGACATATTTAGGCTCGGCAAGCTGCTCATAAAGACGACGGAGAGCAGGAGCCATACGATGCACGATGGTGCCCTGAACCATGATATAGTCGGCCTGACGGGGAGAGTTGCGGGCAACCTCAAAACCGAAACGAGCCATATCATAGCGGGCAGCTCCAAGACTCATGAACTCAATCGCACAGCAACTGGTGCCGAAACACAATGGCCACAATGAATTGGAAATTCCCCAGTTGATCAGCTGGTCCATCTGGCCGACAACAACATTTGCTCCAGTGGCATTGAGCTCCTCAACAAGCTTGTCGATATACTCATTGTCCTTGAAGTCATCATGCTTCATGCTCTTGATTTTCACTTCCATTTCAAAGCTCCTTTCCGCCATGCGTAAGCAAGGCCCATAATGAGAACAAACATGAAGATTCCGATGCAAAGAAGGCCGCTCGGACCAAGATTGCGCATGACTACCGCCCAAGGATAAAGGAAAACGGTTTCAACGTCAAAAAGGAGGAAAAGAATAGCGAAGATATAATAACCGGCCTTGAACTGAATCATAGACTCTCCACGAGTCGGAATACCACACTCGTAAGGCTCGCTCTTCTTCACCGAATAAGACTTCGGAGAGACCAGTTTCGCTATCAACAAAGCAGCAAACACCAGCCCGACTCCCGTCAAGGCGCCGGTGACAGCAAGGGCGTTGTTGCTTATCTCCAACAAAAAGTTCATATAATCTCTTATCTATTAGGTTGTTATTTGCAAATATAAAACCAGTGCCGACCAAAGGGCCTGCCAATTTTTTGCAAAGATACTTAAAATCCATTAACACGCCAAAAAAAAATTTAATGCTTCTGCATTGTTTTTCCCACTTTTTCTAAAAAACAATACCGTCCCGGCCATGACTTTGACCGGAACGGCATTTTATTATGCTTCGGAGCAGAGAGTATCATACGCTCCTCCAAGCTACCTGATTATTGATAAACACAAAAATTATTCATCCCCATATTTCTGGAGCCAGCTCCCTGAGAAATGCCCCTCGAAGCGGCCAGCCACTTTATAGGAGATCAGAGCATTGGCCATACCCATCGGGATAAACTCAAACTCATTGAAGATATAATTAGGATATTCTGTCAGGCCATTACCCTCTGCAACCTTCGGAACAACGTCCTTAACCCTGATGGTGTATGTGCCATTCTCGAAGACAACGGGGAGATTCTCAAGAACAATGGCCGGAAGAGAGGGCATCACCTCTGCAAAACGGGGTTCATAAATCACCACACAGGCGGTCTTCTTAGGAACGTCAATGCCTACACGATAAACCATATTCTTGTCGGAGTAAGAGCCATCGCCGTTGCCGGTGGGATATGAGGTCGTGGTCTCACCTTTATACCATGCAATTATTGGGAAAGAAGAAACGAGGAGATCCGTTCCGACACTATATGAAACGAGAGATGCCGGATAGCTGAGCGTTGATTTCTGATCTTCAGTAAGGGCAGGCACACCGGGAACGTCGGTGGTGTATGTATTGATCAGCGATGTCAGCTCACATCTGAAATTTCCGATCGGCCTGGTTGTGTTATTATCCCAATATGCCTCGATATCGCCAAGTTTGATCACCATCCCACCGGAATAGGTATCGCTTGTGTAGGTGGTTTCATTAGATGTGAACGTGCGAGTTGTACCATCATAGCTCAAGGCAGCCGCAATCTTCACATTCTCCTGAGTGAAATTGAAGGTGTAATTGTAGGCTGAGGCAACAGGTTGTGTCGACGCGGTTGCTCGGTCAGTCACAAGACTATACACAGGATACGTTACCTGGGTGACACTTTTTCCGGGGTCACTATTGCATGCTCCCAAGAAAAGGGCCATGGCGGGAATTCCCCAAAACAGATGTTTTTTCATTTCTGGATTAAAATTAATCATTTATGTTTTTATATGTTTATTCTCATCGTAATTCCAACCTCACGTCCTCTGCCTCTCTGATAGAAAGCATTTCCCATAGAGAGGAAATAAAACGTGCGGTAGGAGGTTGAGGTGAGGTTTCTGCCCCACACCTGAAAAGATAACCTTTCCACCGACAAAGAGGCAGAAGCTCCAAGAAGGCAATAGAAGTTCTGCCATTCCGAATTGTCCTCATTCCAGTAGATCTTGCCTGTCCCACGCATGTTGACATCAAAATCCAGCTTCGCGCTCCCGGCCGGCAGAGTCCAGACTCCCTGAAGAAACACCGTATTTTTAGGAGCATACGGTAGTGTTTTCCCTTTGAAATCTGATATTCCATTGAAGAACTTTCTGAAACGGGCATCCGTAAGGCCGTAGCTTGCTGTCAGCATCAACGATCTGGATGGATGAAAGGTCATCGACGCCTCTCCTCCGACACTACGGGTGCGTCCTGCATTGGTCATGATCCTTCCCGTAGTTGTCCCATCGGGAAACATTGTCAGCTGTTGGTCACGACAATCAATATAAAACAGTGCGGTCTCCAGTTGGAGCCGTCCCTCTCCTATATTGAAATGGCCTCCGAGCTCATAGTTCCAGCTTTGCTCCGGTTTATATCCAACGACATCATCGATATTATATTGCGCACCAACACCCATAATTCTCATCAGACGCTGCTGCAGGACATCACTAAACATCTGGGTATTGAAACCACCGGCCTTATATCCTCTTGAGAATTTGAAATATATGTTGCTGCCCGCGTCGTCCGTCATATATAGCGCCGCAAATTTCGGAAGCAGCGTAAGGAAATGGCGCTGGAAAGAGCCGGAATCATCAATGTCGATGGAGACCTTGCGGTTAAAAACCCTTCCTTCATCGGTTTCCTGGAAGATGGAATATCCGGTGTGGCAATCACTGACATAAGACAATACCGCCTTTTCAAAGTCAAGACGCAATCCGGCAGTGAAATTCCAACGCCCGATCCGCAGATTGGATTCATGATAGGCCGCGAGCCCCCATGTTGGAATTTTGAAATCACTGTTAAGAGGGAATTGCCGGGAGTCCCATTCTATCGGGTAATATGGGTTGGCTTCGTTCCGATGCTTCTCTATAAGCTCAGAAATACCTTTATCTTTGAATGTGACCGGCGCAAGCATGTCAAGATGCTTATAAAAACCAAAGAGCCCCCCCAGCCAGTTATAGTCGGAGCCGGCGGCGTTATTCCTCACAACAACATCCTGAGTGAATCCCCACTCCTTCTTCTTCTGAGTCAGGGTGAAATAGTCTTCCGGGAGGAAATCCTGATCCAAAGTCATATTGTCGTCGATATATTGGACAGAGGTGATGGAGGAAAGGTTGACATTCTCAAACGAACGTCTCAATGTGAGACCATCGGCAAACGTGAAACGCTTGTAAAAACAGGTGTCGTTGAAAGCTATTTTCCCTGATTCCTTATATTCGTATGGATATCCTCCCTGACGGAGGAGCCCCGCGGAGGCAACATTCTGAAGAAACCATCCATTGCCGGAGCGCCAGAGCAACTTTCCCCGGAGGGCAAAGTTCTTTTCATGATCAAGTTTCTTTCCGGAGTATTCATTGACAAACTCTCCGGGAGAACCGGAATATGAACCTGTCAGCGAAATAGCCGCGTGGTCACCAAGCAAGCCATACCATCCTGCAGAACCTTTCACCCTGCCTCTCAACGATGACTGCGCCATGATTCGCCATCCGTTAAACCGGAAGGGGGAAAGAGTAGTGACATTGATCACTCCTGCCATCGTATTGCGTCCATAAAGTGTGGATTGAGGTCCACGCAGCATTTCAACATGAGATATATCCTCAACGTCAAAATCGTAAGCATCTTTATTAAGGTAAGGGATATTGTCGACATTGAGTCCGACAGAGGGCTGATCCATTCTCGCACCGATGCCGCGCACATAAATGGTAGACGTGATTCGCGAACCATAGTCGGGCATAAAAAAATTGGGGACAACGTCTGAGATTCCGCGTATAGACACCGCGTCAAGGCGTTCGAGCTCCTTTCCTGAAACAACAGAAACAGCCTCAGGCTGAAGAAACGCCGAGGGACTCCCCTTCACAGCCGAAACCGTCACCTCCTTGAGAGCCACAGCTAAAGTATCGGGATCATCTTGTTTATTATCAACCACAACCTCATTCCCCCTCGCAAGCAATGAAGCAGAAAGCGGAAGAAATAGGAAAGCGGTTATGATTCTCTGGAAATTCATGATGCAAAACTACTTCAAATGCGTTATGCCCACAATCCCCATTTATTATGATTTTTCAAATAAAGGACTCCCCTCTTCATATTCCATAGGAGACGAGATATGGTCATTTCTCAACATTTCAGGCAAAACTGAGGATAAGATTGCGCTAATTTCATTTCAAATATGTATCTTTGCACAACTAAGTAGGAAAAACTGAAAAATAGGATATATCATGAAATCGATAAAAGAGATCTACCGTATCGGGACCGGGCCGTCATCAAGCCACACCATGGGCCCTCGCAAGGCTGCGGAACTGTTTCTTCAGAAACATCCCCACGCGGAAGGATATGAAGTAGTGCTATATGGAAGTCTCGCCGCCACCGGCAAAGGCCACATGACAGACGTTGCCATAATCGACACCCTTTCAAAGTCAGGCATGCCTGTTAAAATCATCTGGAAACCGGAAGAATTTCTTTCTTATCATCCCAACGGAATGACATTCCGGAGCTTGAATGCAGCCGGATTTCCATCCGATGAATGGACAGTCTATAGTGTGGGAGGAGGAGCCATCGAAGGAGAAGGTCTGGCCCACCACGGCGGTGCGGAAATCTATGACAAAGACACCTTCTCAGAAATAATGGAATATTGCGACAGGAGCGGCCGTTGCTACTGGGAATATGTTGAACAATGTGAAGGAAAAGAGATCAACGACTTTCTGCTGGAAGTATGGCACACTATGAAGGCAGCTGTTGAGAGAGGGCTTGCAACCGACGGTCGGCTACCGGGTCCCTTGAATCTCCGGAGGAAAGCGCGTTCATATTATATGAGGGCTGAAGGATATCGCGACAATCTACGGTCGCGAGGCCTTGTGTTTTCCTACGCCCTTGCCGTGAGCGAGGAGAATGCGTCGGGTGGCACCATCGTGACAGCACCCACATGTGGAAGCTGTGGCGTGGTTCCGGCTGTGCTATATCATCTATGGAGCACACGTCATTTCTCCGACATGGAGATCACCCATGCTCTCGCCACAGCGGGCCTGATCGGAGATGTCGTTAAAACGAATGCAAGTATTTCGGGAGCAGACGTAGGTTGTCAGGGTGAGGTTGGAGTTGCCTGTGCCATGGCAGCAGGAGCAGCCTGCCAGCTCTTCGGGGGTACGCCGGCGCAAATCGAATATGCCGCTGAAATGGGTCTTGAACACCACCTGGGGATGACCTGCGATCCTGTTTGCGGACTCGTGCAGATTCCCTGCATCGAACGAAACGCCTACGCAGCCGCACGTGCCCTCGACGCTAATATCTATTCCACCTTCTCCGACGGACGCCACCGCGTTACTTTCGACAAACTAATAAAAGTGATGAAAGAAACCGGTCATGATCTTCCCTCTCTTTATAAAGAGACAGGAGCCGGAGGTCTCGCCAAAGATTACAAAATAGATTCCATATAGCAGTCATTCCACCCAGTTAATGAGTTCTTTCTCCATCCATACGCTCGGATGCGGTTCGGCAAGGCCCTCGCTTCGCCATCATCCCTCCTCCACAGTCGTTGACCATCGCGGAACACTCTACATGGTAGACTGCGGAGAGGGGGCGCAGCTGGCTTTTATGAAACAGAAACTCTCTTTCTCACGCCTGCGCCACATTTTCCTGACCCACCTTCATGGCGACCATGTATTCGGGCTCCCGGGGCTCATCGGGACTCTCGCTCTTAACGGCAGCGGAGGTGAAATCGTGATCCATACCTTTGAGGAGGGGAAGAAACATCTCGGAGCAATCTTCGACTATTTCTGCCGCGACACACCTTTCAATATCATTTTCAACGTGATAAAACCTGAGGAGAAAGTGATTCTGGAAACAAAATCCTTAACTGTCAGAACAATCCCTCTTCATCACAGGGTGCCCACGGTGGGATATGTTTTTGAAGAGAAACCGAAACCACGCCATATTAATGCAGAAATGGCAAAATTTCATGGAGTGCCTCATTTCATGATGAATAACCTGAAAGCAGAAATGGACTTTATCAAACCTGACGGCACTCTGATCAAAAACGACATCCTCACCACTCCCCCCTCCCCTTCCCTATCCTACGCCCATATTTCCGACACATTATATTTTCCCGAACTTGCGGAAAAGATTGGGCCCGTTGACCTTCTCTTCCACGAAACCACATATTTGGAAGAACACAAGCAATTAGCGGCTCCCCGAGGCCATTCAACAGCCCGCGAAGCCGCTATGATTGCACGTGACTCAGGAGCAAAAGCTCTGCTCACAGGACACTATTCATCACGTTACACCGACGAAAACCGATTTAAACTTGAGGCTGAAGATGTATTCCCGAATGTCATCCTGAATAAAGAGGGACTTGTGACACATCTCGGCTGATACCGACTAAAACTAACACCAGCAACATGTCAAGATTAAAGGCGAGAGAATGTCCATTCTGCCATCAAGAAGTATCATTCAAGGAATGTTCAAGTTATTTTCTGTATGGAACAGACCACACAATCCGATGCAACCATTGCAATAGGAAACTTGCTCTCACAAGAGAACCGATCCCCTTCAACTTGTGTGTAAACGCCGGTTTTGTTATGGGAGTGATTCCGGCAGTATATTTCCTGTTCATTCAAAAACTCGGATTCGTCAGATCAATGACCTACACAGTTATGTTATGTCTTCTAATGATAGTCATTGTCTCGATACTTACTTACAGGAGAATCTATTTCAAAGGAGCAGACTGACCATCCTCATTCAACCCGCAACATCATTCCGGAGGAATGGGCGGTCTGCAAAGGGGAATACTGACTCTGCACCGTCGCGATCCCGGTGGAATAGTCTCCCTTCCGGTCGATCCTGCAATCATAGGAGAAGACGTTGACTCCTTTAGCCAGAGTGCTTATAAATAAGGAAGTTCTGGAGTCTCTCGTTTCACGATAAACAGGCACTCCGTCAACCAAAGCATAACCGGAGAGCTGATCAACGGGTTCAAGACAGGCGCCCCTCTCATCTATAAGAGCCACATAGTCCATTTCTTTATCACACGTGACAGTCAGCACCACTCTCACAAGATCTCCAACATGAAACCTGGTTGTCTTCCTGGCCTTCTCCCGATCGACATCCTGACTGATAAGAATGATCTGCTTCTCGATTTTCAAATTCTCACATTTTTCATTCTTTACATCCTTGATTGGCAATACATACTGGCTGATCATTCCGCCCCACGCCGGGACATCGGAGTTTTTGGAGATATTGAGTTTCACTCCCGACATGACTGCAGGATCAAGCGGCACAGACACCATTCCTACCGGCATTCCCGCAGAAGGCAACTCAAGAGGCTTCCCGCCGACTGAGATTTCGGGCAGAGATGTCGGAGTCCAGTCAGGACCCGACGACACAAGCGCCTGCACCACAGCAACAGTCTCGGAATGAGCGCCCCAATCCTGTGTCTCTTTCTGGAGCAGAAGCCACTGCCGAATGCCATCGACAGCTACATTCCCGGGATCGATTTCGGCAAAAGCAGACAACACCATAGCAGCGGCTGACAAAGATGGATTTGAGTCGAACCACCATCCTTTTGCGGGATTCTTGCTCGCAAACTGAGTCAAGGATTCAAGGATATCACGACATGCGGCATATCTCTTGCCCGAGCCGCGGCGTCCTCCCTCTCTCCAGAGGAGCATGGCAGCCCGACTTTTCCCTTCGAGCGTCATCTCTTGCCAGGAAGAAGCAATCTTTTCGAGAGCCTTCTCTTTCAATCCTCCGAACCCGGCAGGACCGTCTCCGGCATTGAAATAACTCCTTATATATAGATAGTCCGTCATTCCAAGATAAGAGAAGTTAGCTCCGGCTTTTCTGGCATCTTCCAGAATTTTTCTATCGCAATAATCTATTCCTCTTAGAACAGAGCGCGATAGCGAGGCCGGGAGATAACCATAACGTTTCAAATCCCCGAATGTGGAGAGCGCTTTCATGGTCATGAACTCAGAGGATTTCATTTCGGGACACCATCCCCAACCACCATCCACATTCTGCAGACCGAGGATATCAGTGACAATGCGGTCAACTGTTGTCTCCACCATTTTATCATCCGAGAGCCGAGAAAGCGATCTCATTCGCATCGTCTCAGAGGCGGCATTATTAACCCACGGTGTATTTCCGAGCTCAACGGTCTTGAATTTCTGATCTTCAGCCAAAGACGATTCAAGTTGCACGGGACTCTCTGCCATTGCCATGACACCATTGCGGATTTCCGGATATTTTCTCATCAGTCCGGAAGCCATGCAGTCAGCATAAAGACCTCTCAGCAATGAAATGAGATTCCTCGAATCCGGATCAGACAGCGAAGGCAATGCAAGAACGCATTCCCACAATGGATTCGAACAGTATTTCAGCATCAATGAGGCATCTTTCCTAAATTTCGGCAACCTCACCTCATAATCGGCAGTTCCCTGACCAAGATAGAAGGAGGTCGACTCCACGACAGGTGTTGAACTCGGGAGAACCGGGAAATCGTCTTGCTCGCCGTCGGCAGAATTGCCCGAACGGGCGTAGGCTCGCACTGCAAGGGAAGACACATTGGCCGGAACATCAAATTCCACTGAAATAACCTTATTGCGCGATGGAGCCACTATCGTGGCACTTTCATGAGAGGAAGCGATCACTTTGCCTGAAACAGGATCGAAGATCTCGATGTCACCTTCAAGCGAAAGATTCTCCGGAGTGTTGTTGAAAAGCAGGGCGGAAACAGATGCACGATCTCCGGTCCTGACAAAACGTGGCATGTTCGTCTGGACCATCACCGGCTTCGAGGCCACCGCATCCCGGATCAGAGAGGCTGTAAGCAGATCGTTAGTATAACCAAGCACCTGAGTCTGCCAGGTAGTATTGAAATCAGGGGTTATGAAAGAGAGTGTGACAACTCCGTCAGAATCCGATGTCAGTGAAGGCATGAAGAAAGCGAGTGGAAGGTCAACCGGGCGAAGCGGAATATCCTGTCCAGAGTCGGCGCCACCGGTTCCAGCCACAGTTTCAACTTCATTCTCAGCCAGATCCATCTTAGGTTCAGCTGTAGCCATTGACTTCATCATCATCTGGTTTTCTACCTGTTCCATAACCACCATTCCATCATCGGCATCATTCATTACGGCCATGCCCATCTCTCTCTTCATCGCGCGGCTTCCCATAAACAGGCGTGATCTCGTGAAACCGGCAAGCTGCTGACCATAGGTCTCCCAACTCGGCACACATTGCGGAAGAGAGATAATTCCTTTGGTTTTCGAGAAGCTACCAAAAACACTCATCGGATGATTGGATATGCCCGAAATATATGTGGTATAACTCCAGAATCCATTCCCTGGAGCAAACGACCATCGATTTGGAACTATCGCATTCAGCGCTTTATTGTTCATCACAGCAAGTGCCGCCAATCCCGCTACAGGTTTCCCGTTTTCCGAGAATCTGAATTTCCAGTCTTCCTTATCTCCTGCTGATATTCGGTCTCTGAAAGAGATCACCTCCACATCCAGCTTACGCACCTGCGACTCAGGAATCAAAGTAACAATCTCTGTCATCTGATTGAAGTCGTGCATTCCGGTGAAAGAGGCAAAAATACGATTATCTGAATCAGGCGAAGTTATTTCAAAATCGAGAAGGTCGCCTCCCGAAAGACGCCATTCCCGGGAAATTATTCCTTTCTCATCAGAAAGAGTGAACAGGATCCAGCCGCCGTCAAAACCGCTTCCGGCTTTCACCACAACTTTCTCTCCAACCCCGCAAATCACTTCGCGCTCAGGAATCCAGACAGGAATCCGGGCTGGAACCTTTTTATCGTCTGTCCTGAAAACAACAGTTGAAGCCTTTGTCTTTAATGTGTCGGAAGGAAGGGTGAAACAGAATTCGTAATCCCCCGAAGGAAGCGCTTCAGCAGGGATAATGAGAGAGGGACTTTCAAAAGCTCCCTTCATTATCAACTTTCCTGAAACTCTCTCCGAAACAGTGTAGTCAACAGTTGAGACAGTAGGGTTGCCGAGCATATCGACCACCGGCACATTAAATTTCACCGAATCAGCCACCACCTTGGTCTTCGGATCAATATCCGGACGCACTTCCAATCCTTTCACAAGTGAGAAACGCCGGGAATTTGAACTCTGGGTCTCCCCTCCCGGAGATGTGGCAGTTGCCACAATGGAGAAGATGCCATGTTCATAATAGGTTTTCCGGAGTGATGCAACCGGGAGAGTGATTGAGAAGGCTCCGTCGGAATCAGCGCGCACCACGCCTTCGAAAGAAGCCGGCTGTGCATCCATATTCCAAAAGTGCCACCAGGGCTGCCATCTCACCACATACGAAACCTCACTATCCCCGAGCGGCATACCTGAATAGGTGATTATCCGGCCCTTGAATCTCACAGAATCTGAATTTTCTGAAACTACCTGAGATTCTGAATCCAATTCTACAAGAAACGTTGGAGTCTTATAGTCGGCAACCTCAAAATAAGCTGATCCCGCCGGTCTTTTAGCATTTTTCAATGTGGCGCGTATTCTCCAGTTGCCAAGAAGCCCCCCCTCCGGAAGAGAAAACGATCCGCTGCATCTTCCGGCGCCATCAGTCTGAGCGGAAACAGTATCCACCGGATTGCCGTTGGAATCGGTCAGCACAAATGTCAGCTCCCGGTTTGTAATCAGACTGTTTTTATGAGATTCATATCTCCAGGCCACCGCTGCGAAACCAATCTTATCTCCGGGCCGATAGATTGGCAGATCTGTCAGAACAGACACTGTTTCACGCACATCCTGATTTCTATTCGGGTCATATTGAACGTCGCTATACATGCTGGCCACAGAGTTTCCTCTTTTAGCTATCACACGGTTAAATCCTTTGGGGGCTTTGAATGAGCCGGAAGCATCGGTAAGACCCGATGTGATAAGTTTTTTTCCGGTGTCATCGTAGACGGACACTGAAGCGTTTCTTACGGGAGACTGCGTGGCCGCATCAACCACATAAATCAGCCCGGAATCACTATCCTTACCATTATAAACTGAAAAGACCGCGATATCCGTGACACTGACCATTGAGTTCCAGCTTCTGACAGTTCTTCGCCAATCTGCCGGCAGACGCGGAACATCAGAAGGGATGAAAAGATAGTGGCCACTCGGCAGCCCCTTTGACTCGAATGTCTTTTCAACTCTGAAGGGGATCGCTCCATCAGCCTCTACCCGGATAGTCTCCACAAGTTTCATACCTGAAGGTGAAATCTTGTTGTTGAAGGAGTTCATCACGACAATGTTTTCCGGAATCTTATAAATCAGTACGTAGGCGGTTTTCTGGTTTTCAATCGTGAGTTTCCCCTTTACGGATTTTCCCGGGAGAGAGAACCTCTCGACAGTCAAAGCTACTGACCTCGACTCCAGTTTCTCCATCTGGCTTCTGACACTTTTTGAGAATTGTGACAATGGGAATTTTTCAATCCAACTCTTCATTTCGTTATAGACATAGATGCACTCCTTTTCATTCTGATTAGAGAACGACAAAGGCTGACACATCGAAACCAGAATCCTACCCTCTGCCTCTGAACCTGAAAACTTATCCAGCCATCCGGAAAGGAAAGAATATCTTTTTTCATAATCCAGAAGATCAGATGCCATCGTCACAGCCACAGCCAACGCAAGCCGGTCACCGGTCTTCTCCCTTGCCAGAACGACATCATCAATAATCCTTTTTCTCAAGGCTCCGCAATCGAACGCAGAAGTGGAAACCGGCTCAACAGACTTTCCGAAAAAAGGGATCACCGCCTCTCCCGAATGACCGTAGTTCTCAATGAAACCCAAAGATCCAGCTCCATTATACATCATGAAATCATAGATAGTCAGTCCATTGGCCTCACCCTCCTTCACATTTGTCAGTATCTTGGAAAAAAGATTCAATGGAGCATCAAGATAATTCCCGGCTCCGGCCACCGCCGAATCCACCAGTTCATAGACCTTTCTGGCGAAATGCCCCTTGCTCCAGCTTCTCGGATCTTCCGGAAAGGAATCAAGTGGAAGTATGCGACCGTCATATTCATATTGGTTGGCACGATAAAATTCCGTGTACATCCGGGCTTTCAGCAGCCCGCAAAGTAGAGGATATGGCTGCGAAAGGCGTGCCGCCACAGAGTCCACAAGCCCGACATTGGCCACAAAGGAATCGGGTGAAATCAGATTTCTCGCAGCAATGAGTTGCACCAAAGCTTTCATGGCTTCCACTCCGTTGCCGGAGTCAACTGCTTTGTTGAGAACAGAAGCTGATGCCTTCTCCACATTCTCCGGGAACGCGAAATCCGGGATATCAGTCAATGCTGTTTTTTTCTGTGCATTCACGTTCATACAAAAAAACAGGAAGGCAACCATAATGGCCGCCTTCAGTAAATAGTTTGATATTTTAGAAACCATAATCATTTATCTCTATCATGCCTTCCTTTCTTTCCTCTCATCTCAGCCATCTTGTCGCGGAATTTTCCTTCTGCCTGCTTGAGTTTATAGAGTTGTTTGGATGTCAGGAATTCAGAAAATTTTTCATCATATTGTCTTTCGATCTCAGAATCCTGCATCTTTGCCTTATCCATGGCTTCAGACACTGCTTTATAATCATCATCGGATGCATTGTCTTTAAGATCCTTGATTTTCTTTTCCAGATCTCTAACCTCCTTAAAACAACCCATCCGTTTCTGCGTCATCTCATTATAAAGCTCCGCGAAACGCTCCTTCTGGTCATCCTTCAGATCAATTTCCTGAGCAAGAAATTTGATCTTGAACTCCTGAAGTTCCTTCCACATCTGATGGCGGTCTTTGCCATGATGTTTTCCGGGGCCCTGCGCCGAAACAGCCACTACCCCGCAAAGGCATAACGTGATTATCAGAAAAAATCTCTTTATCATCTTTCGTAACATTGTTGTTTGCTAATAGAACACTGAACGGACATAAAAAGTTATCAGATAGGTCGTCCTCCTTCAGAATCAGACGCTCCCACCTCAACATCCATATTGGCATATTCAGGACGGAAATCATATCCGAAATCCTGCTCGAAATCGCTCATCGATGAATAAGCATCGGTTATCTCCGACTCAAGCTCATAGGAGGTCTGCGAAACAAAATGGTTATAGGAGTCGGAAGAATAATCAGCCATCGCGTATGCGATCTGCTCCGGAGGATTGTCAAGACTCACGGCGCCGAAACCGCCAGATAAATGATTGAACATGTTCATCATAAGCCAAATTCCAGCAAACATGGCCGCAAGATAAACGTAGGGTTTCAGACGTTGCCAACGCGTCATCTCAACCTTCCGCTCCACCTCCGGATAGTCCGGGAGATCGGCCATTATCTTGGCATTCAGACTTTCAAAATATCCTGCCGGAACAGAAAATCCCGTGTCTTTGCCATATTTTTCTTTAAGTATATCTTCTTTTTCCATATCGAGGCAAGGGTTATTCACTTAATAATACTTCAGGGATGCCGCCTTGCAGCTTCCTTACAAAACGGACAATTAATCCGACATCCGGTTTAATCATCAACATGATTTTTTTAAGGTCGACACATAAAAAAACTCATGTCGGGCTATCTCTTCGAGAGAAGATGCACACTGATTTTCTTCACGGCATGATGATAACTGGCTTTCAGCGCTCCGACAGATGTTCCGAGTATATCGGAAATTTCCTCATATTTCATGTCGTCGAAATAGCGCATGTTGAAGACGAGTTTCTGCTTTTCAGGCAATTTGGCGATAGCTTCCTGAAGTTCAAGATGAAGCTTGTCGCCATCGAAATAGGGATCAGCCTCCACGCTTTCAAGAAGAAACGAATCATCTGCCTCCTCTCCGAGCTGCAGACGCTGCTTCTCCTTATTGATAAAGTTGATCGATTCATTGACCGCGATCTTGAAAAGCCATGTCGAGAGTTTGGCATCTCCACGGAAATTGTGGAGATTATTCCATGCTTTTATGAAAACGTTCTGAACTATGTCGTTGGCGTCATCATGGCTCACAACCATTTTCCGGATCTGCCAGTAGACCGGCTGGGAATATGTCTGGAGCACCACGTTAAACGCATCCCGTGCAGTCACAGGATTCTGCAACTGCTTTATCAGTTCCTTTTCATCAAGAGGGGGATTATAGGCCATGGTGATGCTTTTTGCAAACAAAATTACAAAACATTCGTCAATTTTTCCGAAAAATCCCCTCAGAATAACTTTATTTAACATCCAGAGGGGTGCTTAATGAAACCATCTCCAACAAATCAGGGCCATTATGTGTTATCATTTCAAACAAATCAATCTATTCCCTATGAAACTATTTCGCTCCATCCTGACTCTCGCCCTTTGCATGGCAACTTTTATGGCTCCGTCAAGAGCCGAAGCTCAATATTATGAAATCGCAAACCAGATTCCTCAGCTGCTCCGGCCTGCCCTCTCCGGATCGATGAACTATAAAGGATTCTTTGATGCCGGCTACAACAAGACATTCGGCAACTACGTAGCAGACTTTGCTGAATTCTCAACCACGCAGGGATTCCAATATGCCAACTGGATGTATATGGGAGTCGGACTGGGTGTCGACGTGATTTTCGCCCACAGAGGTGATAACTGGGGCAATTGGGACCGATCCAATAATTTCGATTTTAACCACTCCTCCACTTCAAAAGCCGTGATGATGCCTCTGTTCACCGATTTCAGATTCACACTGGGCAACTCAACGGGAGCCTCTTTCTTTCTTGATCTTCGACTTGGGTGTTCATTCCTGCTCGGGAAAGATTATATTGAGATAGGCAACGGTTATCTCACGAACCAACAGTATTTCTATCTGCGCCCTTCCCTTGGAATCCGGATCCCGGTAAGCGACAAAAGTTCCAAACAGGCCGTTGATCTCGGAATCACCTATAAACTTCTCACTTCCAACTACTGGAATTCATGGAACCGGAGCATCACTCTCAATGGCATCGGAGTGTCCATCGGCTACGAGTGGTGATTTATGGAGATTTATTTTTATTCCAGATTTGCACGTTTCGCGCATTTTTTCTAATTTTGCACAAAAGTTTCGCGCACGTGGCGTAATGGTAGCCGCGCCAGACTTAGGATCTGGTGTCTAACGACGTGGGGGTTCGAGTCCCTTCGTGCGCACGACAATCTTGATAAGCTGGCCGGTTTCTAAATTTCCGGCCAGTTATTTTTTTAACCATGTTATGACTTTTTATAAGATAATCGCAGCCCTGATGCTCTGTATTCCGGTAGTGTGCCAGGCTGACATAATTTCCTCTCCGGAAGATCAGGATTCAATTGCTTCACGCCTATCCGTCATTGCTGGATCCTTGAAAGAGCGAAGTCCGGAAGATGCAGAAGCAGCATTTTCCGCTTTTCTCGCAGATGGAGATCCCGACATAACCGGATGGACTGCCAGATATCGCGCGGCGCTCCATCTTCTCGACGCCACGAATTCCAAAATGAGGGATGAAGATCTTCTCATTCCTTTTCTGCGGGCTGCCATCTCCTCAGGGAAGCTCGGAGAGGGAGACCGGATGAGAGCTGATTTCAGGCTTGAGATAGCAATGAAAAACAGGCCCGGAACACCGGCTGCAGACTTCACTTTCACGGATCGCACAGGTAGGGAAGCATCTCTGAAGACCATTGAGACTGAAAAACCCATACTCCTTATATTTTTTGATCCGGACTGCACACACTGCATGGAGGCAATCCACAACATCATCGATCAGAAAACTGACAGGAAATTCACAGTCGTTGCAATAGACATCGCAGATGACACCGAGCGCTGGATGAAGACTAAAGACTCCCTTCCGGCCAACTGGCTTGCCGGATATGCCGGCCCCTCCATAGAAGACGATGATCTCTATGCCATCCTTGACACTCCGACAATCTACATTCTAAATCCAGACGGAACCGTTGCAGTGAAAGACATAACCTACGATAAAATAAAAAGTTATGCCGACTCTCTTTAAATAGGGCTTGCTTTTTCGGCTTTTTTTACTTAATTTTACGCGAAATTCCACAATACTTTCCCCAAGAAATGGCCGAAGATACTGATATTACTGAGATTACAGAAGCAACCCCTACGGAACCACAGGCATCCCAGTCTTTTTCTCCCGAACAGGCCGGGAAGAAGACCGTTCTCTCCGGAATGTTCCGGAACTGGTATCTTGAATATGCAAGCTATGTGATTCTCGAACGTGCCGTCCCTCATATTGAAGACGGCCTCAAACCCGTGCAACGTCGAATCCTTCATTCCATGCAGACGCTTGACGACGGCCGGTTTAACAAGGTGGCCAACATTGTGGGCAACACCATGCAGTATCATCCTCATGGCGATGCCTCCATAGGCGATGCCCTCGTGCAGCTCGGACAGAAGGAACTTCTGATCGACACTCAGGGTAACTGGGGAAATATTCTCACAGGAGATTCGGCCGCTGCCCCACGTTATATCGAGGCTCGTCTCTCTGAATTTGCTCTTGAAACCGTTTTCAGTCCTAAAATCACTGAATGGACTCCGTCTTACGACGGGAGGAAAAAGGAGCCGGTCACTCTTCCAATGAAATTTCCTCTTCTTCTTGCCCAGGGAGTGGAAGGAATTGCTGTCGGACTCTCCTCCAAGATTCTTCCTCACAATTTCAATGAGATTCTCGATGCTGCTGTTTCCTATCTTAAAGGAGAGAAATTCAGGTTGCTTCCTGATTTCCAGACCGGGGGACTAATGGACGCTTCAAGATATAACGACGGAGCACGCGGAGGAAGCGTAAAGGTCAGGGCAAAGATCGAAAAGATCGACAGCAAGACTCTTGCAATCACCGAGCTTCCTTTCGGCAAGACCACTTCCACTCTCATCACCTCCATTCTGTCAGCAATGGAGAAGGGGAAGATAAAAATCCGCAAAGTTGACGACAACACTGCCGCGACAGCTGAAATTCTTGTTCACCTGATTCCCGGTACCTCTTCCGATAAAGCCATCGACGCCCTCTATGCCTTCACCGACTGCGAGGTGAGCATTTCCCCAAACTGCTGCGTGATAGTAGACCGTAAACCGAAATTTATGTCGGTTACTGAACTGCTGAAATATTCCGTTGACCATACGAAAGACCTTCTGCGCAGGGAACTGGAGATAAAACTATCCGAAACCCATGAAGCCAGGCTCTACGCCTCTCTTGAGAAAATATTCATTGAAGAGAGGATATATAAGGATGAGGAAGTGGAGCGCGCCGCAAGCATGGAAGAGGCCATCGCCCATGTAGACTCCCGTCTTGAACCTTTCAAAAAGGATTTCTTCCGGGAAGTGACTCCCGAAGATATAATCAAACTCTGGGAGATAAAGATGGGGCGTATCCTCAAATTTAATAAAGAAAAGGCAAACGAGCATATAGCCAATCTTGAAAAGGATATCGAGCGGCTGAATTTCGAACTCGGCCACATTACGGAATACACCATAGCATGGTATACTCATCTTAAAGAGAAATATGGAGAGGCATTCCCGAGGCGCACTGCCCTGAGAGGCTTCGACTCCATAGAGGCCGCTAAGGTTGCTGAAGCCAACAAGCGTCTTTACATCGACCGCACAGGAGGATTCCTCGGGACATCGCTTAAGGACAATGAATTCCTTTTCACTTGTTCCGATATCGACGACATCCTTATCGTATATCGCGACGGCACGTATAAAATCGTGAAAGTTCAGGAAAAACTTTATGTCGGGAAGAAGATCATACATGTCGGCCTGTTCAAGAAGGGTGATAAACGCACGATCTACAACGTGATCTACCGCAATGGAGGGAAAGACGCCTACTCATATAAGAAGAGATTCTACATCACCGGTCTCACACGCGATAAGGAATACAACATGACGCGAGGTGCCGATGGCTCAAGAGTGGAATATCTTTCAGTCAATCCCAACGGAGAGGCTGAGATCGTGAAAGTGATCCTGAAGGATGAGCCCAACGAAACCGGGCGCCGTCCCCGCAACAAAGATGTTTCCGTGAATTTCGCCGAAATGGAGATCAGAGGAAAGGAATCCCTGGGAAATCTTGTGACAAAATATCAGATTGACACCGTCAAACTGCTTGAGAAGGGATCAAGCACGCTCGGAGGAAGAGAGGTGTGGTTCGACCGCGACGTGCTCAGGCTTAATTATGACGGACGCGGCGAGAGCCTCGGAATTTTCCAGGGCGATGACCTTGTGCTCGTTCTGACAAAAGATGGAGAGTTCTTCACGTCGACCTATTCCGACTCCAACCATTACGATGACAATATCCTTCTCATCGAGAAATTCGACCCTCACAAGGTCTGGACACTGGCGCTCAACGACTCCACTCTCGGATTCCCTTATCTGAAACGCTTCACATTCGAGCCCTCATCCCGTCCGCAAAGATATGTCGGCAACGATAGTTCATCGTCTACTATCCTTCTTACCGACACCCCCTTCCCGAGACTCGAAGTCAAATTCGGAGGGGCCGACTCCGTCAGGCCGTCGCTTGAAATAGATGCCGAGGAATTTATTGCAGTGAAGAGCTTTAAGGCGAAAGGGAAAAGAATTTCCAATTTCTCGATTGAAAGCATCACAGAATTGGAGCCCACCCGCTTCCCTGAACCGGAGCCGGCACCATCTTCCGACCTAACGGATGAACCGGCAGAACAGGAAGAGCCGGCAGAACAGGTGGGGTCTGAACCGCAGGAGGAACCTCATTCTCCGAGAGTAGTGATTGGCGATCTGTTTGAAATTGATCCAGGCAATCCAAATCCAGAGCCATGAGACGTTTCATCTCCATATTGACATTTATCTTCATGCTGTCGATCCATGCCAAGGCATCGACCGACAGCATAGTGTCGCGCCCTGTGACGTCCCTATATTCCTTTGAGATAGGACACAAAAATATTCTCGCCACATATCTTTCCCCACTTCACTATTCCGGCACAGATGCCGGAATTTCGGGAAGCTGGAGCAAGGCTATGCCGTTCAATCCCGAAAAAGCTATCATGCATTTCAACGCTTCGATGACATTTTCCAGTCTGCTGAATCCGGCCCAGACAGCAAAAATGATCGGACTGAACACATCGTTCGGATGGGGAATGTCATGGCGCACACGCCTTCCCTGGCAGCTTCAGGCCACAGCCGGAGGAGTCTTAGGCATCGACGGGGGAGCATATTATCTTCTTCGCAACGGCAATAACCCAGTCCAGGCAATGGCCACAGCCTCTCTCTCATTCCGTGGCACTCTTTCCAAGGCCATAAGGATCAAACGCCTTCCGATCCTATTCTCTGAGGAGCTCACGATTCCGTCGCTGAGTCTCTTCTTCTGTCCGGGATATGGAGAAACCTACTATGAGATTTATCTCGGAAACCATAGCGGCCTTTGCCATGCAGGATGGTGGGGCAATAACTTCCGGCTCTCCAACCTTCTATCTGCTACTCTCGATTTCGGAAGAACGGCGATGACGGTGGGCTATAGATTTGGTCTCGACACCCAATGGGCCAACAATCTCAACACGGTTTCCAGACGTCATCTCTTCGTGATCGGAATAATTCCCGGAGGTATCGGTCTCGCGAAAAAGAAACGGCCGGCACCTTCCGCCACAATCTATTCAATCTACTGACGTGAAAAAGACCTTATATCATATCCTCATCGCAGTGATCGGGCTCATCACCATGTCGGCATGTCATGACGAGCCTGAATACGACAATACTCTCTACGGGAATTTCGACGCCCTCTGGGATATCGTGGATTCCCGCTATTGTTTCTTCAGAGAGAAAGATCTCGACTGGAAAGAGATCGGTGAGAAATATCGCGCTATGATAAAGCCTGGAAAGACTAACGGCTACGACCTTTTCTTCATCTGCGCGGCAATGCTCGATGAACTCCAGGATGGCCACGTGAATCTCTCTTCAAGATTTGATATCAGCTACTATAGGAAATGGTGGACTGACTATCCCCAGGACTTCAACCTGCGTACGGTTCAGGAATACTATCTCGGGTTCGACTATAAGACAGTAAGCGGAATAATCTACAAGACACTCTCCGACAGTATCGGCTACATGCGGTATCCCTCATTTTCCTACACCGTCGGTGAGACATCCCTCGATTACGTTCTTGCTTCTTTCTCAAGAACACGTGGTCTCATCATCGACATCCGCGACAATGGCGGAGGAGCGCTCACCAACATAAAGACACTTATCGGGCGTTTCATCGACCAAAAGATTCTGACCGGCTATATCATGCATAAGACAGGACCGGCCCACGACGCCTTCTCCAAACCGTTTCCCATCGAATATGAACCGGCACCGGAGGGGAGAATCAAATGGAACCGGCCCATTATCCTTCTGACAAACAGGAGCTGTTATTCGGCCGCCAATGATTTCACATCGGTGATGAAGCAACTCCCCAACGTGACTATTGTCGGCGCCCGGACTGGAGGAGGCGGAGGACTCCCCTTCTCTTCCGAACTTCCCGTCGGATGGTCGGTCAGGTTTTCCGCATGTCCTATTCTGAATTCAAATATGGAGTGTATAGAAAATGGCATAGACCCCACAGAAGGTTGTGAGGTCCATGCCACCGACGAGGAGCTGGCTTCCGGAAAGGATGCCATCCTCGATTTCGCCATCGAAAGGCTTAGGGTCGAACCGATGCCACCCCGATAGCGGGATTCCGTCATTCCCCGGCGTAGGAAAGCACTGTCGGGCTCTCCACGTCGACTCCATATTTTGCTGCAAACCTTAGAATGGCTTTGGCAAGTTCAGGCTTCAGCTCATCCGGGCAATAGCGGAAATAAGCCTCTGCCGCTCTCACGTGGGCAGCATCAGGCATAGGATATTCTCTCCTTTCGGGAAGTCCAAACATACTGTCTGGAAGTTCCTTTCTCTCTTCTGTATCAAGTCTGTCGTTCATAATAACTCTTTTTTATGATTAAATTATGCCACGGACGTTTGAAATTCCAACAAAATTCCATGCGCTCCGTTACATATATAACACCTAAGACTTCGATTCTGAATTGTAATTACGATTATTTAACCCTCATAAAGACAAAATGTGGAAATTTAATCCTATACTCAAATCCCTGATCTGGGGAGGCAACCGGATCGCGGCCTACAAAGGAATTGAAACCGACATCGAGAATATCGGCGAAAGCTGGGAAATCTCCGGAGTGAAAGGTTCAGAATCTATTGTTGCCGATGGACCCGACAAGGGTCTTACACTCACGGAACTCGTGGCTAAATATGGAGCTTCGCTTCTTGGGAAAAAGAATTTCAATAAATTTGGCGATACGTTTCCGCTGCTTATAAAGTTTATCGATGCCGCACAGGATCTCTCCGTGCAGGTGCATCCGACCGACGAGCTTGCGCAGGAACGGGGGTCGCAGTTCGGGAAAACCGAAATGTGGTTTGTCGTGAATGCCGATAAAGGGGCTCGCCTTGCAAACGGATTCAACCGTCCTGTGGATCCGGCAGACTATCGCGGCCTTGTGGAAACAGGGGGCATAATGGACGTCTTGAAATTCCAGCCAATATCCGCGGGCGACACTTTCTTCATTCCAGCAGGAAGAGTCCATGCAATCGGAGCCGGAGCGTTTATCCTGGAAATCCAGGAGACTTCCGACATCACTTATCGTCTCTATGACTATAAGCGCAAGGACAAGAACGGCAACGAGAGGGAGCTGCACACCGAAGAAGCCTTCGAAGCCATTAATTTCAATGACACCGACGGAGCCCCGATTAACTACGTTATGAGGCGCGACATCCCCGTCAATCTCGTAACCTCCCCCTTCTTCACAACCAATCTGTGGATGATCGACCATGAAGTGCTCCGCGACTATTCCGAATGGGACACATTTGTTGCCATCATCTGCACACGAGGCAACGCTACCCTTTCAACCGATGAAGGGGTCATCGAGCTGAGCCGAGGGAAATCAGTGCTTGTTCCGGCATCCTGCAAGAAGCTCACGATCACTCCCCACGGCATTTTCGAAGGGCTTGAAACATATATAAAATGATTTTTTTCACCTTCCGAAACTGAAATACGCGTAATTTTTTGTAAATTTGCACGTTTAAACCGGAACTGCAATTTTTCAGTCCGGTTGAGACACAACCCTTATGCAATAAAATACACAACGAGATGTATAGAGATAAGACATGCGGAGAGTTGCGCATTTCCGACGTCGGGCAGCACGTCACGCTTGCCGGATGGGTTCAGCGCAGTCGTAAGATGGGCGGAATGACTTTTGTCGATATCCGCGACAGGTATGGAATCACACAGGTAGTGTTTGATTCCGACCACGAAGACAACGCGCTTTTCAACGCCTCGAATTCCCTGGGTCGTGAATATGTGGTTCAGGTGAAAGGGAAGGTGGTTGAACGCACAAGCAAGAACAAAAATCTCCCCACAGGCGATATCGAGATTATCGCCGACAATCTGAAAGTGCTCAATAAGAGCGAGATTCCTCCTTTCACTATTGAAGACAACACCGACGGAGGCGACGATCTCCGCATGAAATTCCGCTATCTTGACCTCAGGCGTCCGGGAGTCAGGAAGAATCTTGAACTCCGCCACAAGATGGCCTTCGAGATCAGAAGATATCTCGATTCAAAAGGATTCCTGGAGATCGAAACTCCTATCCTCGTTAAGTCCACACCGGAGGGAGCTAGAGATTTCGTTGTTCCCTCCAGAATGAATCCGGGAGAATTCTATGCGCTCCCCCAGAGTCCTCAGCTCTTCAAGCAGCTCCTGATGGTGAGCGGATTCGACCGTTATTTCCAGATTGCAAAATGCTTCCGCGACGAAGACCTCCGCGCTGACCGTCAGCCGGAATTCACTCAGATCGACTGCGAGATGAGTTTCGTGGAGCAGGAAGACGTGATCGATATGTTTGAGGGTCTGGTGAAGCATATCTTCAAATATGTCAAGGGAATTGACTTCACAGAGCCTTTCCCGAGAATGACATGGAACGATGCCATGAAATTCTATGGTAGCGACAAACCGGACATCCGGTTCGGCATGCCCTTCGTTGAATTGACCGATCTTGCCAAAGGAAAAGGTTTTGCCGTTGCCGATGATGCCGAGATCACTGTCGGAATCAACGCCAAAGGATGCGCTTCCTACACAAGAAAACAGATCGACGGCCTCACTGAATTTGTCAAGAAGCCGCAGATCGGAGCAAAAGGGCTTGTATGGGTGAAAGTCGAACCAGACGGCTCGATCAAGAGTTCAGTAGGAAAATTCTATTCAGAAGAGGATCTGAAACTCTGGGCAGAAAGGATGCAGGCTGAACCCGGCGACCTTCTCCTCGTGATGAGTGGAGAAAAGATGAAGACCCGCAAGCAACTCTGTGAGCTTCGTCTTGAGATGGGCAACCGACTCGGGCTTCGTGACAAGAACGTCTTCGCTCCGCTGTGGGTGATCGATTTCCCACTCTTCGAATGGGATGATGAAACTCAGCGTTACTACGCGATGCATCATCCTTTCACCGCACCGAATCCCGACGATGTGGATAAACTCCGCACTGACACCGGCAACGTGCGTGCAACGGCCTACGACATTGTGGTCAACGGCACTGAACTTGGTGGAGGATCAATCCGAATCCACGACGCTGCCCTTCAGGATGAAATGTTTGAGCTCCTCGGCTTCACGCCTGAACGCGCTAAGGAACAGTTCGGCTTCCTGATGAATGCCTTTAAATATGGAGCGCCCCCTCACGGAGGGCTTGCCCTCGGATTCGACCGTTTCGTGTCTATTCTCGCAGGTCTCGACACGATCCGCGATGTCATCGCATTCCCCAAAAATAATTCGGGACGCGACGTCATGAACGAATCTCCCTCGCCGATCGATCAGGCACAGCTCGATGAACTGCAGCTTGAAATCAAACCGGCTTCCAAGTGACAACCGGTAATTCCTCTGCAAAATCATGATCACAGTAAAAGACATTGCCGCCGTAATCGAAGACTTCGCCCCAAGGGGTCTTCAGGAATCCTACGACAACACCGGTCTGCAGGTCGGAGACCCCGACATGGAGGTGGATGCGGCTCTGTTATGCCTCGATGTGACGGAAGACGTAGTCAAGGAGGCACTCGAACGGCATTGCAATCTCATCATCTCCCATCATCCCCTCCTTTTCAAGGGACTGAAGGAGATTTCAGGAGCTACTCCCACCCAAAGGATCGTCATCAAGGCGATCATGCACAATCTGGCAATCTATTCCGCCCACACGAATCTTGATTCGGCATGGGAGGGGGTAAGCCACGAAATGGCCCATATAATCGGACTGACAGATATCAGGGTGCTTGAGCCAAAGATCGCCGACCCGTCGACCGGCTTGGGAGTGATCGGAACTCTGACGCCGACTCCCAAACTCGAGTTTTTCCGGAAACTCAAGAAGGTCTTCGGAGTCAAGGCATTGAGATATTCCGGCCAGAGTCCTCAACTTGTGGTCAGAAAAGTGGCAGTGTGCGGAGGATCAGGAGCGTCGCTCATCAGGGAGGCGATTGCCGCCGGAGCCGACATCCTCGTGACAGGCGACCTCAAATATCATGATTTCACCACCTTCGGAGAAGATATTATCCTTGCCGACATCGGCCACTATGAAAGTGAATTATGCTCCAAAGAGATCTTATCACGGATTATAAGGGAGAGATTCCCGAACTTTGTGACATATTTCGCTGAGGAGGAAGAGAATCCGGTGAGATATATGTAAACCGATTTGAAGAACGATAAAATAAACCACGGTAAGAGTCATTCAGACTCCCCTAAACCAGAATATGCCCATGGCAAACGAAAAGAAAAACGACATCTCCGTTGAAGAGAGACTTCAGAATCTCTTTAAACTTCAGACCTATCTGTCTGAAATCGACAGAATCAAGACCCTTCGCGGTGAACTCCCCAATGAGGTGAAAGACCTTGAAGACGAAATCGTCAGATATCAGACCCGAATCCAGAAATATAAGAATGAGATCGAGGAGCTGAAGGATTTCGTGGCCCGGAAGAAAAACGAAATCGAAGACCGCCGCGTGAAAATCGCTAAATATGACGAACAGATCAACAACGTGCGCAATAACCGGGAGTTCGCATTTCTTGAGAAAGAGAAGGAATATGAAGGACTGGAGATTGAGCTCGCTGAAAAGAATATAAACGAAGCAAACGCCAAGCAGCAGCAGAAAGCAGCCGACATAGAGCATGCTCAGGAGGAACTTGCCGACAATGAGCATATCCTTGTGGAGAAAAAGAAAGAACTTGAGGAGATCGTATCCGAGACACGCGCCGAGGAAGAGAACATCAAGTCGAAAGTGAAGGATCTCGAAGCCAAGATTGATGACTACACTCTTGCGGCCTTCAAGAGAATCCGCAAGAATGCTCGTAATGGTCTGGGAATCGTGACTGTGCAGAGAAATGCCTGTGGCGGATGCTTCAACCGTATCCCGCCTCAGCGTCAGCTTGAGATCAAGATGCATAAGAAGGTGATCGTATGCGAATACTGCGGACGTATCATGGTTGATGGAGCCCTGGTGGGCATTGTTCAGCCAACCACTGCTGAACCGGCACCGAAACCCAAACGCAAGTCAACGAAAACCACAACTCCGCCCGCTTCCCTCTGACCTGGAACTGAAAATGACGGACATTGAACAGACAGGGAGGAGATAAAACCATCTTTGGTTTTATCTCCTCCCTGTCTGTTATTAACTCATCAAAAAATGAGAAACACCTTGTTTGCACTCATTTGGAGATTCGTGTCGAAAACCACGAACCGCTAACGAGACAGCGCAGACGATGATCAGGGAATGTTGAGAAACCTGTGAAGCTGAACGGAGAGAGTCCAGCGCGGATCTGCAAGAACTCTCCTGACAGTTGAGAGACGATTGAGTCGCCGCGTCTTGTCGTCGGAGGTATAGCACGGCTGAAGATACATAAGCGTCTTTTCCCCGACACAAGGCAACTTGAAATAATCATCCAAAGATTGACCGAGATCCACCACCTTCACCTCATCAGCCCGTGTCACCTTAATCGCGTAGTGGTCCACTCCGCCGATGCCTCCTTTTGGAGATACAGTCACCCAGTCGATGCCGCATGGCAAAGCTACAGAACCATTGGTTTCTATCGCGATTTTCTTTCCGGTTGCCTTTTTCAGTAAATTTATGAAGTCATCATCAATCCAGAGACCCGGTTCACCACCGGTGAGCACCACCCAATCTGCTTGATAAAGTCTGACAGCCCTGACGATATCATCATCAGTCATCAGCACCCCATCCTCATGGTTCGTATCGCAGAAATTGCATTTCAGATTGCATCCCGAAAAACGGATGAAAACACTCGGATAGCCGGAATGATGCCCCTCCCCCTGCAGGGAATAGAATATCTCATTGATTCGCTTCATGATCAATCTTTTTCATAGACAGCTACATTGCCCTCACTCTCCTGCACCTCACATCTCCAGCAGTTAGGCACATTGTCGGTGATCCAACGCGCGATATTCTCAGCCGTCGGGTTACATCCGATCACGTCGTTGATCACGGCATGATCAAGCCTACCCATCACAATCTCCTTGATATGTGTGAAATCCACCACCATCCCGTCTCTGTTAAGCTCACGGGAACGACACTCAACCGTGATTATCCAATTATGGCCATGCAATCTTGTGCACTTGCTCTCGTAGGAGAGATCAAGCCTGTGGGCGGCACTTATTTCGAATCGTTTCTTAACGTAATACATCTTTCAATCTTCATATTGTGTCGGATCCTCGATTCCGGCCATGACGAAAGCTTCCTTCCGCTCAACGCACGTGCCGCATTTTCCGCAATGTCTCGCGCCCCCTTTATAGCATGAATATGTGTGGGAATAATCCACTCCGAGTCGTCCTCCGAGAGCGGCAATATCCCCTTTGGTCATATCGGTGAAGGCGGCTTCGAGTGTCACTCCGTCAAATGTGCCACAACGCATTGCCTCACTCATGGCCCTGACAAATTCCGGGCGGCAGTCAGGATAAATCGTATGATCTCCGCTATGATTGGCCATCATAACGTGGCGAAGTCCCCGGCTCTCGGCAAGACCGCAGGCAACAGATAGCATTATCCCGTTTCTGAATGGCACGACCGTCGATTTCATGTTGCTCTCCGAATAGTGACCTTCGGGAATCTTGTCGGCGCCCGAAAGCAGGCTGCTCTCAAAATATTCTCCCATAAACTTCAATGGGATGACGATATGAGGAATCTCGAGACGCCTGCACTGCCAGGCAGCACATTCTATCTCCCGCGCATTATGATTGGAGCCGTAGTCGAAACTCACGGCAAGGGCAATACGCTCCTTTTCACTATGCAGGAGCGTGACACTGTCCATCCCTCCCGACAATATGATCACAGAATCCTTCACCATATCACTTCATTTTTTCAAGTCAAGAGCCCATTCACGACGCCTCCGGCAAAGTTCCTGATGCTCCTCATCGCCAATGTTGGCGAAAGGATAGATGGAGATGCCTCCACGAGGCATAAAAAGACCCTTCACCTCAATATATTTCGGATCCATCAGTTTCCAGAGATCCTTCATGATGATATTAACGCAATCTTCGTGGAAGTCGCCATGATTACGGAAGCTGAAGAGATAGAGCTTCAAGCTTTTGCTCTCGACCATTCTCTGGCGTGGGATATAGGAGATGATGATATGGCCGAAATCGGGTTGTCCGGTTTTCGGGCATAGGGTAGTGAATTCCGGACAGTCAAAGGTGACCACATATTCATTTTCCGGATGCTTGTTTTCAAAAGTTTCAAGCAGGGAGGGATCATAGTCCTGAGGATATTTCACTCCCTGGCAGCCGAGAAGGGTCACCCCTTCGAGCTCGGATTCATTTCTCATAACGTTCTCTTATTAAAAAATTATCACGGAGCTGCCACCATCCGTGGGGTGTGTCGCTCCCCCTCTCCCCCTTTTCCGGGCTAACGAAGCTGAGCCACACTTCCGACAACAAAATTACTCAAATTTTTCTTTGCATCAAAACATTTGGCGAGGTCAGATCACCGGAGTGAGAGGATTCCCCTCCTTATCAACAGGAAACTGCGCCCCCTCCTCCTTTAATCTCGCCGACATGGACTTCGTCATCTCAATTGTCTTCTCCGGCTCCTCAGTTGAGAGATCGTGGATCTCCCATGGATCGGTGGCCAGATTATAAAGCTCATAAACCGGATGTTGCGGACGTGCCGGATTATAGCGGTAGATAAGTTTCCAGTTGCCGTCGCGATAGGTGGTGAAATAGCTTCCCCGGTGTTCATGTGGGAAATGCATCATGAAGATCTCAGGACGGCAGGATGATGAATCCGAAATCAGCTGGGGAGCAAGATTCACCCCGTCGACCGGATGATCCGCAGGTTTAATGATCCCGGCCACGTCAAGCACGGTTGGATATATATCCATTATTGTGGCCAGCTGACGCTGGATTCCTCCCTGCTTGACAGGAAGCCTGTCCTGAACCGCCGATGTGGAATCAGGAGCAGCCCAGGCCACAATGAAAGGCGCACGCACTCCTCCTTCATACTCCGATCCCTTCTTCCCACGGAGCGGAGCCGAGGAATAGTGGCCCTTTGCGTCTCCAAGAGGGGCGTCAGAACCATTATCGCCCAAAAATATCAGAAGCGTATTGTCGGCAATGCCGCGTTTCTCCAGATGATCCATAATGTCTCCCAGCGATTTGTCCATCCCCTCGATAAGGGTGGCATATCCGTTTGCTGACGCCGAATAAGTGGAATCCGTGTAATTGCCGATAAATCTTGGATCAGACTCAAAAGGGTTATGAACAGCATAATGCGACAGGCACATAAAGAGGGGTCTCCCCTCCTCTATCGTCTCGTCGATAGCTCCGATAGCCTCCCTTGTCAGGGCTTCCGTGAGAAATATGTCGGATCCGTGATATTTTTCAAGCCCCGGCACAGCCCTCGGCTTATATCCTCCCGTGAGTCCATAACTGTTTTCTCCGAAATAGCTTCCCGGCTCACCAATCGATGATCCGGCGATATTTACCTCATATCCGAGATTCCGGGGATCTTCCCCCTCGCTTCCAATTCTTCCGAGGTGAGCCTTCCCGACGTGGATCGTGCGGTAGCCACCCTCCTTAAGAAGTTTCGGAAGAGTCGGCACTTTGGAGTCAAGTCCATCCCAGTTCCAATCTGCAGGATCATAAGGACCGCTGTTTCTCTCCTCCGACCGTATCCAGTTGGTTGTCCTGTGTCGCGCGGCGTTTTGTCCCGTGAGCAAAGAAACTCTTGAGGGAGAGCTTACACTCTGAGCATAGAACGTTGAAAAACGCATACCTTTTTCCGCGAGCCTCTCCATATTTGGGGTTCTGTAGCGCCGGTTCAAAGGAAACTCTTTCTGTTTCCCCTCTTCATCTGTCAGGAAAGGGAGCGAAGTGTCCATCACTCCCATATCATCGACAACAAAGAGGATTATATTGGGCCGTGGATCAGCCGCCCTCATTGGAAAAGCTGCCGTCGCCACTCCCGCGAGAAGAGCTCCACCTTGTTTCAAAATCATTTTTCTATTCTTCATTAAGACTGATTATAAACCTATTACCACTCTTTGGATATTTATTGAAAAGCCTTACAAATACGGCTCTCTACATAAAAAAATAATCCATAACTTCCACCTGGAATTACACCACAAAAATAACATTTTTCTCTTTCCCCCACAAATTCCGAATGGTTATATTTCCTTTCCGCGACCGCTCGACATCATCATTTCAGAAAAAAAGAATCTAACAAATATCACTTTTTTATTATAAAACTTTTTTTATAAGAAAATTATTTATAATTTTGCACATATCAAATTGAAATCAATATTTCAAAGTAATAACCATCTTTATATTATTTCATCGATTCTATCATGAAAAGAGAAGATACTATCGCCATGTATCGTGAGGATTTCCTCAAAGGCAAAACAGAGGCACAATGCAAGAAATTTGATGAGAAAGACATCAACAAACAGTATGGGTCAATCATGGCCTGGAAACGTCGCGAAGGGCTTAGCAAATCCCGTCCCAGAAAGGCCCCCATGTCTTCAGCCTCAATTCTCGACGAGCTCAAGAGAGTGAAGAAAAACATCCCGGCCCTCGACCTCTCGGAAAAGGATATCGAGAAGACTCTCGCCATCCTCGCTTCAATCCAGGAAGACCTCAAAAACTTTGAAGACACAAAGAAAGCTCAGCGTCTCCGCGATCTCAAATCAAAACGCTCCTCTCTCGACCGCGAAATTCAGGAGCTTGAGCAGACAGTTGTTAAATAAAGTTAACAACCACAATCCTATAGAACAATTTCTATCTCTCCTTTGTTTAACAAGATGAGAAAAGAAAGAAGATAGATTTTTGTTCATTAAGTTTAAGCTCTAACAGTACAGTTCTGTTAACTAAAGCGGCTACCCGTGAGGGCAGCCGCTTTTTTATGCCTGCTGTTACAGACAGCTCTTATGAATCCTTTTTTACAAGTAGCTCTGAAATCACTTTGCTTACCTCAGTGATCCTGGAAGCCTCGGAAATAAGAGTTTTCCATGCGCGCACTCCCAGAATATAAATGACGAGACCCACCGGAACAAACCACATGCAAACCAACCCGACCGCACGCACACGCCCCGGGGAATAGATCCATGAATCCCTGACAACCGGATAGTCCATGAGTTTATTGACGGCTATCGGGTCGGGGCAGTCAGTTAGATATTCTACATCCTGTTCGAGTTCATCGGAAAGGCTTCGTATTGCCGCGACGTCATAGCCGGTAGCCCAATAGGCTTTATATCCGAGCCTGACAGGATATTTCGCGACAAGCGCGGCCGCGTCTCCCCCAAGCTTCGCCAGGCGCCTGAGTGCTTCGGGAATAGAAATCTCATTTATGATGACCTCCTTATAAGCCACCTTCCTATCAGGTTTCCGGCCAAGAATCTTCCTCAACAATGCCTTATAGCTGTCAGCATTGAACACTGCGGAGTCATTCATCGCCTTATATGTGACATATACCCCCAGCGGAGCGAGAATGATTGTCGAGAGCCAGATGCCGAACCATACGGCCCAATGTCCATCGCGCGCCATCTTGTAGCCGGCATTGTCAATTATATAATAAAAGAGGAATAGCAGCACGGAAATCACAAGAGGGGTGCCAAGTCCGCCCTTCCTGATAATCGCTCCAAGTGGAGCCCCGATGAAGAAGAAGACAAGGCAGGCAACCGACAAAGTGAATTTCTTAAGCAGCTCGATCTCATGACGGCGCATGATGAATTTATCGTCGCCGATCGACATTGATTTGAATTGCAGATCATTTATCTGCCGCTGATTGATATCCCTCACATTTTCAAACAATCTCTCCTGGCTCTCCCTGCCAAGCGCCTGGATGAGGGTATCGATCAACACGGGACGGATCTGGCTTTCAATAGAATCTTTCACTGTGGCCGTCATGGCATCCCTCTCCCCGGGATGATAGTCGTAGCCGTTGGTGGTGAGAAGCGGGAATCCGTTTCTCCTAAGATCGTCGGCATAAATATGGCCTGTGGAATCAACCCTTTCCGCAATCGAATCGATTGAATGGCGCAGCTCAGTCATGTTCTTCCCGACAAACTGATTTCTCATTCCCTGTTCGTCGAGACGGTTGAAATTAGCATCAAAAGGAATGAGCACCTCTTTATCGGCAAACATCTCCCTTCGGAAGGGCACGTTACGATCCATGTTTTTCTGTTCCCGAAGGTTTTCAAACTGCTCCCCAGTGAATAGATGCAGATAAAGATAACGCATGTCGGGCGTAAATGCGAGACGCCCTGAATCGGCCACGAGGATCGTGGCATTACCTCCTCCGCGGCTCACGTCGTAGATCATCACGTCGTGAAGCATTCCCGTGTCGCGGTTCTTCGCCTTTACAAAAAGATTATATCCGGGAATCTGATCATAAAACACCCCCTCCGGGATTTCGAGCTCAGGAGATTTCTGACGCATGGAGAAAAGGAGTGTCCACATCTTCACCTGTGCCACCGGAAGGATATTATTCTGGAAATAGAAAGCTCCGACAGAAATAACAGCCACGAGAACGATTAGAGGCCGCATGGCCTTCAGAAGCGAGATTCCCGAGGCCTTCATGGCCGTGAGCTCAAACTTCTCTCCGAAATTTCCAAAAGTCATCAGGCTCGCAAGGAGGATTGCGAGCGGAAGAGCCATCGGCACCATGCTGACTCCGGCCCAGAAAAACAGCTCGCCGATCACAGAGAATGAGAGACCCTTCCCCACAAGATCGTCGATATTCTTCCACAAAAACTGCATCAGCACTATGAACAGCACTATAAAAAACGTCATCGCGAAAAGCGGAAGAAAACTCTTCAGGATGAACAGATATAATCGTTTGATGATTCTCATTGCGCAAATTGGAGTCGCTTTCTCTCAAGTTGAGAGCGTAAAATTACAAAATATATAGGTGTGTTCAAAATCAGGCGCGTAAATTCCAAAAAAAAGATGCCCGGGATGGCACAATTCCAAATGTTTTTGTTAACTTTGCACAAAACTCAGCGCGCTCCTCCGGGGCGCTATCCCATTCATTTAGCGAACTTATAAATTAATCAAAGTCATGACCCTATTTGAAAGGCTCACAAAAAAAGCTCAGGAAAATCCACAGAGGATGGTGCTTCCCGAATCAAAAGAACCGCGCACCCTTCAGGCTGCCGACAGAATAATCGCCGATAAAATCGCCCATATCGTCTTTCTCGGCAAGAAAGATGCGATTCTCGCCGAAGCCGAGAAACTCGGGCTCTCCAACATCTCTCAAGCTGAATTTCATGATCCCGATGATCAGGAATTCACCGACAAATATGCCCGTCTGTTCTGCGAACTCCGCAAAAAGAAGGGAGTAACCCTGGAAGATGCGCGCTACACCGTCAAGAATCCCCTCTATCTCGGATGCCTCATCATCAAGGCCGGTGATGCCGACGCCATGGTGGCCGGAGCCCTCAGCCCCACGTCAAGCGTGCTTCGTGCCGCTTTCCAGGTCCTAAAGACCAAACCGGGAATCTCGGTGGTGAGCGGAGCCTTCATCATGCTTCTTCCGGAAGATTGTCCCTTCGGCGACAACCACATGCTTGTTTTCGCCGATTGTGCCGTAGTTCCTGATCCCTCCAAAGAGGAGCTCGCCCAGATCGCCATCGCCACAGCGAAGACGACCAAAGATATCGCCGGACTCGACCCGAGAGTTGCGATGCTCAGCTTCTCAACCCGCGGTTCTGCAAGCCATGAGAGGGTTGATAAGGTGCGCGAGGCGATGGAACTTGCTCGCGAACTCGACCCCACCCTCGTGGTCGACGGAGAATTGCAGGCCGACGCAGCTATCGTGCCCTCCGTGTGCAAGCTCAAGGCTCCCGACAGCCCCCTCGAAGGGAAAGCCAACACCCTCATCTTCCCCTCGCTTGAAGTTGGAAACATTGCTTATAAACTCGTTCAGCGTCTCGCCGGAGCCGGCGCAGTTGGTCCTATTCTCCAGGGACTCGCAGCCCCTGTCAACGACCTTTCACGCGGCGCGACAGTAGAAGATATCGTTAACACCATCATCGTCACCTGCAATCAGGCAATCGGCGACAAAAATCTCTAATAAAAAATGAAAATTCTTGTTCTTAACTGCGGAAGCAGCAGCGTGAAATATAAACTCATCGATTCTGAATCGAAAGAGGTGCTTGCCGAAGGCGGCGTAGAAAAGATCGGGCTTCCCGATTCTTTCCTGAAGTTCAAGCGTAAAGATGGCTCAAAAGAGATTCTCCAGATCAATATGCCCACGGCAAAAGAGGCTGTCAAAAACGTGCTCGACATCCTCACCGACCCCAAAGAGGGTGTGATCGCAAGCTACGACGAAATCGGAGCTGTTGGCCATCGTGTGGTCCACGGCATGGAATGGTTCAACAAGTCTGTGCTCATCACCCCGGAGGTGATCGAGAAAGTAAAGGAGTGTTATCCCGTTGCTCCCCTCCACAACCCTGCCAACGTCACCGGCATCGAAGCCATCAGCTCGATTCTTCCGGACGTTCCCCAGGTTGCGGTCTTCGACACTGCATTCCATCAGACCATGCCGGCAAAGGCCTTCATGTATGCCCTTCCTTATGAGGCCTACGAGAAATATGGCGTGCGCCGTTATGGATTCCACGGAACGAGTCATCGCTACGTTTCACGTCGTGCATGCGAATTCCTCGGTCTTCCCTACGAGCAGCAGAGAATCATCACTTGCCACATCGGCAATGGTGCCAGCATGGCTGCCATCAAGGATGGGAAAAGCATCGACACCTCGATGGGCCTGACTCCTACCGAGGGTCTTATGATGGGCACCCGCACAGGCGACGTTGATCCGGGAGCCATCGTCTACATGATGGAGCGTGAGGGTCTTGACGCTGCCGGAGTCAGCAAACTCATCAATAAGCGTAGCGGCGTGGCAGGAGTCACCGAGCTTTCAAGCGACATGCGCGACATCGAGGCTGCCATCGAAGCCGGAAACGAAAGAGCCAAGATGGCCCTTGACATGTATGAATACCGCATCCTGAAATATATCGGCGCTTATACAGCCGTTCTCGGCGGTGTTGACGTGATCGTTTTCACAGGCGGAGTTGGAGAAAACCAGACAGCTACCCGCGAACGCATCTGCAAGCAGCTTGCCTATATGGGAGTGACCTTCAACGCCGAGGCCAATAAGGTGAGAGGCGAGGAGATCGAGATCTCAGGAGCAGATTCCAAGGTTCATGTGGTGGTGATCCCCACTGATGAGGAGATGGTGATCGCCCAGGACACGGCGTCGATCGTTGCCGGGCTCTGAGGCTTCAGCTGAGCCGCGGACTCCGGAAACTGCCCGCTCCCGGAAGTCCCTGAAGATAATTCCATTCCCGGAGGGCGTTGCTACCAACCCCTCCGGGATTAACGTTTCCTTTGACGGCGGCAAGCCGCACGTCTGAAAACAAACAACTTATTGAGTTTTCTATGCTCGACTTCATCTATTGGAACGCAGACCCTGTACTCTTCTCTTTCGGTCCATTCACTGTGAGATGGTATGGCCTCGCCTTTGCCGTCGGGTTCATTCTCGGCTATAACATTGTGGCGAAAATGTTTCGCCATGAAGGAGCTCCCGAGAAATGGCTCGGCATACTCCTTATATATATAGTGGTGGCAACAATCGTGGGATCACGCCTCGGCCACGTCTTCTTCTATGAATGGGACTATTATTCCCAACACCCCTCCGAAATCCTGAAAATCTGGAACGGAGGTCTCGCTTCCCATGGAGGCACCATCGCCAACATTATCGCGGTGTTCCTTTTCTCATGGTTCGTGACAAAGAAACCCGCTTCATGGACGTTTGACAAGCTGGTGATCGCTATTGCTCTCGTTGGAGGACTCATCCGTCTGGGTAATCTCATGAATAGCGAGATTTATGGAGGCGAAACATCCCTGCCCTGGGGATTCGTTTTCCTCCGCGATGGAGAGACTGTGCCGAAACATCCCACCCAGATATATGAAGCGCTCTGCTATTTCGCACTCTTCATCCTTCTGATGTGGATGTATTGGAAAAAGAATGCCGAAGAACGGCCTTATCTGATCACCGGCATCTTCTTTATCGGGATTTTCCTTCCCCGCTTCATCATCGAATATATAAAGAATGTTCAGGTTAGTTCGGAATATGACATGATTGCCCGCTATGGCATGAACATGGGTCAGGTGCTCAGCATTCCTTTTATCCTTCTTGGGATAGGGCTTGTGGTCTGGGCGATGGTTCATCCGCGGCAACACTGGAGCTTCCCCAATAAATTCGCGGAGGAGCTGCCGGCAACCCGACGCCCGAAACACTGACAATCAACTTCGAAAAATTCATTTCCCTTAAAACCTTCCATTATGAAAACAAAATCCTTCTATCCATGGGCTGTGGTGGCGATGCTTTGGGTCGTCGCTCTCCTCAACTACATGGATCGCCAGATGCTCTCCACGATGCAGGGTAACATCGCTCTCGACATTCCGGCCCTCCGCAACGCCGAGGCTTTCGGTGCGCTCATGGCAATCTTCCTCTGGGTTTACGGTGTGTTCAGCCCAATCTCGGGAGCGATTGCCGACCGTCTGAGCCGTAAATGGCTGATCGTCGGTTCGCTTGGCGTGTGGTCAGGAGTGACGGGAGCCATGGCTTACTGCACGGACTTTCACCAACTCATGTGGCTCCGCGGAATCATGGGTATCAGCGAGGCCCTCTATATTCCCTCGGCCCTGTCGCTCATCGCCGACTATTTCTCAGGGAAAGGACGCTCGCTCGCGATCGGCCTCCACATGACAGGTCTCTACTGCGGCCAGGCTCTCGGCGGATTCGGTTCGCTCGTAGCCTCGACATGGTCATGGCAGAACACATTCTTCTGGTTCGGCATTATCGGAATCGCATACGCCTTTATCCTTGGTCTCTTCCTGCATGAAAAAGAGGGCCACGGATCGATGTCTCCGCAAAAGACTCTTGCTGAAAAGAAGAGCGGGGAATCGATGGCGCAGTCTCTCGCATTCATCTTCTCTAACATGGCATTCTGGGTGATCCTCTTCTTCTTCGCATCAAGTTCGATTCCCGGTTGGGCCACGAAGAACTGGCTCCCTACCCTCTTCCGCGACAATCTCGGTCTATCAATGGAATGGGCAGGCCCTATGGCCACACTCACCATCTCCATCTCCAGCTTCATCGGCGTGATGGTCGGTGGCCCGCTGAGCGACAAATGGGTTAAGAAAAACGTCAAGGGAAGAGTCTACACAAGCGCCATCGGATTGTCGATGATGATTCCCGCGCTTGTCTGCATCGGTCTTGCCCACAACGCTATCCTCTCGGTTCTCGCCGGGCTCCTGTTCGGCATCGGATATGGAATGTTCGACTCCAACAACATGCCTATCCTCTGCCAGTTTGTTCCCTCGAAGCGCAGGGCAATGGCATACGGTTTCATGAACTCCCTCGGCGTCATCATGGGAGCCGTCACAACTCAGGTTCTCGGTTCGCTCGCTGACTCCGTAGGGCTCGGGATGTGCTTCGCCATCATGGGTGGCATTCTGGTAGTGGCGCTCGCCCTTCAGCTCGGTCTTCTCCATCCGAAGCAAGACGACAAAGATCAGGACACCGACGAAGTTAATGAGACACTCGCCGCTGAGACAGCCGAAGCCTGATCCCCGCCACTCCCGAAAACTCAGAGAGTTTTAAAAACTAAAAGCTCTTAAAACTCTTAAAACTTTTAGAACTCTTAAAACTCTTAAAACTCTTAAAACTAAAAGCTTTTAAAACTTTTAAGACTCTTAAAACTTTTAAAACTCTAAAAACTAAAATTTTAAACTTCAAAATACATAATCTTATGCAATTCGAAAAAATCCAGGGTTTGATCGATGCTCCCTTCACACCCTTCGACAAGGATGGCAACGTAAACCTCGCTCCTATTCCGGCTTATGCCCGCATGCTGAAGGCCAATGGTCTGAAAGGCGTATTCATCAACGGTTCGTCAGGCGAAGGCTATATGCTCACCACCGACGAGCGCAAACTCCTCGCTGAAGAATGGGTGAAGGCCGCTCCCGAGGATTTCAAGGTGATCGTTCACGTGGGCAGCTGCTGCGTGCGCGACAGCCATGAGCTGGCTCGCCATGCAGAGGAAATCGGTGCCTGGGGCATTGGAGCAATGGCTCCCCCGTTCCCCAAGATCGGAAGGATCGAGGAGCTCGTGAAATATATCGAGGAGATCGCTTCCGGCGCACCTTCACTCCCCTTCTTCTACTATCATATTCCCGCGTTCAACGGAGCCTATCTCCCCATGCTTGATCTCCTGAAAGCAGTCGACGGAAGAGTGGAGAATTTCGCAGGTATCAAATACACCTACGAGAGCATCTACGAATATAACCAGTGCCGCCTCTACAAGAACGGCAAATACGACATGCTTCACGGACAAGATGAAACCGTGCTCGCTGCCATGGCTCTCGCCGATGCCAAGGGAGGAATCGGAGGAACCACCAACTACAATGGTCGTGAGCTCACCGCCATCATCGAAGCTTGGGAGAAAGGGGATCTTGAAGCCGCAAGAAACCATCAGAACTTCTCTCAGGACGTGATCAACGTTATCTGCCACTTCCGCGGAAATATCGTTGCCGGAAAGAGAATCATGAAGCTCATCGGTCTTGATCTCGGACCAAACAGAACTCCCTTCAGAAATATGACCGACGAAGAGGAGGCCATCATGAAGCGCGAGCTTGAGGAAATCGGTTTCTTTGAACGCTGCAACAAACTTGCAGACTGATTTTTCATAAATATGAAACTATCGGAAAAAACAAGAAAAGACCTTCTTGAGCTCCGCGAGAAATACGCCTCCGATCTCAAGAACGACATCATGCCTTTCTGGCTGGAACATGGCTATGACCGCGAGAATGGTGGCATCTACACCTGTCTCGACCGCGAAGGAAACCTCATGGACACCACGAAATCGGTCTGGTTTCAGGGTAGATGCGGATTCATCGCTGCCTACGCCTATAATGCCATCGAGAAGAATCCCGAATGGCTCGAACTCTCGAAGAGCTGCATCGATTTCATTGAGAAACACTGCTTCGATAAAGACGGAAGAATGTTTTTTGAGGTGACTGCCGACGGCCGTCCGCTCAGAAAAAGACGCTACGTTTTCTCAGAGTGTTTCGCAATCATAGCGATGGCGGAATATGCCAAGGCCACCGGCGACATGGAATATGCCCGCAAAGCCCTCGACCTCTTCAAGAAGACCGTAGGATTCATCAATACTCCGGGCGTTCTCGAACCGAAGTATCTGCCTACCCTTCCCTCTCGCGGACATTCCATCACGATGATTCTGATCAATACCGCTGCCAGAGTGAGGGAAGTGATCCAGGATCCTGCTCTTGACGAGCAGATCTCGAAATCGCTTGATGACATCGCCCGCTATTTCGTTCATCCGGAATATAAGGCCCTTCTTGAGATGGTGGGTCCTGAAGGCGAACTAATCGACACCATGGCCGGACGCACAATCAACCCCGGTCATTGCATCGAAACCTCATGGTTCCTGCTCGACGAGGCTCGCCACAGAGGCGACGACAAACTGAAGGAGCTTGCCTTGACGATTCTGGAATGGTCGTGGGAATGGGGCTGGGATAAGGAATTCGGCGGAATCATCAATTTCCGCGATTGCAAGGGCTTCCCGGCTCAGGACTATTCCCAAGACATGAAATTCTGGTGGCCGCAGACCGAAGCAATGATCGCCGCCCTCGAAGCTTTTGAAGCTACAGGCAACGAAAACTGGCTCAAGCTGCATCGCGAGGCTCACGATTGGGCCTACGATCATCTGAACGATCCGGAATATGGCGAATGGTTCGGCTATCTCCACCGCGACGGAACTGTGGCTCAGCCCGCGAAAGGAAATCTTTTCAAAGGGCCATTCCATATTCCGAGAATGATGATCAGAAGTTGTGAGGTCATCGACAGAATGCTTGAGGAATGAAACGGACTCTTCTTAATATCCTGATTCTAATTATGGCAATGTCAACATCAGATACTCTTTTCTCCTCCTGTTCATCCGGACAGGGGGAGAAGAAAGCTGCCGAGGCCTCGGCGGTCATCGTTGCCGGTTGGCCGGTGGAAGAGGATGGAATCCAGGCTGGCGTGTCGGCCCCTTTTGCCGGGATTGCCGGTGAAGCGGCCATAATGGCAGGGGGATGCAACTTCCCGCAGGAAGACCCTCTTGCTCCCGATGCTGTCAAGAAATTCTATCGTGGAATCTATGCTATGATTCCGCAGGGCGACACCCTGGTATGGAAACATATCGGAGATCTCCCCGAGCCGACAGCCTACGGAGTGGCTGCCTCCACACCGCGGGGACTGTTTATCGCAGGAGGTCAGACTGAGAATGGCACAATCACAGATGCCAGAATCTTAAACGTAGATGCAGAGGGGAAGCTTTCGGTTGATACCGTTGCGTCTCTGCCAAACCAGATCGACAATGCCTACGCCGCTTCCGACGGGAAGAACGTCTATGTGGTCGGAGGCAATCTGGATGGGAAACCCTCACGCAAAGTTCTGGTCTATTCAATTGAGAACGACAGCTGGTCGGAGCTTCCCGATATGCCCGGCAATCCTCGGGTGCAGCCCGTTGCCGCCGTGTCGGGTGGGAAACTCTTCGTGTGGGGAGGGTTCGCAGGACGCACGCCCGAAGCTGAGCCGACATTCGAACTCGGAGGCCTATGCTATGATCCGGCAACCGGAGAATGGACTGAAACCGCACCGGCGAAAGATAACGATGGTTACGCCCGCGGTCTCGGAGGAGGAGTAGCCACTACGCTGGCCGACGGAAAGATTCTCGCCGCTTGCGGTGTGAATCCCGAGATATTCCTCGATGCCATCCGCAAGACACCTGAAGGTTATCTATCTCACGAACCCGAATGGTATAGGTTTAATCCCGCCGTGCTCATCTACGATCCTGAATCCGATTCATGGACGGAAGTGATCCGCACGTCTGATGCCTCCAGAGCCGGAGCTGCAATTGTGGAGCTCCCCGAAAACGGCATCTATCTTCTAGGCGGAGAGATCAAGCCTCGCATCCGCACTCCCAGAACATTGCGGATAACGCTTTGATTCTTTTTCAATGGTTAAGGTGAAGGTGTGGCACTTGGATGCCACACCTTCATTTATCATCCTGATTGGAAATCATGACCATAACCAGCAAGCCGGTTCCACACCCACTGTTTTGACCTTTTTTCGGAAATGAACTATTATGAACTTGCAGAAAAGCTATGGGGAAATTAACTTTGCCATTGAAATAATAAAATCACTAATAACCGGCATTATGTACAATTTGAAAAATGTAGCGATTCTTTTCTCCCTTTTGGCAGGATTGGCGGCCTGTTCTTCTGGTGATGAGCCAACCAAAACACCAGAACCTGTGGTTACCCAGAAATTGCAGATAAAAATCAAGGCCACTGCAACCGGAACCCGGGTGTCTGACAATAGCTTTGACAAAGGCGACCGCGTAGGCGTATTTGTCGTGAACTATGACGGAGGTACCGCCGGGACACTGAAGCCATCGGGAAATCATGTCGACAACATGAAATTCACACTCAACGACTCCTGGGCATCTGATTCCCCCGTCTATTGGAAAGACGATCAGACTCATGCCGACTTTTATCTCTATTATCCATATATGGCAAGCGTAGGCTCCGTGGAGGCTATGCCGTTTGAGGTAAAGGCAGACCAGACTACGGAGCAAAACTACAAAGACTCCGAACTTCTGATTGGAAATGCCTCTAATGTAGCTCCAACGGAAAAAGAAGTCAGCATAGCGGCACGCCACATCATGAGCCAGATCAACATCATCCTAAATGCAGGCGACGGATTCACTTCTGAAGATCTCACATCCGACAAGGTGGCTGTGAAGATAAACGGTGTGAAAACCCACTCCACGGTTAATCTGACCACGAAAGCCGCCACCGCAACCGGGGATGCCGCTATCGTGACCCCGCTTCACGCCAACGGCATCTTCAAGGCTCTCCTCCCCCCTCAGACAGTAGAAGAGGGAAATCTGATCACCGTCACCGTCGAAGACAGGGATTTCAATCTTAAGAAATCATTCACATTTGAGAGCGGAAAGCTCCATAAATTCACAGTCAGCCTCAGCAAGACCTCCAACGGAATAAACGTCAGCATATCTCCCTGGGAGGATGACGGCACCGACAACGGAGGCGTGGCAGAATAAATTTAATTATCTAAGCTTTAAGGAATTTAATCTATATGAAACAACTCAGATATCTTTCTCTCCTTGCAGCCTCAGTTCTGATTTGCGGTTGCTCGGATGAAAATCTTTCCGGAACCGATTCTCCTGCGGAAGATCAGAACGTCATCAGACTGGCCGGTGAAATCAACCAGCAGTCAGTGACACGAGTCAACGACGAAGGATTTGCCGACGGCGACGTGATGGGAATCTACATCGTCGACTATGAAGGAAACAACCCGGGCACTCTCTTGAATAAAGGGAACAGGGGGGATAATGTTCAGCATACTTTCAACGAATCGACACATAGCTGGAACTCGGCCTACGATCTCTTCTGGAAAGATAAACACACCAAAATCGATGTCTATGGCTACTATCCGGCTGCTAATCCGGAAGACGTAAGCTCTTATCAGTTCAGCGTGCTCAGCGATCAGAGCAAGACCTACGACGACGGCACCATGGGCAATTATGAGGCTTCCGACTTCCTCTGGGGAAAAGTGGCGGCCGTTGAACCGACAGCGAATGTGATTCGTCTTCCGCTCAGCCACCGTCTGGCAAACGCCCGCGTAACCCTTGTTGAAGGCGACGGATTCTCAGATGGAGAATGGGCTGCTACAGAGAAGCAGGTTCTCGTCACCAACACAATCCAGAATGTCATCATCAACCTGGCAACCGGAGAGGCAGTTCCGACTGGCGAACCGGGAGGGTCGATCATTCCCTCCAAAAACGGCGATGAATGGCGTGCGATCGTTGTTCCCCAGACAGTTGCCGGAGGAAAGATGCTTTTCAGTATAACGATAGGAGGAGTGCCCTATAAATTCACCAAAAATGAAGACTTTACATACGTTGCCGGAAAGATGAATAACTTCGGCATCAAAGTCGACAAGAAAGAGGCCGGGGGAGACTATGCGTTGACGCTCATCAGCGAAAGCATCACTCCATGGGAAAACGATCTCGTGAGCCACGATGCCACATCAAAAGAATACGTTATCATAGATGTCCCGGAGCCCGGTACTCTTGCCGAGTGCATCGCTACGGCAGGAAAAGACCTGACTCAGCTGCGGAATCTGAAACTTACTGGTAAGATCAATTCCAAGGACTTCGCAGTAATGAAATATAGGATGTCACTTCTCGGAGCATTGAACCTTAAGGAGGTTGAGATAGTAGCTGGAGAGGGAGGCGATCTTGACGATGGTTCCATTTACTATTCCAACATCGATGGAGAAATCCCCGGGGCAGCCTTAAGCGATAAGAAAACTTTGATAAATTTGGTTCTACCTGACAAATTGAAATATATCCAATTCAATCCTGAAGAGAGAAGTGGAGCCTTTATCGGATGTTCCAGTTTATCTGGGTCTCTGATAATTCCTGAAGGTGTTGAAATAATTGGACCGGCAGCATTTGGTGGATGTATTAGCCTTACGGGAACTCTTTCTCTTCCATCTACATTGAAACGAATCGGAAGCTATAAGGGTTATTCAAGTTACTGGGATGCTGTATTTGGAGAATGTAATTTCACATGTGAGCTCATACTCCCTGATGGTGTTGAAGAAATCGGTAAAGGAGCGTTCAGGAATTGCAGGAATCTTTATGGATCTCTCAGGCTTCCAGAGAAACTTAAATTACTCGGAGAAGGAGCATTTGAAGGATGTGAGAATTTTTCCGGCAATCTTGAAATCCCTCAGGGAGTGACAACAATTTCCGATAATTGTTTCAACGGATGTTGGTTTGGAGGCACTCTTACCCTGCATAATGGGATCACTGCAATTGATCAATATGCTTTTGCAAACTGTGGATTTAAGGGTGAATTAACTCTTCCCAAGAATCTTGAGGTTATCAGTCAGTTCGTCTTCTATAACAATGATTTTTCAGGGACCCTTGTTCTCCCTAAAAACTTGAGTACAATCGGCGATAAATCATTTGCCTATAACTGGCGATTGATGGGAACCCTGGAAATTCCTGAGAACGTTATATCCGTCGGAGCCGGTGCTTTTGCACATTGTCGAAGCATTGAAGGATTGATTTTCCCGGAGGGGCTTGAAAGCGTTCGCTGCAATAACGACTATAATGAAGATGCAGGGGCATTCCAGAATTGCTTTGGGATAGGGAAGATTGTATGTAGGGGAACGATTCCGGCCTACATCATGCAAGGTGCATTCGACGGAGTGGCGAAAGATAACTTCACTCTGGAAGTTCCGGAATCGGCAATCTCCCAGTATCAGGCTGCAGCAGGATGGTGTGAATTCAAGCGCATAGCAGCCCATCATGAACTCGTTTGCCGTCCCGCCGTAGCATGCGCGTTGAGCACCGAGCATAAGCAGACTCTCGTGATCGATGCCGAAGGTGAGTGGGAGCTCGCTTCGAAACCTGACTGGTGTCAGCTTTCCCAGACGTCTGGAAGTAAAAAAACTGAAATCACCCTTTCAATCCAGTCATCAAATAAAAACAGCGAGCCTCGTGAAGGGGATGTCGTGTTCAGGCTTAAAGGTAAAGACTATACCCATACATGCCACGTCACCCAATATGGCTACGAATATGGCGAAGATGAATATCTGACCCTTCAGAAAGCATCCAAAGGTAACAATGGAGGCATCGACATCGTGATTCTCGGAGACGGATATGATGCCAAAGATATCGCAAGCGGAGAATATCTCAAGGATATGCGCGAGGAGATCGAGCATTTCTTCGGAATAGAACCCTATTCCGCTTACCGCGACTACTTCAACGTTTATACTGCCTTCCCGCTCTCTACGGAAAGCGGTGTCGGCTCCATCAACACTATCCGCTACAATCGCTTCAATACCACCTACACCGGCGGCGTCGGACTTAGATGTGACTATGACGAGGTTTTCAGTTATGCCCTTAACGCCCCGACCGTCAACAGCGGGAATCTTGATCAGACTCTCATCATAATTGTGCCTAATAGCACCGACTATGGAGGCATCTGCCAGATGTGGGAAAGCGGAGCGGCAATCGCCTTCTGCCCCAAAAGCACCTACGGCTATCCGATGGACTCCCGAGGCGTGATCCAGCACGAAGCCGGAGGCCATGGATTCGGCAAGCTCGCTGACGAATACATCTATCACAATACCTTTATCGATTACTGTGACTGCATTTGCTGCGGCCATGTTGACGCAATCAATTGGGCAAAAGCCCTTGGATGGTACGACAACATCGAGCTAACCGGAAAAATGCACGAAGTCGGGTGGAGCCATCTGATTTTCGACTCCCGCTACAGCGATATCGTTGATATTTTCGAAGGTGGATATATGCATGCACGAGGAGTGTTCCGCTCGGAGCAGAACAGCTGCATGAACAACGACATCCCCTATTTCAGTACCATCAGTCGTGAAAGTATCGTGAAAAGGATAAAGAGATATGCCGGAGAGGAATTCGATTTTGAGGACTTCGTGGCCCACGATAAACGAGAGGCCGGAAATGTGACCCGGAGCGTCGACATCAGCAACACGCCGGTCAACCGTCAGGGATTTGAACCTGTATTCCATAAGGGGTCTCCCTTGAAAGGATTGAAGTTAAACAAGAGATAAATTATACTACTCCGTTTTTAATCAATAAAATTTGAAAATATGAGACACAATATATTAACCGGCCTTCTCGTTGCAATGTTTGGAACAGGACTCATCTCCTGTTCCACCGAGAACGAGGATATTCTCCCTCCTTCGGAGAATAGACTACCGTTGGAGTTGAATTTCACTCATCCGTCTCAAACCCGCGCCACTGAAACCGCGTTTGAAAACGGCGACAAGGTGGGACTGTTTGTCAGCGAGGCCGACAAAACCCTGGAAATTTCCGGTAATGCCGTCAACAATGAGCATTTCACTTTCAACGGAAGTGAATGGAAAGGATCCCGCAATCTCTTCTGGGACAAAGGGAAATACAATGCCTTCGCCTATTTCCCTTTCTCTCAGGAAATCTCCTCCATAACCGATTACCCATTCTCCGTGAAAAATAATCAGAATGCGAAGGATGAGAGTTCCGGACTTGGCGGATATGAGGCTTCTGACTTTCTTTTTGCGTCGGCAGCCAACATCGAGGCCTCGGAAAAACCTGTTGAGATGCAATTCAGGCACATCATGAGCAAGCTCACCATCAAACTGATCAAAGGTGAAGATTTTGAAGGAGATCTCCCTGAAAAGGCCACGGTCTATCTCCACAACACCGTGACCTCAGCCACCATCGATCTTGCGGCGGGAATCGCCACAAGAAACGTGAAAGGGAGCAAGCAATCGATCATCGCCAAGCAGATATCCGCCAACACGTATACGGCCATAACAATACCTCAGCGTCTCGAAAACAGAGTGCCGCTTATTGAAGTGGTCATGAACAGGGTTTCTTTCCTTTATGAAAGCAAATTCCTCTTCAAGCCGGGAATCAACCATCTGGTCAATCTTGTGGTGGATAAGAATCCTGAACAGGTCAAGATTGAAATCGGAGGCGAGATTGTCGACTGGAATTAACAACTTAGATTAATGGCAGTAAACAGAAATATCCTAAACTCAATCTTAACACTACTTGCCATCTTTTTGATGGGGACGGCAGCCTACCTGAGTTGGCTGCCTCCCCTTGTTTATATGCCGGAAAGTCATGAAGAAACTTTCGGCACTTTTGAAAACCGCAGACTTTCGAAACGCACTTCGGCATCCGGACTCTCCTCCTATGCTGTGGAAGATTCCCTGGGCAACTTCCTTTTCAACATTCCGCTAAGAAACTGCCTTCTCGACACCCGTTTCCGCGAAGGGAAACTCAGGTTTCGCGATGAATCCACTAAAAAAGAGGGATTCATAGACTCGGCAGGCTATATCACCTTCATTGAGGAACGACCTTCCGACATGATTGTTGCCTCACAACCGGAACCGCCCAAAGAAGCAGAGAGGGGTCAGGCGGCTGGATCGCCGGCTTCAACCCGAATCAAAGAGGCGAATATAGAGAAAATGCTGCAGGATCATCCCTTTCAACTGGAAGCGGCCAAGGTTCTGTCAGGGAAACTGCAGGTCAACGATTCCTTGCGACGTAGGAGAATTCTCAACTACTGCGAGCATTTCCGAATGGCCTATAACACCAAAGACATCGACTTCCTGAATCAGGTTTTCAGCGATCAGGCTCTGATAATCGTCGGGCTCACAGTCCGCTCCGGAGATTCTGCGTCTGCCGGTTTGTCATACAACGATAAGGTGGAATACAGCATCCACTCCAAACAATCTTATCTGGCACGCTTGTCAAGGATTTTCAAATCAAATCAGAAGATCAACGTTGATTTCTCAGATTTCCATATCATGCGCCATCCCACTATCAACGGCATCTACGGAGTCTCACTTCGTCAGAAATATAAAAGCGACAGTTATTCCGACGACGGCTATCTATTTCTTCTATGGGACTTCCGCAACGACTCGATGCCCAAGATCCATGTCAGGACGTGGCAACCTCAGCAGATTCTCCAGCAAGGGGAGGAACCTGTTGAAATCGGTGATTTCAATCTTGAATAAAACAGCTATCCAAAAGAGATGTCGGTGAGATTCTACATATTCCGTTTGATTTTGACTGTGGTTGCAATTGTAGCGGCGCAGTCAGTTCTCGCGCAGAAGTTTAAAGTGGCCTCTTTCCGGGTGCTTGCAAATGATGTTTCAGCTTTTGTGAATCCCGTCACCGACCTCAATGACGATGCGTGTGCGCTCATAAAGGTGCAGGCATCTCCCGATTTCGAGTTTTCAACACCATTGGGAATTGTGAAGAGAGTCGACAAAACCGGCGAAATATGGCTTTTTATCCCGAGAGGCTCTAAAAAACTTACCCTTAAGCATCCGGAATGGGGAGTGATGCGCGATTATCAATTCCCATCCAAAATTGAAAGTCATATATCCTATGAGCTCCGCGTCGAAGAGCCGGTGCTTCCCGAATCCACTCCGGAAGCCTTACAGACCGTGACCACAATCCACGACACACTTATCCTGACCAAGACCGACACGCTGATGCTCCGGCCACTCAAGAAGAAGATTCCCCTCTCCTTTATCACCCTGGCAACCGCAAGTTGGGGCGGAGGCTCAAAAACGCTTTCCGGGGGCATCATGATGGCGCTTATGAAACGCCACGGCGGCTTCCTGCATATTTCATCCGACTTCGGTAAACTCGGCGCTCTCAACGGCTCCTGCGACAAGGAAGGATTCATTAACGGCCGCCTCCCCTATTATTCCGGAGAGACTCGCCACAGATTCCTTGCCATAACCGGAGGAATCATCCATCGTCTTTCCGGAAGATTCAATATCTTCGAAGGCATCGGCTTCGGGAGTGATGACTCCGCCTGGCGACTCGCTCAAAGCGAGGGGGGACAATTCGTGAAGAACTCCTACTACTCCCGTCAGGGAATAGCATTGGAAATTGGAGCGTCTTTCTCTATAAAGAAAATAATGGTCTCTGCCTCCATGTTGTCAATTCGTGGAACGCAATGGTATGCCACCATCGGCGTTGGCTATAAATTCGGGAAAGGAAGTAAAGATGAATAAAGGGATCGCAGCCATATTTTCCGTCATCATCAGCCTTCTGCTCCTTTCCGGGAGCTGCAGCTCAATTCCCGGTCCAACCAATCTTGAACCGGAAATCAATATTTCCCCTGCCTCGGAAATAACCAGAAACGAAGCTACATTAAAGGCTTATATCTCTATGAGGAGAACCGGCAAGCTTTCGTTTTTCAGGTTCCGATATGGAGAAACCGAAGCTATGCCCCACGAATCTCCCGACATCCCCCTAAATTCCGACACAATTCTCTACCGGATCAGTGGCCTCAAGGCCGGAACTGAATATTATTTCTCTGCGGAAGGTGGCAACGGATCAGCAGTGGTCAGCTCCCAGACAATGACTTTCACCACAGATCCAAATGTTGTGCCTACGGTGTCAGAGGCCATTGCACTCTCTTCCGGTCCCGTCGGTTTGATAGTCGGATTCACGCTGTCAAACGATGGAGGGACTCCAATCTCAAAGGCAGGTTTCGATATTAGGAATCTTGCCTCCGGGGAAACATGGCGTCTCTTCCTTGATTCTGATCCGATCGGCATCGGTCAATACCGGATGTATATAAGAATAGATCAAAGCGCATCCAAGGGAGAGCAATATCTGATCACTCCCTTTGCCATCAACAAAATTGGCGAGGCATTCGGCAAACCGATAACATTCACTCCCGGAGAGGCCGTCAACCTCATCACCCCCGGCACCTTGTCGATAGTTCTCAACCAGTATGATCCTCCTGTGGATTCTCTTGTTATCGCGGGGAAGATGAATGGCGATGATTTTCGGTTTCTCCGGAAGATGCTCGACGCGCCGCTTCTTCCCGGAGAAACCCCCCTTGATTCGTCCATCTCTTGCGTCGACATCTCCAACGCTGATATTGTGGCCGGAGGCTCCACTTATGATGGCAGCCGTTTCACCTCACGCGACACTATCTCCACCGGACTTTTTGCGAATTGTCGTTCGCTCAAACGCATTATCCTCCCGATTTCCGCCATTGCCATCGAGAGCGACGCATTCAGCGGATGTGACGAACTCCACGAACTGACAATTCCCCCCAATATCAAGACCATTCAGGTTTCATCCGGATGCACGGCCCTTGAAAAGATCGACGTGTCAGAAGCCAACAGCAGATTCATGAGCATTGACGGCGTGCTGTTCAACAGCCGACTTTCTGAGATCATTTGGGTTCCGCAAGCGATAAACGGACATTTCTCCATTCCACCGTCAGTGGAGAGGATAAATGAAAACGCGTTCTTCGGATCATTGATAACATCCATCGCCTTCCCCTCCGGAATCAAGTATATTGGTCGCAGCGCATTCGCAGCCTCTTCAATTGAGGAAATTGTGCTCCCTGATGATTTGGAGAATCTTCCGGGATTTCTGTTTCAGGACTGCCGGAAACTGACATCTGTCCATATCGGTAAAGACACCCGATATGTGGGCAACTACGCCTTCGATGGGTGTAGATTGCAAAACCTTTATTTATCATCTGAAAATCCCCCTTTCCTTGAAAAGGAAGCCTTCGGGGCCAACGCTCAGGAGATCTTTGGAAGCTGCATCCTCCACGTCCCGGCCTCCTCGGTCAGTATCTACCGCAATCATCAGGAATGGGGCAGATTTGCAAATATCATTGCTTATTCCACTAAAAACCGATGATCATGAATACTCCGGAAATAGCAGAACTTATCAGGATCGTAGAGGAGAAATATGGTCGGAATCTCAAAACCACCACTGATTTCGATGAATTTTCCCTTTTCCTCGAGAAAGAGATTCATCTCAAGATCTCACCATCCACATTGAAAAGGCTCTGGGGATAAGTGAAAGATACACGTAAACCGCGTGTTAACACGCTTGATCTCCTCGCCAACTTCATCGGACATTCCTCTTTCGATTCATTTGTCAATGACCTCAAGACAAGCCATCGCTACAACTCTTCATTCTTCACGGCCCGGCAGCTCTCAAGTACGGAAATAGCCGAAGGAACGATCATCGAGATCGGATGGTCTCCAAACCGAATTCTCAGGCTCCGGTATCTCGGAGAAAGCACCTACGAGGTGATTGAAGCCCACAACAGCAAACTCCGGGAAGGAGACCGCTTTGTCACGGGATGTTTCTTCAAGAACATTCCCCTCTATCTCCCCTTCATCTCAAGGGGCAACGAGCGCACTCCTCCGTTTATCGCCGGACGCAACGGAGGTCTCACCTGCATCAACATAATTGAATCATGAAAGGGAAAGGATTCACAACCGACGCTGACTCTTCCGGATACACGGAGGATCTCGCTTCTGAAATCAGGGAAACGGGACTTCCCCTTCCTGAATCTAAGTTTGATAATATCTCCGGGCTCTACATTTCGAAATCCGGCGCCACACGCCTCATGACGGCTACACGCTACGGCAAACGTTTCATACTTAAATGTCTGAAAGAGGATTTCAGGTTTAACCCGGTCTATCGCACTGCCCTTCTTAAGGAATTCGAGATCGGGATGACTCTGGATCATCCCAATATACGGGCAACCATAGGATTTGAAGAGATCAATGGGATCGGGCCTGCCATTATCCTTGAATATATAGATGGAGAAAGCCTTGAATCCCTCCTCGAACGGAGGGAGCTCACCACTCAGAAAGCATGGTCTATCCTTTCGCAGCTATCGAAAGCGCTGGAATATATCCACAGCAAACAGGTGATCCACCGGGATCTGAAACCGGCCAACATAATGGTCACTCACTCCGGCAATGTGGTGAAGCTTATTGATTTCAGCCTCTCAGACAGCCAAACGTTCACGGTCATAAAAGTGCCTGCGGGAACCCGAAGCTATATGGCGCCCGAACAACTGCTACCCGGAGCGAAACCCGACGTGAAAGCCGACATCTATTCTTTCGGATCCATTGTCGTGGAGATGGCAGCCATGACTGCCGACAGACGACTTTCGCGGATCGGAGAGAAATGCATGGAGACCAATCCTGAGCACCGGCCATGCTCTTTCAGCGAGATACATATTCCTTCGGAAAGTCCGTCAAACGAGATTTTTGAAGGATTCTCTTTTGCATCCAGGAAGACTACCCACCTATTGATTGCCATCATAGCGGCGGCCTCCGTGTGGATAGGCGTGACAATCGTAGGCCGTCGAGCCGCGACAACAGAAGCAGATAACCAAGAGGCAATATCTTCTGATAACAATGGCAACATAACGGTCATCGACTCCCGCCTCTGGCCTGATTCAGGGAAGGCGGATCCGACGCGTAGCGACGCTATGGCTGAGTAGGAAACCTGACAATCTGGGTTATCAACCTCACTTAGACGTGATGCTTTGCAGTTCTTTGTCTTCTTCGAAGAACTGCTTTTTGTTGCGCCACCTGAAGTTCTTGGTCGCAAAGTTATACCATACGCCCAAGCATACCTTCGGCGCAAGTGTTGTCTGCATTGAGCTGTTGTAGGCATGATAATCACCGTTGTTTGTCCACGTTTTAATGTGTTGCTTAGGACAAATGAATTGCTCTGCAGAAATCGAGAGCCGCAGTGAATTGGTCACCGACCATCCCAACTCAAGATTGGAAATAAAGAGATTATTCGTCCTTGAATATAATGAATATGAGTAATTGGGCTCCATCCCAAAGAATCCAGATACAGATACACTCTTGTAACCGAAGAACCCATTAAGCGTGGTCGCAAATCCCCGGCCGCTGAATGACATTCCTTTTATATAATCTTTTTGATAGTAGGCATTCAGACTTACATTTCCATAGTATGGCTTGCCCTGCGGAATACTATAGCTGAATGTCGCGCCGGTCTGCAGACGGCCGATATGCCCGAAATTCTGGTAGCTGCTCACGTAGATATCCCCGTCGAGATACCCGTAAGGCTGTATTATGTCGGAAATATATGAATACTGAATATATGGGTTGAATCTTATTTTCCCACTATTGTAAGTATAGCCAAATTTCACCATGTCGGTGTGGGTCGGCTTAAGAAGCGGGTTACCTATAGTCACGTACAGGCTGTCGACCGACGTGTTGAGAGGGTTGAGATTTCCCGCACTCGGCATTGAGCGAATGCGGTTGGAGCGCAGTGACAGATGATGTCTTGGCGCAATTTTATAACTCAATGAAATCGACGGAATAAGGTCGATGTAGCTGTGTCTTGTGCCCGCGGCATCCGAAAACACCATGTCCAGACCTAATGAAACAACATAATTAAACCGGCTATTCGACTGATTATTGTCCAAACCTGTGAACAAATATTCCCGCGTCCTGCGGTAGCGGAAATCAGGCCGGTTGTCAATGCGGTCATTGATGTTTGTTATTGAATACTCCGTGTTTGAACCCAACTGAAGCTGAGTGGATTTGGATAGCATATCAGAGTAAACTGCATCCAGCTTTCCCAAATGGCGGCTGTTGTCGAGGTCTATGTTATTCACAAAGCTGTAGAGTGCGCTGGTTTCCTCCTGACTGACTTTATTACCACTCATTGAATAGAAATAGTCTCCCGAAATCTCAAGCGTACGGCGGCTTTTGAACGTGTGTTTGTAATAAATGTTCCCAAGGGCCTCATGAAAACGAGTCCTGCTGTCTGACTCCGATTTAAGAGTCGATGACTCTCCCGTAGCAAGATCGGTAACCTGCCCGTCCGCACTGCTCTTTGAGGTGGTTGGGTGAGGAAAATATTTCACACTGAACGCTATGTAATCTTTTTTTGAAATCACCTTATCACCACCTATCTGGATGAAGGGGTTTCGCCATCTGCCTTTGGTTTTGCCTGTTTGCTCACGATGCAGATCTCCCTGAAAGATATTGGAGTAGTTCTCTGATCGATTTTTACCGATCTGCATATAGCCTCCGTTGATATACAATGAGGATGTAGCGCTCCCCAACTCAAAAGATGCGTTTGAATAGATGAAGTTGGCGTTGGGAGTTGCCTTTGCTCCCAGGCTTCCATAAAGATACGGCTTAATACCCTTCTTTTTCAGCTTTACATTCAACACGGAAGCAACCGATGCATCTCCACGGTAACGAGCCGACGGGTTATCGATCACCTCAACCGATTCTATTAATTCAGGGAGGATCACATCCAGAGGTTTTTTCACGCCATTCACAAGGATAAGAGGAGTGCTGCCGTCATCAAGTGTTATGGTGTGGCTTGTGGCATTTACTCGCAGGCGGGGTATCTCCTGCAAGGCGCGGAAGGCGTCCATCTCTTTCCGGGCTCTGTCAGAAAGATAGTAGACAGACATTCCTGCAAGCTCCTTGGTTCTTTTACCGGGGTCAACCACCACCGTCAATTCATCGAGAGCCGTAGCATCCTGCTCCAATACAAACTGGGGTAATTTAATTTTATCATTCAGTTTGAATTGCTTGGCTGTCGGTTTGTATCCAAGCATCGACACCCTGCACTCGTAGTCTCCTGCCGGAAGCCCCTTGAGCTGAAACCGTCCCTTGCTGTCGGTTGTGGTTCCGCCTGCTATACGGTCTGACAATACAAAAAGAACAGTGGCAGCTTGCAGTGGCTCATTTGCTTCGTTTACGACACTTCCGCTCACAATGGTTTGTGCCATCATCGGTATGCCACCCATGACAAGAGCTAATACGAAGTTTAATATGCGTCTCATAACCTCATGACTTTTAAATTAAATTCCATCCACACACAGGCAGTTGGTTTGTCGGTTACAAAATTATATAAATTCTCCGCAATTTCAAACTATTACGCATACTATTTTTCAGAGAGAGGTGGGGGGGGGTAATACGTTGTACACCAATTATTTACACTAAACAAAAAAAACATGCCTGATCAATGACAGATCCATCAATGTGGCTCACACTTCCGCTGCACACGTGCCAAAGACACGATCCAACACAAATGCGATGAAAGTGATTTTTACAATTAAACCGTAAAATTACATTGGCCCGAAATTATCCCAACGTCATCATGTCGAAGAACATCAGACGTGTATGCTCGTTTTCTTCTTTCTGCGTCAATCTGACAAAACCATTCTTCTCATAGAAACCTATAGCTGACAAATATGCATCCACCGTCAAATATCGAAATGCCGAGTAATTCGGACTACTTATCAGCATGTCTTTTAATTTAACCATAAGAAATTTGCCGATATTTCGACCTTTATAATCAGATGATACGGCAAAACGACCGATTTTTATTGCAGGATAACTGCTGAATTGTTTGCCATCCGGGAAAGCGTGTTTGACTTTTTTCCATTGGTTGTTGGTAACATCCTGACGGCTGACTTTATCATTCAATAGGCAGAAATACGCGGCAATCTTACCATCATCAACCAATACGTATGTATTAGCAATGCGCTTCTCTGTGAATAAAAGCGCATCGTCCGTAAGAAATTCATTAAGATCTTTATCACCACAGTCAAATCCTGAAAGATTGTGCTCATGGCTGAGACGCACCAAATCCATCATAAGCAAACTCGGATAAGTTTATTTGCTTCCTTGACTGCTTCTTTTAGTTTTCGGGTGTTTTCTGCCCGCTGTTCTTTCGTGAGGCTTTCAACCTCAACACGCAGGCGGTCAAAGCGAATGGCATCTTCGCCTTTTAGAATCGGTGTTTCTGCTATCGGTCTTGCCATGCTCTTGTCTCCTTTAGTTTATTATTTTACAAAGTTACAACAAAATTTTGTTATATTTGGTACTCAGAACAAAAAAAATCGAGTG